>DASWON010000506.1:0-2469 GCA_036398735.1 Rhodopila sp.
GGCTTTGTGCGGCATCGGGTTCGGCCTGTTCCAGTCCCCCAACAACCGGCTGCTGATCGGCAGTGCGCCGCCGGACCGGGCCGGGGCGGGCAGCGGCATGCTGTCGACGTCGCGGCTGGTCGGGCAAACGACGGGCAGCGCGCTGGTCGCGGTGGTTCTGGGGCTGACCCATGGGGAGTCCGGCTCGATCGTGCACGCGACCCATATCGCGCTGGGCATGGCTGCGGGATTCGCCGGGGTGGCGATGGGGCTGAGCTGGCTGCGCGTGGTTCCGAGGTAGCGCCCGTCGAGAGCGGCAGCGCGCTCGGGCGGGGCTGTTCGCCCGTCGTGCTCCCCTTCGCCCGCATCGCCACGCGGGCCCGCGCGGCGCCCGTTGTCATCGCGCCCGTTGTCATCGCGCCCGTCGTCACCGCGCCGGTTATAGCGCTGCGTCAGGCATTATCGGGATCTGGTTCAGCCACCACCTGCTTCAGCCATCACGCGCACGCCGGCGACATCATCTGCCGCCGGCCCGGTGTCCATCTCTGTCCGGCGGGCGCCGCACCTTTCCCGGACGGGGCGACCTCAGGACTTCGCCGCTTGCTGCAGTATCCCGAGCGGCCGACGGTCGCGTACCGCGAGGCCTGCGACCAGCAAAGCAGCGATAAGACTGGAGCCGGCAAGGCCGTACAGGCTGCCGGTGAACGATCCGGTTCGATCGTGTACCAGTCCGATCACGTAGGGCCCGACAAAGCCGCTGAGATTGCCGACCGAGTTGATCAGCGCGATCGCACCCGCCGCGGCGACCCCGGTCAGGAACGCCGTCGGCTGCGTCCAGAAGACGGCGATGGCCGACCATGAACCCATGATGATGCAGGTCATACCGGCCAGCGCCACGACGGGCGAGGCCCGGTTCGCGCTCAGCACGACACCGAGCGCAACGAGCACGCATGCGGCGACGACGTGCCAGGTGCGCTCATTGGTCTTGTCCGAGTGACGCGTCCACAGTTGCAGTCCGATAACGGCGATCGCATTGGGCACCAGCAGCGCCCAGCCGACTTGTGTGTTGCTCATCCCGAACTGCTTGATCATCAGCGGCATCCACATGCTGGTGCCGGCCAGGCTCAGGATCATGAAGAAGTACGTTGCGGCCAGCAGCAGAACGCGCGGATGGGCCAGCGCCTGACCCAGGCTGTAGCGCCCGTCTGCCTCGCGCTCGACGCGTTCCTCCGCCATTGTGCGAACGAGCCAGTTCCGCTCCGCCGGCGTCAGCCAATGGGCCGCTTCCGGCTGGGAGCCGAGCAGCACGGCGACCACGATGCCCATCGCGATCGCGGGCAGCGATTCGACGCCGAACAGCCACCGCCATCCCGCGATGCCGGCCACGTTGTGCAGCGTGTCGAGCAGCCAGCCGGACAGCGGCGAGCCGATCAGCGCGGACAGGATCGAGGCGGTGCCGGCGAGTGCGAGCATGCGGGCTCGTTGCGGGCGCGGCACCCAGGCACTGAAATAGACGATCATGGCCGGCGCGAAACCGGCCTCAGCCGCCCCAAGGAAGAAGCGCACCGCGTAGAAGCTCGTTTCGCTCCATATCAGCGCGTTTAGCGCCGAGATGACGCCCCACGTCATCATCATGATCGCCACCCACAGCCGGGCCCCGACCTTCTCCGCCATGACGCTGCTGGGGATCTGAAACACGAAGTAGCCAAGGGAGAAAATGCCGGCGCCGATGCCGAATGCGGTGGCATCGAAATGCAGGTCGCGGTTCATCGTCAGTCCGGCGAAGCCGACATTCGTCCGGTCAAGATAGTTGGCAAAGTTGCACAGCAGGAAGATCGGGACGAGCCGCAGCACCACCTTGCGGATAGCCGACCTTGCCACGACCGGGTCGTCGTGGTCACGCGCGTCGGTTGGTTCGTCAGCCATGGACATCCGGTTCCTCCTTGGTGTTTTGGAGACCGTGCCGGCTGTTCGGCGTGCGTGCAAGTTTCGGCGTCCGGCGGGCCCGGTCGCGACACGACTTCGGGCGACGCAAAATGACTGCTTTGGACCTCCGCGAGGTGTCGATCGCCGATAGCGCAGCCGGATGAGGACTCAATTGTCACGACCGAAGTCGCATCGAGCGTTCGACGCTGAAGCTGCTACCCCGGCTTGGCCTGCGCGATGCGCTGCGCTGCAATCGTGCCAATCGTCACGCAGGTGAAATGCGTGTTGGCGCGGCAGTCGGCCGGCATGATCGAGGCGTCGGCCACGCGCAGCCCGGCGATGCCCTTTACCCGCAGATCGGGATCGACCACGCCGCGCGGCTCTTCGTACGCGGTCATGCGGCAGGTGCCCGCCGCATGCTGGGCATCGGTGGCCTGGTCCAGCATCAGCGCATCCAGCGCGTCCGCTGGCAGCGCGGTAACGGCCGCAAACCCCAGGCCGCTGTCGTGAAACGTGATCGCCTCGGCAATGCCGGCCAGTCCCGGATGCGCGGCGAGCACCGCA
>DASWON010000507.1:0-8404 GCA_036398735.1 Rhodopila sp.
GCCGCCACGAAAATCCACGCCTGCCGCCTGATGGTCTACGATGCGGCGACCAAGGCCGACGCCGGCAAGGACGTCCGCACCGAGGCTTCGATGGTGAAGCTCTTCGCCACCGAGATGGCGACCGAGGTGGTCGACCACGCCATGCAGACCTTCGGCGCCATGGGTGTCGCCAAGGAACTGCCATTGCAGCTGATGGCACAGAAGGTTCGCACCATGCGGGTCTACGAGGGGCCGTCCGAGGTGCACCGCATGGCGATCGCGCGCCGCATCATCGGCAGATGACCGAACCCCGCATCAAGGCGGGGATCTGGGTCAGCATGGCGTTGCGGATGGGCAACGCCGATGGCCGCTATGGCACGGTCGTCCGCAAGGGCGATCCGGACGCCGGTGGCGTGCTCGTTGTACTGCGCAACGACAAGGAAGTGTCCGTACTCTCCCAGCTTCGCTCAGGAGAGGGCGAACTCGCCTGGATGCGCGCCACCGGGCCGGGACCCGTCGACGATGCCACCGCGGACGCCTATATCGCGCGACAGGTGAAGTTCGATCCGGATCTTTGGGTCATCGAATTCGAGGCCCCGGACTTGCTGCCGCCGTTCGAAGCCAAACTTGTGTGAAGCGTCGCCAGGTTCTGGAAATGGCGAAGCGCCCGTGTCAGTCTCTCGCTCAAGACCAATAAACGGGAGAGCGCACGATGCCAGAGATCACGGGAAGCTGCCGCTGCGGCAAAGTCACCTATGCCTCCACCGCCGAACCGGTGTTCGCCGGCATCTGCCACTGCGAGACATGCCAGAAAAGCACCGGCAGCGCGTTCGCAACGGTTGTCGCGGTACCCGCCGCCAGTCTGACGGTGAGCGGCCCCGTCACCCGCTTTGACGCGGTCGGTGACAGCGGCAGTGCGACGCATCGCGAATTTTGCCCGGTATGCGGTTCGACGGTAACGCAATCCGCCGATGTGATGCCCGGGTTGACGATGGTGACGGTGGGAACGCTGGACGACCCCGACTGGGTGCAGCCCGCGGTGCAGATCTTCTGTGACAGCGCGATGCCCTGGGCAAAGATCGACGGGCCCCAGATCTTTGCAAGAATGCCGGGTTGAGCCTGCCTCGGGGCCGGTTTTCGTTTGAAGTGCCTGTGGTACTATCCTATGTTGCACTGCAACACGGGTGGAAGCGTCCTTTCCGATTTGGATCGAAAGGGCCGCCAACATGCACGAACCCGATTTCTGGACGAGTTGCGCAGATGCGATGGAACTGTCCATCGAAGGTAACCGGCTGATTGCACGTGAGATTGCGGATCTGGTCCGTGATCTGTGGCAACGCGCGGGACGCAGCCTCTCCGCCATGGTGCATACCGAGCATCGTCATCTGCCGCCGATTTGACGGGCTATCCCGCTTTCGGCGGGGCGTTCCAGCCTGATCCCTGCGGCTGCCGTGCAGCGTTGCCGTCGGTTGCAGGCCCCGGTCGGCCTCGTCTCGGTGGGTGGCACGCAGCGGGGGCCGGACCGCTTTGAGCCTGACTCCTGCCGGCCACCGCCCCTGCGTCATTGCCCAGTCGGGCCGCCCAGAACTTCGATCGAACACGGCAGCCGGCAAAAGATTGAACACGGTGGCCGGCAAAAGTCAGGCAGAAGCGCAATCGCGCCGCTGGTGAGCCGGGGGCCACCCCAATCGTTTTTGGCCACGTGGCGTTCCGGACGCGGGAAATGCTGGCCGTGGGAAATGCTGGCCGAACTGGCCGGTTCCAGGGGCGCTTGGGACCTGTCAAGTCATGCCAGATGAAACCGCGTCCGTCACGGGTCGCAGTGAAGTTCCACGGCCAATGGGGCCCCGTCAACTCATGCCGCCCCCGGGCAAGGGCCGAATACTTAAACAGATGGCTGCCTGGCAACAGATGGCTGCCCGGCTTTATCTCATCGCGCTCGGGTGCAACTGCCACACCATTCGCCGCCGCCTATGGCGTACGGGCTGGCCCCGACCGGCATCTCGCCGGATGCCGACCCGGGGGCCATGCGCCGGGGGAGCCATCCCGGCTCGCGGGAGCCTGCCGGCAGGGGGCCACAAACCGGTGCTGCGGATGACCCGCGCCGTGCTCGCCCCGACCGCAGCCGATGGGCGGGATCGGACGCCGACGGCGGAACGCATGCCATGGCGCCGCAATCATTCCAGCCGGAGCGTCACGGCTGGCAGCGGCGGGAAGGCGACGGTAACGGTGGCCGGCCCGTTCAACCAGACCGGCGGGGTAACGCTGCCCAGCATCACCACCTGACCCGCCTTGAGACCGCCAAACGCCGCCGCTTCCGCGGATCCCACGAGCCACGCCAGTCCGTTCAACGGATGTCCCAGCAGGTCCGACGTCACGCCCTCGTCAGCGGTGCCGTCGTCCAGGGAGATGCGACCGCGCAGCATCCCGATCTCCAACCCGCGCCAGTCGATGTCGTGGCGGTCACCGATGACCGCCGCGCAGTGATACATCTGATCGGCGAGCAGCGTCGGCGTCCCAAGCTCCGTCAGATCGCCGTAGCGGTTCTCGACGATCTCGATCCCGGCAAAAAATTCGCCAACCGCGGCCAGAGCCTCGGCCATCGAGCATGGTCCGAACGGCAGATCGCGCGCCAGTCGCACCGCGACCTCGCATTCGACCCCCGGGCGGATGAAATCGCCGAACCGGAGGGAGGCGTGGGTGTGGTGGACATCCGCTTCGCGCATGAATCCGGCGACGGGGGCATTCACCCCCAGGTATACCTGCATGCGCTTGCCGGTGGCGCCGATCTTGAACCCGGCGGGAGGCACCGCCCCTGCGAGGCCGGCCAGCGCGGCCTGCACCGCGGCGCCCTCGGCCTCGGTTGTCGGCGCGATCCCACCCGGCAACGGCGCGACGGGAACCCGATCCCGCCGGATTTTCTGTAACATCCGCGCCGCCGGGAGCGGATCGAACGCCATCAGTGCCTCGATAGCTCGTAGAGAGCGATCGCTGCGGCGGCCGAGACGTTGAGGCTTTCGACAGCCCCCTCGATCGCCAGCCCGGCGATCTCGTCACAGGTTTCGCGGGTCAGGCGGCGCAGGCCCTCGCCCTCGGCACCCAGCACCAGAGCGACCCGGCGGTCGGCGAAGGCGGGGCCGGACAACGGTTTGCCGGCGGCGTCGAGGCCGATGCACCAGACGTTCGCGGCCTTCAGCGCGATAATGGTCCGGGCGATGTTGACCGCCCGCAGCAGCGGCAGTTTCTCCAGCGCACCCGAGGCGGCCTTGGCGAGAGCCCCGGTTTCTTCCGGCGCATTGCGGTCCTGGGTGATCAGTGCAGCCGCTCCGAACGCCGCCGCCGATCGCATGATGGCCCCGACGTTGCGTGGATCGGTCACCTGGTCCAGCACCACGATCGCACCTGATTTTTCCAGCACCGATTGCAGGCTCGGCGGTGCCAGCGGGTCGGCCAGCAGCGCCGCGCCCTGATGCACCACGTCGCGCCCGAGCAGGTGATCGAGGCGTCCCCGATCGACCCGTTCCGGTGCGACGGCCCAGGGCGGGGGCAGCAACTTGGCGATGGCGGCCTCACCTTCCTCGGTCAGCAGCAGGCGCCGCAGGCGACGGTTCGGATTGGCCAGCGCGGCCGCAACGGCGTGATGGCCGTACAGCCATACCGTCCCTTTCGGAGCGTCCGGCGTGTGGCGAGGCGCGTCAAATTCCCGATGCCGTGGTGCCGCGGCGGAAAACCGCTGCGAGCCTGTGTGCAGGCCAGCCCGCGACTGAGCTTCCCCACGCGACTGAGACTCCCCGCGCGACTGCGTGTCCCCCCTTGGGCCGCTGCCGTGCGGGGCGGGCTTGCCGGCGGTCCGTGCGGCATCATGACGCGGTCCGCCTGGTCGCGGGCCCTCGTGACGGGGCTTCGCGTGATCGCGATGGGCTGCATCGCCCGCCTTGCCGCCGCCATACCCGGAACGCGTTTCGGAGCGCTGGCCCCCGCTTCCGGCATGGCCCGGCGCCCGGGGCGCATGTCCGCCAGGACCGCGATAGGGACCACGATCAGCGGGGGGGCGGGCGGACCCACCGGGGCCATTGCCATGAGGAGGTTTCATTACTCGCTCCTATAGCCCGCGTCCGCTGCCCTGCACAGTCACCCATTCCCTGGCACCCATTCCCTGGCACCCATTCCCTGGCACCCTTTCCCTGGCACCGCTGCCGTGGCGCCCCGTCGGTGGCCGCCTTGCCGAGCCTTCGCTGCGACGAGCCTTCGTTGGGCCGAACCTTCGTTGTGCCGAGCCTCCGTCACCGAAGCCGCCACCGACACCCCCGGTAACTGACATCCCGCTAACTGACACCCCGCTACCGGTATCAGCTAATCGCGGGTGATCCGGACGTGCGCGCCCGGCCACGCCAAGGCACTGGCGCGTCCCCATCGTTGCGCCGGGATTTCCACGTGCCGGTGTAACCAATCCGAAGCGAGCAGCGGCAGCAGAAATGCCGCTGGCAGCCAAACGACCGTGAATGCCGCTGCGTCGCTATCCGCGAGGCGGCTCAGTCCGGTGGCCAGGATCTTGTGGATCGGTTCGTTGGTCAGGTACACGCAATAAGAGATGGCGCCGAAATATTGCGCGCCTGGATGCCGCAGGAGCCATGACACAGGATACAACCCCGCCATGTCGGGTCGAAGCTGCGCGGCCAAGCACAGCGTCCAGACGACGGGCGGCAGCATCTTGCCGAATGACTGCTGGGCGGCACAGATCAGCAGGGTCATCGCGAGTGCCACGCCATAAATCGGCCATGCGCCGCGTTGCTCTCGCACCACCGCCACACTTGCGACCCCCAGCGCAAAGAAATGCCCCTTGTTCCCCAGGAACGCCCGGCTGAATTGCCAGCTTTCCGGCACCAGCCAATTCCACACCACGCCGGCGACGGCCACCAGCATCAGGATGCATGCCAGCCGGTTGCCGTCTGTTGCGGCGGTACTGCTCCAGCCCGCACGTGCGCCGAGGCCCCCGCCGGCTTCTGCGCCGGGAACCCGGCCGACGCGTGCGCCGAGGCCCCGGCCGGCGCGTGCGCCGAGGATCCGGCCGGCGCATGCGCCGAGAACGATCAGCGCCAGAATGTAGAATTGCCACTCGGTCGAGAGGCTCCAGGAAGAACCAAGAAAGCTGATCCAGACGTGGGGCAGAATGCCGTTCGGGACCAGCCCATGGGTCATTGTCAGATGAGTCAGGACGTCGATCGGCCAGTAGTTTGGCCAGTCGCTGCCGCAGATCGCACGGGCGACGCTGTCCGGTGTCAGCCAGGGCATGTGGCCGAAGCCGCATGATGCCGGCTGGATCAGCATCGCCAAGGCGAACATCGCGAGGAACACGGGGAAAATGCGGGCGCCGCGGGCCAGCAGAAACCCGACCGTGTTGCCCTGGAAGCGGTGCAGCGACTGGGTAATGACCAGTCCGCTGAGGATGAAGAACACGTCGACAGCGGCTTCGCCATGCGAGACGATGCTTTCCATCCAGCGCGGCAATGGCGCGAACGGGGCCATATGACCGAGCAGCACGTAGAGAGCGAGCAATCCTCGCAATCCGTCAAGGCACTCGAGCCGCTTCATGCCGGACCGCTCCATGCGGCCCGATGATGCAGGAAAAAGGTTAACAAGGTACCAAGCCTTGCAATCGCGGGATGCGCGCGCTACTTCGTGACTAAATCATTCTCCGCTGTAGTACGGGGGGTGGCCCCAACCGGGCCGCCTCTTTTTGTTTTGGGCGACCCACATTGGACGGAAACGAACCCACAAACCCGGCTTCGGCAGGCATCGGCCTGGAAGGCAAGCTGGCGGCCATCATCGCGCCCCGCCTCGAATTGATGGGATACGAACTGGTTCGTGTCGCCGTTCTGGGGCGCGAACGGCCGACTGTGCAGGTCATGGCCGACCGTGCCGACGGATCGCAGATCACCGTCGACGATTGCGAGGCGATCAGCCACGATGTCAGCGCAGCGATCGACGTCAATGATCCGATCCCGGGGGCCTGGACGCTGGAGGTGAGTTCCGCGGGGATTGACCGGCCGTTGACACGGATTAAGGACTGGAACCGGTTCTCCGGTCATCTGGTTCGGGTCGAAACCTTCTTTCCGCAGAACGGCCGCAAACGCTTCAGCGGCATCGTTCTTGGCGCGGACGAGACCGCGGCCCGGATCCGGCTGGACGACGGTCAGGAGATTGCGATTCGCCATCCCGATATCAGGCGGGCGAAACTGGTCTTGACGGACGCCTTGATCGAAGCCACGGCATCGCCGCTGCGGGCCAACTAAAACGACTGATCCGGTTTGGAGCCGCAGGAATGCTCCGGACGGGACATTACAGACAGAGGTCGCCATGGACACCGCTATCGCCCGCCCCGAACTTTTGCTGGTCGCCGATGCTGTCGCGCGGGAAAAAAATATCGACCGCGAAGAAGTGCTGGAGGCGATGGAACAGGCCATTCAGAAGGCCGGCCGCGCCAAGTACGGGCATGAAAAGGACATCCGTGCCACGATCGACCGCAAGACCGGCGACGTTCGGCTTTCGCGCTGGACCGAGATCGTCGACACGGTCGAGAATGAAGAAACTCAGATGAGCAAGGCCGACGCCGCGAAGCTGTTCCCCGACAAGAAGGTCGGCGACTTCGTGGTTGATCCGCTGCCGCCCATTGATTTCGGCCGCATCGCCGCACAAACCGCCAAGCAGGTCATCGTTCAGCGGGTTCGCGAATACGAGCGCAAGCGCCAATACGATGAATTCAAGGATCGTGTCGGCGAAATCATCAACGGCGTGGTCAAGCGCACCGAATACGGCAACCTGATGGTTGAACTCGGCCGGGCCGAGGCGCTGCTGCGGCGCGACGAACTTATCGCGCGCGAAAGTTTTCGCAACGGCGACCGGGTGCGCGCCTACATCTATGACGTCCGGGAGGAACCCCGCGGGCCGCAGATATTCCTGTCGCGCACGCATCCGGGGTTCCTGGCCAAGCTGTTCGCGCAGGAAGTTCCGGAAATCTACGACGGCATCATCGAGATCAAGGCGGTGTCACGTGACCCCGGCAGCCGCGCGAAGATGGCGGTGATCAGCCGGGACAGCTCGATCGATCCGGTGGGCGCCTGCGTTGGTATGCGCGGCTCGCGCGTCCAGGCCGTGGTCCAGGAGCTGCAAGGCGAGAAGATCGACATCATCCCGTGGAGCAGCCAGGCCGCGACGTTCGTGGTGAACGCGCTTGCTCCGGCCGAGGTGACCAAGGTGGTGCTGGATGAAGAGGCCGGCCGCGTCGAGGTGGTGGTGCCGGACGAGCAGCTTTCACTGGCCATCGGCCGGCGCGGTCAGAACGTGCGGCTCGCCTCGCAACTGACGCGCTGGGATATTGATATTCTGACCGAGGCTGAGGAGAGCGAACGCCGGCAGGAAGAGTTCCGTCGCCGGTCCGGCCTGTTCGTCGAGGCACTGGATGTGGACGACATGATCGCCGGCCTGCTGGTGACTGAAGGCTTCACCACCGTCGAGGAACTGGCGTTCACGCCGATCGAGGAGGTCGCGGCCATCGAGGGCTTCGACGAGAGTGTGGCTGAGGAGCTGGTTCGCCGCGCGGAAGGTTTCCTGGCGCAGCGTGACAATGAGCTGAACGACAAGCGCGTTGAACTCGGCGTGAGCGATGACGTCGCCGCGATCGAGGTGCTGACGCCACAGATGCTGGTGGCGCTCGGGGAAAAGGGCGTCAAGACGCTGGACGACCTCGGCGATCTCGCGTCCGATGAACTGATCGAAATTGTCGGCGCCGACAAGATGGACGAGGCGACGGCGAATGAAGTGATCATGCATGCGCGTGCGCACTGGTTCGATGGCGCAGAAGCGCCGGCCGCGGCGCAGGAGGCGGACCACGACTGAGACCGATCCCGCCGCCGAGGCGAATGACGGCCCTGCGCCTGACGACGACGAAGTCGATCCGGAGACCGGGCCGCTTCGTCGCTGTGTGGTCACGCATGCGAGGCTGCCGAAGGAGCGGATGATCCGGTTCGTGGTCGGGCCGGATCGGCAGCTTGTTCCGGACCTGGCTGCAAGGCTGCCTGGACGGGGATTATGGTTGAGCGCATCTTTGGATGTGCTAGAGTTAGGTCGCCTCCAGGAAGGTGGGCGGCAAAAGGAAAAGCAAGGCGACGGAGCTTACCGCCACCTTGCACGCGCATTTGCCCGAGCGGCGCGCGGCCCCGTATCGGTGCCCTCTGATCTTTCTGTCATGCTGCAGACGGCGCTGATCCGGCGAATCAGCGAATGTCTCGGCCTTGCCCGACGCGCCGGGCAGGCCGTGGCAGGTTACGAGAAGGCGCGCGAAGCTTTAAGGACCGGTCGGTATCGCCTGGTCCTGCAGGCGTCCGACGGCAGCGAGGCAGAGCGTGCGCGCTTCCTGTCCGGTCTG
>DASWON010000508.1:0-11243 GCA_036398735.1 Rhodopila sp.
CACCGCAAGAGCGGCTGCCAAGGCCGGGTCAGCCGCGCCTCGCCATGCCGTCCGCACGCGCCGGCGCAGGGCGAAGCGGCGGAACCCATCCTCGGCCGGCTCCGCGAGGTCGTCGCAGAATTCGTCCTGTCGTACCATCCGGCGGCGGATCGCGTCCGCCATGCCGCCCGGTGCGCGTCCGACGATGCGCCCCGAGACCGTCACCCGGATCGAAGCGTCATGCCGTACCCGTGCATCCATCATCCATAGTGCTTTGACAAAGGCCCGGTCTTCGCCCGCCGCAACGGCCGGGATGCCGCCCACGCGGTGGAACGCGGGGACCCGGACCGCGAGGCTGGCTCCCGACGCCTCGGTATGGCGCAGCGGCGGGTCGTGTGGCTCCGGATCGAGCGCCCAGGCAAGATCGTCCAGCAGCGCGATCAGGCGGCATTCCCGCGCATCGTCCGCATGCAGATGCGCCGGGATCATCGCCGCCTCCAGCGGATCTATCACGGCCTGGCCGCAGACGATGTCGGCACCATGGCGAATGGCCGCCAGATTGCGCTGGATCCAGTCAGGCGGTGCGACCGAGTCCGCGTCGGTGGTCAGCAACACATCGTCCGCCCCACAGCGTTCGGCGGCCAGCGCCATCGCCAGGCGCCTGGCGTGGCCGGCACTGGCCTCATTGGACGACAGGTTCCGGCTGATCACCTCGAGCGGGAAGCGCAGCCGCGCTGCCGTGGCACGGGCGACGGTTTCGGTTGTATCGGAACAATTGTTCAGCAGCAGGACCACGGCATCGGGCGGCTGCACCTGCTCGTGCAGTGCAGTCAGGCAGGGGCCGATCCGCTCAGCCTCATCGCGTGCCGGAATGGCGACCACGGTGCGGCCGGCTGCTTGGGTGTCGGCGCGCGTGCGATGGGTGTCGGTGTGGTCGGTCAGCGACCGGGTCACGGGAAAGGTGCGCCGGGCGGGTGTGCCGATCGTTTGTTTCAGAGCGCGATTACCGTCGGAATGTTGGTCAGGCGGCGGAGATTGTCGCTCAAAAGTGCACATTTCGACCAAGTGGGGTACCGCCTCGTCGGATACGAGCCGACGTCACCGAGGTGTTATGACGCTTGTGCTAACGAAAAAGCGACGTATAGGGCGGGCATGACACAGAACATCGAAACCGACGTCGCGATCGTCGGTGCCGGTCCCGTGGGCCTGTTTGCGGTTTTCGAACTGGGCATGCTCAAGTTGTCCAGCGTGCTGATCGACGCCCTGGCCGAGGTCGGGGGCCAATGCACGGCGCTGTATCCGGAAAAGCCGATCTATGACATTCCGGCGCACCCCGCGATCGAGGCGGGCGCGCTGATCACGCAACTGGAGCAGCAGATCGCCCCGTTCGCGGCGCCGCGGCTGCTCGGGCGGCAGGTCAACAGCCTGAGCGGGGAGCAAGGCGCGTTCACGCTGACCACGGACCGTGGCGACACGATCCGCGCCAAGGCGGTGGTTGTCGCCGCGGGGGCGGGTGCGTTCGGCCCGAACCGCCCGCCGCTGGCGGACCTGGCGGCCTACGAGGCGACCGGCGCGGTGCAGTATTATGTGCGGCGGCGGGAGGATCTGCGCGGCAAGCGTATCGTCATCGCCGGGGGCGGCGACTCCGCGGTGGACTGGGCTTTGGCGTTGAAGGACATGGCCCGGGTTGCCGTCGTGCATCGCCGGCCGAAATTCCGGGCCGCGCCGGAAAGTGCGGCTCAGCTGGATGAAGCCGCACGAAAGGGTGAGATCGAGATGGTCATCCCTTATCAGTTGCACGGCCTGACCGGTTCCGCGGGCGTGCTGTCGGCGGTGGAGGTGGCGACGCTGGACGGGACGGTGAAGGCGTTGCCGGCGGATGTGCTGCTGCCGTTCTTTGGCCTCTCGATGGACCTCGGTCCGATCACCGCGTGGGGGCTGCAAAGCCAGGCGCACCATGTGGCCGTGGACCCCGCGACCTGCCAGACCAGTCTGCCCGGCGTGTTCGCCGTCGGCGACGTTGTGACCTATCCCGGCAAGCTGAAGCTGATCCTGCAGGGGTTCAGCGAGGCGGCGGTCGCCGCGCACGCGATCTTCCCGATCGTGCATCCGGATCAGGCGCTGCATTTCGAGTACTCAACAAGCAAAGGCGTGCCAGGGTAACGACTTTACCGGATACCGGCCGGATCGGCGGGCGCGGCGATGGAACAGGCCCACCGCGACCTCTTCGGGTAACGCGTGTCTCCGGGCGAGGCCCGATCACGTTGGCGTCAGATCGCTTGCCCCGGACGCGAAGTAGCGGACACTCAGCGGCCAGAATGCAGAGCATCGGAGCAGCCGGCCGGCTCTTTCGGATCCGACTTCCGCGGCTGCTCCCGACGACCTGCGCGGCTGGCGCCTGTGCCGGAGGGAGGAAATGTGATGATCCCAACACGCACCCTGATCAGGGCTGCATTGTCGCTGCTTGGCGTGGCGCTGCATTTCGCCGGTGCCGGTGCGCAACAGGCGCCGCCGCCCGCCACGCCCAATCCCTATCTGATGGGGAGCGAGGGATATGGCCAAGGCCCGCGCGGACTGACCAGCTACCAACCCATTGCCATCGACCAGCCGTTCGCTACGCGAATGGCACAGGACATCGCGGCCAAGCCTGGCATCGAACGTGAACACCAGGCGCTGCTGCAGGAACGTTACGACCTCAGTGATCGGCCGGCCCGGGGCATCACCCTGGAGCACGGCAAGCCGTTGCAGGAGGGGGTGCGCGTCAAGTTGCCGCAGGGCACGACGTGGGAGCAGCTCGCGGCCATGACATCCGATGAAGTCCGGGACAGGGGCTTGTGGCCGAAGGGGTTCCTTCCGCTGCCGCATCCCATCCACGCGACCGGCGGCTTCGTCATTCCGCAGCAGGAGATCGATGCGATCAAACAACAGGATGGTCGCGACCTGACGCGGTTTGACATCGACTTCGATCTGCCCGAGCGGTTCCTGGCGGCGTTCCCACCGGCGATGTATCTGGTGCAGCGCCCGGATCTGGGAGATGTCTCGCAGGGCAAGCTGGTGTCGCTCACAAACTATTTCGAGATGTTCAACGGGATTTTGACGCCGCGCCAGCTGGAGGGCCTGCGGCTGCTGCTGACGCCGTTTCCGGAGCAGCAGTTCAACGCCACCGACGACCGTAAATCGGCCGTCGCCAGTCAGGGGGCGGCGTGTTTCGACTGCCATGCGAACGGGCACCAGAATGGCGCCACCCACCTGGCACCCGATGCACGCCCGCAGTGGTTCCGCCACCGTCTCAAAACCGTTTCGTTGCGCGGGGTTGACATCCAGCGGCTGTTCGGCTCGCAGCGCGCTCTGAAGACGGTGGAGGATTTTACCGAGTTCGAGCAGCGCACGGCGTATTTCGACGGCGACATCGTCACGGCGACGAAGAAGGGGGTCAATCCGCTCGAGCGCGGCAGTCAGGTCGACTTCATGGCCGACTTCGAGGAGATGCTGGATCTGCCACCGGCGCCGAAGCTCGACCTGTTCGGCAAGCTTGATCCCGCCAAGGCGACTGCGGCCGAGATGCGGGGTCAGGATGTGTTCTTTGGCAAGGGGCAGTGCGGCAGCTGTCATCAGCCGCCCTATTACACAGACAACTTGATGCATGACCTGAAAACGGAGCGGTTCTTCAAGCCCGAACTTGTCAACAATGCGATGGAGGTGGGGGATGGCAACATCAAGACGTTCGTGTTGCGGGGCGTCAAGGACAACCCGCCGTATCTACATGACGGGCGTCTTCTGACACTGGACGATACTGTCGAGTTCTTCAATCTGGTTCTCGGAGACAAGCTGAGTTCAGAGGAAAAGCACGATCTGGTGGCCTTCCTGCGCGCCCTGTAGCCGCGTCCCGGGTTCGCGCCCGTGGCGCCGTCCCCCACAGACCGACGGCCCTTCGGCCAGCGGCGAATTGCGGTTTGGCGGGGGCCGGCGAGGGGCGTCGGCGTGATGGTGCGCGAGGGACTACGAGGTCCCGCCGCCGCAAGAAGGGTGTGCGGGGGTCGCGCCGGCCCTCGCGGTCGTTGCCGGTTCGCGACGTCGCTCGCCCGGTCTCGTTCATGAGTTCACTTCAGGACGGCGCTTCAGGGCGAAGCTTCAACACCTGGAGCCTGGAGCCTGGAGCCTGGAGCCTGAACCGGCGGTGGCGGATATTGTCACAGCCCCATCGCCCGAGACCGCCGTGTCTCAGGCACCTGCCGCCGCCGGCCTGAAGCCGCGCATAAGATGACCTGGTCCCGCCGCTTGCGGATTCCGGCGATCCGGTAGACTCTGCCCGCCACAAAAAATAACAAGCAGGGAGGAAATAATGGATCGATCCATGCGTCGCCGTGGTCTGCTGGTCGGTGGCCTGGCGACGGCGGCTCTGCCACGGACTGCGTGGACGCAGTCTCGGCCTATCCGCATCGGCGTATTGACGGACATGGTCGGCGTCTATGCCGCCAATACCGGTCCCGGATCGGTGGCCGGAACGAAGCTGGCGATCGAGGACTTCGCGACGCTGCATCCGGACGTCAAGGTGGAACTCGTCTCTGCCGATCTGCAGTTGAAGCCGGATGTCGCGGTCGGTATCGCGGGCGACTGGCTGGATAATCAGGGCGTCGACCTGATCACCGATGTGCCGCTGTCTTCTGCTGCGTTCGCCATCGGCGACATGGTGAAGGCCAAGGACAAGGCGGCGATCTTCACCGGTGGAGCCTCGGCCGACATCACCGGCGGTCATTGCGGACCGAATCACCTGCACTGGGCGTATGACACCTGGTCGATGCCGCATGCCGTCGTGGATGCGACGGTGAAAGAAGGTGGCGACACCTGGTTTTTTATTACGGCTGACTACGCTTTCGGCCATGCCCTGCAAAGCGACGCGGCCAGCTTCGTCAAGGCGGCGGGAGGCAAGGTGCTGGGCCAGGCGCTGGCACCGTTCCCGGGCACCACCGATTTCTCGTCCGATCTGGTGCAGGCCCGGGCGAGCGGCGCCAAGGTGATCGGTTTCGCCAACGGCGGCAACGATACGGTGAACTGCATCAAGCAGTCCGCCGAGTTCGGCATCCAGAAAGGCGGTCAGAAGATCGCCGGGCTGCTGTTCCTGATCCACGACGTGCACGGGGTCGGTCTGGCGTCGGCTCAGGGCGTGCTGCTGACGGAGCCATTCTACTGGAACATGAACGATGGCACGCGGGCTTTCACCAGACGTTTCGATAAGTTGATGCCCGGGAACGTTCCGGGGTCGGTGCATGCCGCGCAATACTCCGCGGTCATGCACTATCTGAAGGCCTGTCTGGCGGTCGGACCGGACAAGGCCAAGCTGAGCGGGCGGATCGTGATCGACCAGATGAAGGCGATGTCGACCGATGACCCGCTGTTCGGCAAGGGCCTGGTGCGCAAGGACGGGCGGGCGATCCACGACATGCACCTGTTCGAGGTGAAGTCTCCCGAACAGTCGAAGCAGCCGTGGGACTACTATACCCATAAGCGTTCGGTGCCGGCGGCGGAGGCGTTCCGTCCGATCGACAAGGGTGGCTGCGCGTTCGCCCAGATGTAGCTTGCGCCGCTGCCGGTCTTTGGTCCGGGAGGGAAACGTCCTGGCCGAGGCAAGGCCGATGGCGCCCGGGCGCTCTCCGGTGGCACGTCGCGGCGTGATGCATGTGCCGTCGCATCCTCAACGCAGTGGCCGGGGGTGGCAGGGGAGGGCCGGGTCCGTCGAAGGTGCGAGCGCCGCGACAGGGACAGGCATACCCGTGAGCGTCTGTGCGACCCGTTGAGGACTAGCCGCCCGATCGCCCGGACTTCGGGGTATCCGCCGGTTGCCGCACTGCGACCGGCACGCCACCAGGCAAGTCACTGCGCGCTTATAATGGTCCAAGAACGACCAACGGCGCAACGAGTATGGACGGTGACTGTATTGCCCGATCGCCCCGCCACCGGACCGCCGGTCCGCACATCGCGATGAACCGACCTCGATCCCCGGGCACGGAAAGTTCAGCGACCGCGACGTTGCGTGCCAAACCCGGCTGCTATATCCAGTCAGGAATAACGCAAGCGGATCAGGGGTGGAATGATGAAGCACTCTTCAGTGGTGCAGGATTTGCTGCCGTTGTTATATGATATCGAGAACGACATAAGCGGCATTTTCGGGCATTTCGGCTTTTCGCTCTCGCCGCTCCTGGTTACCGGACAGATCGGCGATCCGGGAATTTATAACCTTCCAACAACAAGTCCGGTCGCGGTCGAAACGGCCACGTACAAGACTGCGGGCGTCCCGGTCACAGACACCTATACCGGGACGACCCTGTGGAACCTGCTGGCCGATGCCGGTGGCGTCACAACCACCACGGCCAAGAACGACATCCTCAGCAAGTACGTGATCGCGACCGGTTCGGACGGATACAAGGCGGTGTTCTCGCTGGGAGAGATCGATCCGTCGTTCGGCAATCAGCCTGTCATGGTGGCTTACGCCGACACCAAAGGGCAACTCGGACCCAATGCCAGCGACGGCTTGGCGCGGATGGTCGTGCCGGGCGATCTCGCGGGCGGGCGCTACGTGTCGGACCTCGTCAGCCTGCAGGTGGGAAGTCTGCCGGAGCCAGGGCCGGTCGGTCCCGGCGGCGTAGCGCCGGCGGCACGTCTGTCCGGGGCAGTGGCGGACCCGGCGATCGTCACACCCGCGACCCTGTCGGCGCTGAACCAGTCAACGACGGAGACGGCAACCTATATGGCGGGTTCTTCGCCGACGACGGACACCTATACAGGTGTCTCGTTGTGGACGCTGATCCAGGACGCCGGCCTGCTCACCGACCCTTCGATCAAGAACGATCTGCTGCGCTTCGCGGTGGTTGCGACCGGCAGCGACGGATATCGCGCGGTGATTTCGCTGGGCGAGATCGCGCCGACGTTCGGCAATCAGCCGGATCTCGTCGCCTATGCCGACACCGCGGGACAACTGGGGCCAAACGGCAGTGACGGGGCGCTTCGCCTGATCGTGCCGGGTGACCACGCCGGCGGACGCTACGTATCCAATCTCGTCAGTCTGCAGGTGATCGATACGACCGCCGTGCCCACGCATCACGCCTGAAGTCGTCAGTTCGACGGATTTCGCACCCGCACGAGGTTCATCGGCTTCATGCTCATCACGACCTCGCCGTTCTGATTGAGCACCTCGAACAGGATATGGAGCAGGCCGCGGTCGGGCTTGGTTCGCGACCGCCGAGCCTCCTCGATCGTGGCGTGCAGGGTCAGCGTATCGCCGGGACGAACCGGGCGGGGCCAGCGCAGTTCATTGATGCCTGGCGCGGCCAGGCCATTGTGAGGCAGGAAATTGTCGACGACGAGTCGCATGGTCCGCGCGACGGTATGCCATCCGCTGGCGATGACCTCGCCGAACGGTCCCTCGGCGGCAAGACCGGGATCGACATGCATGACCTGAGGATCGTACAGACTGGCGAACTCGATGATCTCTTCCTCGGTCATGGTGAACGAGCCGCACACATACGTGGCGCCGACCTTGTAGTCCTCGAAGAAGCGATCGGCGGGGGGCGTGGAGAAGACTTCGAACATTGATTGTGCCGCTATGTTGCCGGTCCGCGAGGTAACATGCGATATGATGCACGACAATAAAGCCCGCATCGGGCCTCAGGAATTGGTTTGATCGGTCTGTGCCGGAGTTGCTCCTCTATCCAGTCCGCTTTGCGGCGAGCCAAGGTTGCCTCGCTGGGATGATGCGCGGAAGATGGGATTGGTCAGCCGCGGGACGTTCGATGTGATCGATCGTGGGTTGATCATTGGATTGTGTCGCATCGCGCCTTCTGGCGTCCAGGCGGGTGCCATTTGTCCGACGCACCCGGGCCGGCATCCGGCTCGTTGGGGACTGCCGGCCGACGCATGATCCAGACCGACGGCGACAGCACCTTCCTCCAGGCGCTCGGTCAGCGCATGCGGCTGCTGCGGGCTCGGCGTGGCATGACGCGGCGCATTCTCGCAGCGCAGTCGGGGGTGTCGGAACGCTACATCTCGGCTGTCGAGGCGGGCACCGGCAACGGGTCGATCCTGCTGCTGCGTGCGTTGGCCGCGGCCCTCAACGTCAGCCTTCATGCGCTGCTGGAAGATGACCCCGAACCGGTTCCGGCGCCGGCAACCCGGGCGCCGGATTTTCGCGACCGTATCGCGCTGATCGGATTGCGCGGGGCCGGAAAGTCCACTTTGGGGAGGGGGCTGGCGGACCGGCTGGCCATTCCGTTCCTGGAACTGGATCAGGAGATCGAGAGAGACGCCGGTCTCGGGCTGGGCGAGATCATGGAACTGCACGGCCAGGCCGGGTTTCGGCGGCTGGAGCGTGGCGTGCTGGACCGGCTGATCGCGTCCTGTCCGAAAGCGGTGATCGCCGCGGGTGGCGGGATCGTCTCTGAGCCGGACACGTTCTCCCGCTTGCTCGAGGCTTGCCTGACGGTCTGGGTGAAGGCGGCGCCGGAAGAGCACATGCAACGGGTCATCGACCAGGGTGATCTGCGACCGATGCGTGACAACCGGCGTTCGATGGCCGACCTGCGCGCGATACTTGCCAGCCGGGAAGCACTCTATAAGCGCGCCGACGTTCATCTCGACACCAGCGGGCGCGATGTGGAGCAGACGCTGGATTGCCTGACGCGCGCTGTCGCGGGCGTAGGATCCGCCGGCAAATAAGCCGCCGATCGATCCGCCGATCTTAAGGGGGATGCGGCCGGCGGCACTTCCCTGACCCGATTGACGGCGACTCGATTGTCGGGCCGAACCCCGGGTGCTGCTCCCGTCTACTGCGCTTTCGGGGGCATGTAGGCGGAGCCAGGCTGCACCGACATGACGAAGACATCCGGCTGTTCATTCGGGCCGAACGGGCCGGGGACCTTGTGGCTGACCGGCGGCAGGCTTTTCAGGTAGGCCGCGATTGCCAGCGCATCAGCTTTCGTCAGGGCCGCGAAATCGCGCCATGGCATGACCGGCGCCAGCATCCGCCCATCCGGGCGGGTCCCCGCGGTGATCGCCGTCACAATCTGCTGCGCCGTCCATCCGCCCAGGCCGGTTTCGTTGTCGGGGGTGAGATTGGAACCGACAAACACCCCAAGACCGGGAATTCCGAAGCCGACGTCCGAGCCGCCGAGATAGCGGCTCATGTCCCGGTGCCCGAGGAAATTCCCCGGCGTATGGCAATCGCTGCATCCGCCGATCGATACCAGGTACTTGCCGCGTTCGGCCTGGGGATCCGCGGCGTGTCCTGACGAGCCGGGGACAGCGACAGCTGCCATCGTCGCCAATGTTGCGAGAACAACGCGGAAAGCCATGCGATTTCTCCGATAGTCGATGCGTCCTTACAATGGTATTTCTTGCCTTTCAAGGCCGGTTTCGGGCGACTTCCGCACGTTTTGCCAGTTTGCGGCCACTCTCCTGACTGGCCCGATCGCGGCGGCAGATTGGTCAGGCCAGCAGGGTTGCGGCTGCCGCGACGACCTGATCGACGTGAATGGCATCCATGGAGGGAGCGACGACCGCGGTCGTGCATCGACCAACCGGTGCGTAGGTGGTGGAATCCGTAGGTCCGAACAGACCGACGGTGGGGGCTCCGGCCGCGGCCGACAGGTGCATCAGGCCCGAGTCGTTGCCGATGAACAGGGCCGCCCGCTGTAGCACCGCCGCCGCTTGCGGCAACGACACGGTGCCGACAAGGTCGATGGCCTCCGGCAACGCGGTCAGCAAGGGTTCGGCCATCGCTCGTTCGGCCGGCCCCGGCCCCCCCAGCACGACCGCGATCGCGTTGGGGAGCAGAGCGGCGCTGACGCCGCGAAAGGCGGCCGCGAACCGGTCTGCGGGCCAGACTTTGGGGCCCCAGTTGGCGGTCGGGGCCAATGCGATAATTGGTCTGTCCTCCGGCAGAAGGTCATATATATGGCGCCGGTCCACTTCGTCGGTCCAGACAACCGGAGTCGGTGGCGGCGCCAGATCCAGGACAGCGCCGAGCTGTGCGATCTTCGGTCCGGGGACGCGGCGGAACACCCCCCGCCGACGTGTCGGGACCAGCCAGGAGAGAGCGGATCCGCGGATGTCCACCACCAGATCCCAGACATGCAGCGCCACGTCCGCCCAAAGCGGGATCCAGTGCCGTCCCCAGGACCGTTTGCGCAGCACGATGGTCCGGTCACGGTTCGGCATCCGCGCGAACACGCCTTCGGCAACAGGGCCGCACACCACCGTAATACGGGCTGACGGGTTGTTGCGGATCAGGTGGTCAAGCAGCCCGGTGGACAGGACCGCGTCGCCCAGCCGGTTGGATGTCACGAACAGGATTTTCATCTGTGGGCGCAATTAGCAGGGGTTTGACCCAGCGACCATCGTTGGGCAGCGTGCGCGCCACCGAACCAACGGAGATACCTACGATGTCCGAGGAAACCCTTGTCGCGCTTGGCGAAGATTTTCCCGAATTGCGCGAGTCGGTGCGCAAGATCTGTGCCCGCTATCCCGGAACCTATTGGAGCGCTCTCGAGGAGAAGGAAGCCTATCCAACCGAATTCGTTGGAGAATTGACGCAATCGGGCTTCCTTGGCGCGCTGATCCCGGAGGAATACGGCGGGTCCGGCCTGCCATTGCGGGCCGCCGCGGTGATCCTGGAGGAAATCAACGCCTCCGGCTGCGTTGCCAGCCAGGGCCATGCCCAGATGTACATCATGGGCACGCTGCTGCGGCATGGCAGCGAGGCGCAGAAGCGCAAGTACCTGCCGGAGATCGCCGCGGGCCGCATCCGGCTGCAGGCGTTCGGCGTGACCGAACCGACCACGGGGTCCGACACCACGCAGCTCAAGACCCGGGCGGTACGGGACGGCGATTCGTATCTCATTTCCGGACAGAAGGTATGGACCTCCCGCGCCCTGCACTCCGACATGATGCTGCTGCTGGCGCGCACCACGTCTGTCGACCAGGTGAAGAAGCGCAGCGACGGGCTTTCGGTGTTCCTGCTGGACATGCGCGAGAGGAACACCGGCAAGGGGTTGGAGGTGCGGCCGATCAAGGCAATGATCAACCACAACACCACCGAGGTGTTCTTTGATAATTTCCGCATCCCGGCCGACAGCCTGATCGGCGAGGAAGGCAAGGGGTTCCGCTACATCCTGGACGGCATGAACGCCGAACGCATCCTCGTAGCCAGCGAGGCCGTCGGCGATGGCCGCTGGTTCGTCAAGAAAGCCACGCAGTACGCCAAGGATCGGGTC
>DASWON010000509.1:0-1973 GCA_036398735.1 Rhodopila sp.
TTGACCTGAAGGCGCAGGTTGGCGACCCGCGAGCGCTCCTGCTGGAGCATCGCGTTGCCGCCCTCGGTCCTCTGCACGAGCGAGGTCTGGCCGGTCACGAAATCGAACTCGCGCAGATCGGGCGTGACGAGCGCGCCCTCGGCGAGTTGCTCGAGCGTCGGCGCCTGCTCCTCCCGGCGGACCGATGCGATGATCTCCACCGGCTTGATCGGCGACCATTGCAGCGTCGAGCCGATCGTCGAGAGCGTGCCGAAATCGGAGAGCTGGCGCGCCTCGCCGTTGAGGCCGATGGACAGCTTGCCCAGCGGCGACGTGCGCGACGTGATCGGGAAATCGAGATTGGCCTGGACGTTGCCTTCGTTCCGGTTGCGCTCCTGCTGCTCGCCCGCCGCCGGGGACTGGCTGTGGATTCCGGAAAAGGCGAAGCCGGCCCGCAACGACGCGCTGATCGATCCGGCGGGCAACGGGAGCAGCTTGCCGTTGAGGTAGAGGTCGCCGGTGGCGGTGCGCATGTCGGTGACGACGCAGCCGGTGTCCGCCAGGCCCCCGCACCGATCGCCGAGCAGGCCCGGTGAAGGCAGCAGGATGGTGTCGAAACCTCCCGACGTGGCATTGTCCGCCGTGCGGATCTCGTGCGTGGTATCGTCCAGCCTGCCGATGAAGGACCAGTGCCAGCTGTCGAGATTGCCGTTGAGCGTCAGGCTGGTCTGCGCATCGACCGTCCGGTCCGATCGATAGCGCGGCCCCGCGATGAGGCCGGCCGATCCCTGCTGGGTAAGGAGGTCTCCGTCTTCGTCCGCCAGACCGAGCCGGCTTTGCAGCGCGGTGAGATCCAGCCGACCCGCCAGGTCGGCCGTCACCGGCCCGAAATCGCGGGTCAGGTCGCCGCTCAGGGCGAGATCGTCGCTCTGTGCGGCGAGCGTGTGGGCGGGCACGGGCGTGGCGGCCGGCGCACCGGGATCGCCCAGCGTCGTCGCGGAAAAGATCGGGTCCAGATGGCTGTAGTCGAGATCCAGGTTCCAGTGGGAATGCTCGCCGATCCGCAGCAGATCGACCTTGCTCCGATAGATGCCGCGCCAGTTCTCCGGTGCCGCCGTATACCGGCCGAGCAGCGTGAGCGCATAATAATTGCTGCGTAGGACGACGTTGACGACCTTCTGGTCGGCGTCATAGCCATATTGCAGCGCGACCTTTTCGGGGAAGACCTCGATCCGCCGGACGGCTTCGGGCGGCAGGTCGCGGATCGACGAGAAGCCGGCGATCCGCTGCCCGTTCACGAGCACGATCGGCGTCTGCCCGGCCTTGCCCGATACGCCCCCGCCACTACCGAACTCGGGCGCGAGATCCTCGAACACCTCGTTCAGATCGGCGGCGCCCAGCGCACCGATCGCGGCGGAATTGAGACTGACCTCGGGCGGAATGTCGGTCGCGACGGCGCCATGCTGGCGATGCGCCGTCACCAGGATCTCGTCCTTGGCCGCCTCCGCGGCCTCGGCGGCGTCCATCTTCGAGAAGCCGCTGCTCGTCTGCCCCGAAGCGGCCGAAGGGGCGGTCTGTGCATGGGCCGCGGCATTCCACAAGCCAGCGGCGAGGACCGCGCCGCACACGGAGGAAGACAGAAGCGCACGCGCCACTGCCTGTCGACACTCGCACCTCATAAACAATCAGCTCCGCTTCACCGTAGACGTCGTTCTTCGCGTGCGCACCGGCGACCACGGAGCCCAGCCCGCGCCCATGGGCCGTGGATGATGGCCGAGGCCTGTGCGCCAGACTAAGTTTTCGTCATGTTCGGCGAGCGACTGGACACGCACGGATTCCCGCGTTCCGGCGAGCCGAAACTCCGGCTCGGCGGGCAGGGTGGGGTGATGTCGCTAACCGCTCTTATTCGTCGAGGTGAGCTTCGCGCCGCCGGGCTGCTGCGTTGAGTTTGAGCGATCGGGTTCAGACACGGGATCTCAATGCGCCTGTTTCAT
>DASWON010000510.1:0-16056 GCA_036398735.1 Rhodopila sp.
TGGTGCGATTCCTCCAGGTTACGGACGTTCAGCACCAGGTGGTTCAGACCGGATGGGGTTACCGGACCCGGCTTCATCGTCTGATTGGCTGACATTTTTTCCTCCGGACGTTGTGAAGACGATTATGCGGAGCAACTGACCTCCAAGCATGGTCAGTGCCCATACTTGCTCTTGTTCACGATGCTCGTCTATCGGCTCCTGCGGGAGGCTGGGTTGGAGAGCGGCCGGCCGCATCGAGCCGGGCCCGCGGGTGCGGCGTTTCCGGTCCGTCGGCGCGCGTGGAGCCACCGGGGTTGTCGGGAATCGGCCAATCCGCGCGTTCGCAGGCCGCCCACGGCGGCCGCCGGGCCTGAAGACCGCGGAAAACTGCTGACCGTCCGTACCCCCACTCGATCCCCCCTGCACGCCGGCATGATGCGCCGCCGGCTTACTGGAGCGGTGAGCAATCTGCGTGCCACCTGCGCCGTTACCACGCAGGCCTTGCTATTCAAGTGCCCGTCGTGCCTCGGGCCCTGCCGGTTCATCAGATGATTGACATGCGTTGTGATTAATTAGGCACGCTGACAGCGTAAGATGTTGTAGACAGGCGATCGCAATCGATTATTCGTGAAATCAATACACCAGCGCTTTTCCCAGCAAAGTTCGGTTCAAAGAGCAAGCCGTAGCTACCCGGCCGAATTGCGGTGACGACCCGCAGGAACCGATGACCTTCCGGCGCCCCAGTTCTGCTCAAGGTTCCGGATCAGTGCCGGACTGAAGTGGCATGAAGCCTGTTCCCGGGTATAGACGGCGCAGTAACGACGGAACAGGTCGAGCGGCTCAACCGCAACCCGGAATGCACGCCGGTTGCCGATCGCGCCGACCGACCCGGCGCTGGTCAGCATCGCCACCGTGGCTTCGATGGCGGTGTCCATGCCTGATGGGGGAACAATCTCGTCACAGATCAGCCGACCCTCCGCGCTGTCGCACTCCAGCCGGCGTTCCGCCTGGATCAACTGCCGCGCCAGACGATCGCCGGTGAAGCGGGGAAGTCTGAGGTTGGCGGCGCCGGGGATGATACCCTCCTTGCGTGCCGGTAAGGTCATGAACGCGTCCGAGGCTGCCAGGACGTAGTCCATGGTGAGGAGGATCTGGCAATGACCGCCGATCGCGAAGCCCTCGACCGCGGCGATCCAGGGCTTCTCGGTGCCCGCGCCATTCACATCGTCGGGCAGCACATCGGGCAAGGCGACGCCGCGGAGATACTTGTGCACGAACCCAAGCTCACGTTGCACATACCAAACGAACGGGATGCTGCCCTGATACAGGTGGGTCAGGTTGATGCCGCTGCCGAAGATGCGGCGGCCGGCATATTTGGCGTTCTCGACCGGCTGGCCACGCAGCACGGCGATATCCGTGGCCGGGTCGAGGATCGCGACATCGACCCCGATTTCCATTGCATCGATGGTGGCCTGATCCTCGGCGTTCAGATAGCGGGGGTTGCTGCTCAGCAGGTGCGCCGCCCGCCCATGCCGCTCGACGCGCACCGGTCCCAGATCGACAAAGCCGTTGGCGTCGAGCGTCGCCAGCGCGGCCGCGGTTTCCGGCCGCGGCAGCAGCATCGCATGGCATAGATGCGTGCCGCAGCGTGGGTGCGCCAGGATGTGCGCGAGAAGCAGGCTCTGATCAATCTCCAGCCCCTGTTTGTCCTTTAGCTTCAGCGTGGCCTCCGCAGCAAGCTGGCCATCGGTTGGCACCAGTCCCGGGTAGGCCTTGGCCGCATCGCGCACCAGATCCTCAACGCGGACGAAGCGGGTGAACCCGGCGGTCAACGCGCCGTAGACAGCCTCGATGTTGTCCCGCAGGAAGCTGTCGCGTGCCGCCCGGTCATGAAACGATTGCATCGCTGTCAGTCCTTCGGCCGCAGATCGATCACGCGTTTCGCCTTGCCCTGCGAACGCTCGAGCGTCCCTGGCTCGACCACCCGCACCTTGGCCGTGACCCCGACCAGCGCCTTGATCGAATGTTCCGCTCGCCGTTCAAGTTCCGTCATCGCGTCGCTGCTCAGTAAGCCGCCCAGCGTCGCGCGCGTCTCGACGATCACGTCGAGCTCATCGAGGCTTCCGGGCCGGCGCAACTCCAGCAGGTAGTGCGGCGACAATCTTTCGTCGCCGGCCAGGACCGCTTCGATATTGGATGGGAATACGTTGACGCCGCGGATGATCAGCATGTCGTCGCTGCGGCCATGGATGCGGTCGATCCGCCGCATCGCCCGGGTGGTGGGCGGCAGCAGGCGCGTGAGGTCGCGGGTGCGATAGCGAACGAGCGGCATACCCTGCTTGGTCAGCGTGGTGATGACGAGTTCGCCGGTCTCGCCGTCCGCCACGGGTTCGCCCGAAACCGGGTCGATTATCTCGGGGTAGAAATGATCCTCCCAGAAGGTCAGAGCGCCTCTGGAATCGGCGCACTCCTGTGCGACGCCGGGCCCCATCACCTCCGACAGCCCATAGATGTCGAGCGCCTGTAGTCCCAGCCGCCGTTCGAGTTCGTGGCGCATCCCTTCGCCCCAGGGTTCCGCCCCGAAGATCCCCAGCCGCAGGCTGCAATTGCGCGCATCCAGGCCTTGCCGGTCGAATTCGTCGGCGATGGCGAGCATGTACGACGGCGTGACCATGATGATCTCCGGCTGGAAATCGTTGATGATCTGCACCTGCCGTTCGGTGAAGCCGCCGCTGACCGGAATGACCGCCGCGCCCAGGAACTCACCGCCGTAGTGCGCGCCCAGCCCGCCCGTGAACAGACCGTAGCCATAGGCGACATGGATCTTGTCGGACGCCCGTCCGCCGGCCGCTCGGATCGACCGCGCCATGAGCATGGCCCAGGTCTCGATATCTTGTTTCGTATAGCCGACGACCGTCGGCTTGCCCGTGGTGCCGCTGGAGGCGTGGATGCGAACGATCTGTTCCATCGGGACGGCGAACAGGCCGAACGGATAGTTGCGTCGCAGATCTTCCTTTGTGGTCAGCGGGAACCTGGCAATGTCCTCCAGGCGGCGAAGGTCGGTGGGATGCACGCCGGCGGCCTGAAACCGGCGGCTCGTGTCGGGGACATTGTCATAGGCGCGGCGAACCACGTCTCGCATGCGGTCCAACTGCAGCGCCCGCAGTTCGTCAACACTGATGGTCTCGATCCGTTCTCCGCCCATCGCTGTTCCTCCGCTCTCCCGCGCTCTTGCTGATGGGCGGGTCGAGCAACGCAGGCAGGATTGGATGCGGCGGACGGAACGTCAACTCATGCTTCGGTCGGCCCGTGGCTTGAAAACCGCGGGACCCGCCGCTTAAAGCCGCGGGACCCGCCGGAGGGAGCGATCAGATCACCCTGGCTGCCTTAAGGCGCGCTAGCTCATCATCGCTCAGACCCAGCCGCCCCTGGTAGATTTCCGCATTGTGCGCGCCGAGTTCGCTGCCGAGCCAGTTGACCTTGCCGGGGGTCTCGGTGAGACGCGGGACCAGGTTCGGGACGGCGAGTTCGCCCATGCGCGGGTCCTGCATCCGCAGGATGTTGCCACGTGCCGCGTACTGCGGATCCTCGAAGATCTCGTCGATCGAGTACACCGGGCCGCACGGAACCTGACTGCTCTCGCAGCGATGCATCAGGTCCGCGCGATCCATCGTTGCGGTCCACGCGCCCACGGTTTCGTCCACCAGGGCTCGGTCGCGTTCTCGCGCCGCCAGGGTACCCCAACTGCCTTCCTCCGCGAGGTCCGGCCGGCCCATGGCTTCGGCAAGGCGCGCGAAGATCTTGTCATTGGTGCAGGCGATGGCGATCCAGCGGCCGTCCTTGGTCGGATAGTGGCTGTGCGGAACGACGTTGACCGTGCCGGGCCCCATACGCTGGCGGACATAGCCCTTGTACGCGAAGGCCGGGGCGAGTTCGTCCAGGATGCGGAATATCGGCTCGTAGAGGCCGATGTCGACGATCTGGCCGCGGCCCGTCTTTTCCCGCGCCTGCAGCGCCAGCAGGGTGCCGAGAGCGCCGTACAGCCCCGCCATGTAGTCCGGGATCGTTGCTGACCCAGGCGTGACCGGCGCGCGATCGGGGTACCCGGCCAGAAAGGACAGCCCGCCGAAAGCATTGCCGATCCGACCGAAGCCGGGCCGGTCCTTGTATGGACCGGTCTGCCCGTAGCCCGAGATCCGCACCATGATCAGTCGTGGGTTGACCGCGCTCAGCACGTCGTAGCCAAGGCCCCAATTCTCCAGCGTGCCCGGCTGGAAATTCTCTACCATCACGTCGGATTCCGCGACCAGCCGCTTCAGCAGCGCAGCGCCGTCCGGCTTGCGCAGGTCGAGCGTGATGCACCGCTTGTTGCGCGATTCCGAAAGCCACGGCAGCGAGTCGCCGCATTCCGTCATGGTACCAAACCGACGCGTCGCGTCACCGACCGCGGGCAGCTCGATCTTGATGACGTCGGCGCCGAACTCCCCCAGTTGCGTCGCGCAGAACGGGCCAGCGAGGAACGTTGATACATCGAGGACCTTGCAGCCCTGCAGAGCCTGAACGTCGATCATCGTGCGGCCGCCAGTATGCGGCGGGCGCGCTGCACGATGGGATAATCGATGAACTGGCCGTCGAGCTGGATGGATGCCAGCCCCTCCGCCTCGGCTTTATCAAACGCGGCGACGACCCGGATCGCGCGCGCGACGGCGTCGTCATCGGGGGTGAAGGCGGCGTTGGTCGGTGCGACCTGATCGGGATGAATGCACATTTTGCCTTGAAAACCCAGTGCCGCCGCATGTTTCGCGGAAGCGATGAAACCGTCGGTGTAACGCAGGTCCGCCCAGACCGTGTCCATCGGCGGATCCAACCCGGCGGCCCGCGATTCCATGACGCAGGCGGCGCGATGGGGCAGTAGTTCGGATTCCGAACGAGTCCAGGTCATGCCCATATCGAGGGTGAAGTCGCCGGCACCGAACGCCAGGCATTTCGTACGGGTACCGGATCGGCAGATCGCGGCGAGATTGCTCATGCCGAGTGCGGTCTCGATGATCGGGAGCAGATCGATGCCGCCAACCGGAAGCCCACGTTCGCGCTCCAGGTTGCCGATCAGCCAGTCGGCCGAACGCAGTTCGTGCGCGTGCTCGACCTTCGGCAGGATGATGCCGTCCAAGCCGTTCCGCACCACCGCGACGATGTCGCCATAGCACCATTCGGTGGTCAAAGCGTTGACGCGGACATAGAGTTTGCCGGTGCGCGGCTTGCCGAACGCCTCCGTCACGGTCAGTCGTGTGGCGACTTTTTCCGAGGTGGCGACAGCGTCTTCCAGATCCAGGATGACGCCGTCGGCGCGCAGCGTCAGCGCCTTCTCGACACGGCGCGCATGGTTGCCGGGGGCAAAAAGCAGACTTCTCATTGCGCGGCCTTCCTTGCGTTGTGCCAGTCGGCGGCATGCGGGATCGGAAGGCCGAGGTTCTCACGCAGCGTGTTCCCACGATAGTCCTTCTGGAACAGCCCACGCCGCTGCAGTTCAGGAACCAGCAGGCGGACGACATCCTCGTAAGCACCGGGCATGTGCGTCGCGGCCAGAACGAAACCGTCGCACGCGGGGGCGGTGAACCATTCCTCCATCTGATCGGCCACGGATTTCGGCGTGCCGCAGAACACCTTGTGCTCAGCGATCGTGCCACGACCCGAGACCTCGACGAAGTCGCGCACGGTGGGGTTTTTCTTGCCGGAGAACTTCACCACGCGCTCGCGGAAGCCGTGCCAGGAAAACGCCGCGAGTTCCTCGTCACTGAACGGTTCGTCATAGCCCTTGGCGCCGAAGTCGTAGTTCAGGACTTCGGAGATCAGCACCAATGCGTCGACGGGTTTGGCCGACGCCTCGATCACCGCGCGCTTGGCCTGGGCGGCATCGTCCGACTCAGCGACGATGACGTAGCAGGCGGGCGCGACCTGGACCTGCGACGGATCGCGTCCCGCCGCGGCGACCGCGTTCTTGAAGGCGGCATACTGCTGCTTGCCGGCCTCCAGGTTGTGGTAGATGACGAACACGAGTTCCGCCCATTGCGCGGCGAAGGACTGGCCACGGCCCGACTGGCCGGCCTGGATCAGTACCGGGTGGCCCTGCGGTGAACGCGGCACGCTGAACGGGCCCCGTGACTTGAAGTATTTTCCGGCGTGGTCCAGCCGATGCACCTTGGCGGGGTCAGCGAAACGATTCCCTTCCTTGTCGAGAATAAGGGCATCATCCTCCCACGTATTCCAGTGACCCATGACGACGTTCATGAACTCGTCGGCACGGTCGTAGCGGGCGTCGTGCTCCATGTGTTCCGCGTGGCCGAAGTTCAGCGCCTCGGCGCTGTTCAGCGAGGTAACGATATTCCACGCGACACGGCCCTTCAGCATCAGGTCCATGGTCGCGAAGACCCGAGCGACGTGAAACGGCTCGTAGTAGGTCGTGGAATAGGTCGTTCCCAGGCCCAGCTTCGACGTCGCCATGCCCATCGCCATCAGCAGTGTGGAGGGGTCCATCTTCACCACGCGCACACCGGCGCCCACGGCCTCGGCATGGTGACCCGTGTACAGGTCGGGCATCGCCAGGCGATCGTCGAAGAAGGCAAGCTGGATCTTGCCGTCCTCCAGCGTGCGGGCGATGCGCTGGTAGTATTCCGCCGAGGTGAAGTCCAGCATTGTCGACGGATGCCGCCACGATCCTGGCAGGTTGGAGCAGTTCTGCGCCTGGAGGAACGCGACGAGAGTCATCATGCGGTTCATTGGACCGGCTCGCTTTCAGATCGGAAGTTCGACATCCAGCAGCGGGGCGTGCTGCTGGCAGCCATAGACATCGGTGTCGCCAAAATCGCCGGCCGGCACCAGGCGGGGGAATGTCGCCTTGAAGGCGAACGCGGCGTCGTAGGGGGTGAACAGCACATGGCCCTCGGGAACGTTATACAGCCGCGCGAACAGTGCCGGACAAAGCACGCCGCTGGCCTTCACGCGCTGGAAGGTTTCCTTCGTATCGAACACCACGTCGACGGTCAGTTCGAACGGCCCGGCGTTCTTGCTCTTGCAGACCTTGGCGACATTCTTGAGCAGGGCCATGTTACAGGGTCTCGTACTGAATGGGGAACGGTTCCGTCGGGTCGTCCAGCTCCGCGACATGGTAGACGCTGAAGCGGTAGACCGGGCCGACCTCGATATCCGAAGGCGAGAATGGAAACGCCATGTTGCCTTCGCGGCAGAGGCGCCCAGGAAAGTCGGTGTGCAGCATGTTGGTGCGTGCCATGCCCAGAACGGCGCTGGCCATCTCCTGGCTCTGCTGCGACACGACTTCCAGGACGAAGCCAAGTTCGTGCGGCATCGCGTCGCGCAGCGGTTCGCGTGCCGCCATGACGCCGTCGCGGCCGTAGATACGGATGCCAAGCCGGTAACTGTCCGGCGACGCACCGAACGCCGCGGCCTTGGTCGCGACCTCGCCGCGAACGCTGGCGATGAAATCGTCCAGGCGGCCGATCAGCAGCGGATCTCGCGTGCCGCAGACGCAGATCGATCGATAGCCAGCCAGTTCGACGCCTTCGAACTTGACGGTGTAGCGCTCCGCCGGGTTCCAGCGCATGCCGGAAATCCGCACCGCGCGGTCACTGACGGCCTCGAAACGACATTCCGAGGTGTCGAGCATGCCGCCTGGCTCAATATGATGAATCGGGCTGCTGTTCTCGTGCAGCGAGTGGTTGGCGATCGACAACGGCATGCACCGGCGGGCCGGGTTGGTCGGCTCGCACTCGACATGATCCTCACGCACCGTGACGAACAGGCAGTCGTGACCCTTGGGGATCGAGGGCGTCGCGCCGCATTCCAGCATCTTGCCGGCATACCACGCTGGCGCCGGCGGCAGCTGGGCTCGGGTGGCCGCGGCGGCCCATGATGCGGGATCACTCGCGCGGCCAGCCAGCACCACCTGCGCGCCGGCGTCGAGCGCCTCGATGAACGGTTCTGGTCCCATCATGCCGACGATGCGGGCCGAGCGGTCGATCGTCTCGTCCGTCAGTGTGGGCTGGTGCGCCAACGGGCTGACCCGGCCGGTCGCGATCCGGCGTTTGACGCTGGCCTTGTCCTGTTCGGCCTGGATCAGCGCCATCTTGAAGTGCAAGCCGTCCTCGCGGGCGATCTCGCGCGCCATCCCTGCCACAAGGTCGAGGTGCGGTGCCCCGCCGGCTCCGCCGCAGGTGCCGATCACGACCGGGATGCCGGCCCGCACCGCGGCATTCAGCATCAGCCGCAGGTCGCGCCGGATGGCGATCGGCGAGCAGAACGGCTTGCCCGAACCGAGGTAGTGCGGGCCGGGGTCGACGCTGCCGCCGTCGACGCCGATGACGTGCGGCTGCCGCTCCATGCCGGCCTTCAGAGAGGCCTCAGGAAAGCCGTAGCCAAGGATCGCGCTGGTCGACAGCAGGCGGATTTCCTTGGTCACGCGGTAAGCTCAATATTTGGACGGGCCATTGTACGGTTCCTCCGGAGGAGGCAATGTACCGATTAAGCCTCATCGGGCAAGCGCCGCCCGGCAATCACGTCACCATTTCCGGTGTCACGAGGGCCGGCTTCCGCCCTGCCACGGTCTGACACCAGTCGCCCCATCGTCGACTCTTCGGCGTCGGCCGGCCGGCTGATATGTCGTTGATTTCACGCGAAGCCGCCATGCCGGCCCTGCGCGCACCCCGTAGGGGTCAGCGCCGACCGCTTTCAGCCGCCCAGTCGCAGAGCGATGCTGCGGGCGTGGGCCTGCAATCCTTCGGCCTCGGCCAGGGCCACGGCGGCGGGCCCGATCTCCATCAGGGCGGCCTGGGTCGCCGACACAAAGGTGGTGCGCTTGAGAAAATCGTACACCGACAGGCCCGAGGCGAACCGCGCCGTGCGCCCGGTCGGCAGCACATGGTTGGGACCGGCGATATAGTCGCCCACCGCCTCCGGGCAGAAGGCACCGAGGAAAATCGCGCCGGCGTGCCGAACCCGCGCGAACACCGGGTCCGGGTCGCGCAGCATCAGTTGCAGATGTTCCGGCGCGAGGCGATCCACCAGTGTTGCAGCCTGCTCCCAATCATCCACGACGACGACCGCCCCATGCTCCGCCCAGCTGGCGCCGGCGATCGCCGAACGGGGCAGGGTGGGCAGTTCCGCCTGCACCGCCGCGGCAACGGCCTCAGCGAACGCAGCGTCGTCGGTGATCAGGATCGACTGGGCCGCCTCATCGTGTTCGGCCTGGGCCAACAGGTCGACGGCGATGCGGCGTGGGTCGTTATCGGCATCGGCGAGAACCACGACCTCGGACGGGCCGGCGATGTTGTCGATCCCGACCCGGCCGAACACCTGGCGCTTGGCCTCGGCGACATAGGCGTTGCCCGGCCCGACGATACGGTCCACGGCCGGAATGCGGGTGGTTCCGTAGGCCATGGCGGCAACCGCCTGGGCGCCACCGATGCGGTAGATTTCGGTGACGCCCGCCCGATGCGCGGCGGCCAGCACCAGTGGGTTCAGCGCCCCGTCCGGCGTCGGCACGCACATGGCGATCCGCGTCACCCCGGCGGCTCGGGCTGGAATGGCGTTCATCAGCACCGACGACGGATAGGCCGCCTTGCCACCCGGCACGTACAGCCCGACGGCATCCAGGGCGGTCCAACGCAGGCCCATCGTCACCCCGGCCGCGTCGGTCATGCGCAGGTCCTGCGGCAACTGCGCCCGGTGAAACGCCTCGATCCGGGTGGCGGCGAGGTCCAGCGCCGCGGCCAGTTCGGCGGGGATGGACGCGACGGCGGCATCGACCTCGGCGGCCGAGATGCGCAGCCGGTCCGCGGTCAGGACCAGCCGATCGAACCGCGCGGTGTAGTCGATGACGGCGGCATCACCACGCGAGCGGACATCGGACAGGATGCCGGCGACGGCGCGATCCACCGTCTCGGTGGTTTCGCGCGCCTGTGACAGCAGGGCGGTGAAACGCTGCTCAAAATCGGCGTCGCTGGAGGAGAGGCGGATCATGCCGGCCCCAGCGCGGCCCGGAAGCGGGAGATCCAGGCACCGATCGCCTCGGGCTGCGTCTTCAGCGCGGTGCGGTTGACGATCAGACGGCTGGTGACGTCGGCGATGACCTCGGTCTCCAGCAGGCCGTTCGCCTTCAGGGTGGACCCGGTCTGCACCAGATCAACGATCATGCGGCACAAACCGAGGCCGGGCGCCAGTTCCATGGCGCCGTTCAGGTGCACCACCTCGGCGTGGATGCCGCGGCTGGCATAGTGGCGGCGCGCGATATTGGGATATTTGGAGGCCACCCGCACCTGCGACCAGCGCGATGGGTCGTCGGTGCCGGCGGTTTCCCGCGGTTCGGCAACGGAAACCCGGCACCTGCCGATCCCGAGATCGAGCGGGGCATAAATCTCCGGGTAATCGAACTCCATCAGCACATCGGCGCCGCAGATGCCAAGCTGAGCGGCACCGAACGCAACGAAGGTGGCCACGTCGAACGGCCGGACGCGAACCACGTCCAGCAACGGGTTGTCGGTCGGGAAGCGGAGGCGGCGGCTGTCTTCATCGGCGTAGTCCGGCGCCGGGATGACGCCGGCGCGCGCCAGCAGCGGGCCGCATTCCGAGAGGATGCGGCCTTTCGGCAGCGCCAGGATCAGCGGCGACATCGCGTCCGGTGCGGGGACAAGGGACGCCGGCGGGAACGGGGCGGTCATACAGGCTCCGGCTTGTGGGGGCGGTGATCCACGAAGATCCGGCCGTTTACATCACGCGGACCATGACTGAAACCCTGGTCGGGGTAACGCTGGGTTGCGCTCTCGTGTGCCGCGTCGCCGGTCAGGCCGTCCGGGCGGCCCGGATCGCGCGAATCCGACCGTGCCGTCCCTGTGGATAGGTCCGCCTCGGTCCAGCAGACTTCGCGAAAGTCGGGAGGTCACCATGATCCGCCGCCGCACACTGCTGCTGGCTGCTCCAGCGATCGCTGCCGGCCCCCGCACGCGCGCGGCCGAGGTGGTGAGGGTCGGTGCGTTGCTGCCGCTGATCGGCACCCCCGCCGCGTCGGGCGGGGAGGCCAAGGCGGCGATCGAGGTCGCTGCCGAGATCATCAACACCGGGCATCCCGAACTGATGGGGCTCACGGTCGGTAACGCCCCCGGCCTCGCCGGCCTCGGCGGCGCTCGGATCGAGCCGGGCTTCGTCGATCATCGCGGCGATCCCTCGATGGCGCAGAGCCTGGCGCTGAAGCTGATCACCGGCGGCAAGATGGCGGCGTTGACGGGCGCCTACCACTCCGCCTGCGCGATGACCGCCACGGCGGTGTCCGAACGGTATGGCGTGGCATTCGTGGTCTCGGATTCCGTGGCGGCCAACGCTGTATCAGGCGAGGATCGGCAACGAGATCGGCGATGTCAGCGGCCGGTGCCCGCAGGCCTTTTTCGTGCTCGCGGATGCGCTGAACCGCGCGGGCTCCTCCGATCCCGCCAGGCTGCAAGCCGCGTTGAAGGGAAACGGCCATGCCACGCAGCGCGATGGTCGTCGGCTATCGCGGGGTGCGGTTCGACGACAGCGGCCAGAACATCGAGAGCGCGACCTATCTGACCCAGCTCCACAGTAACGACTATGTAACCATTTGGCCTGACGACGCCGCTGCCGGGAAGGTTCAGTGGCCGATGACGGGTTGGCGCTGACCCCCGGGCTTCGGCACGCCCAGTTCATATCATATGATCCTACTCAGCGGTCGAAATGACGGCGGCCTGTGATCGAACCGCAGCACGCGCGAAAGAACCGCGAAATACGTGAAGGAATCGCAAGATACGCGGGACACGCAAAGGCAGCGGTGCCTCACCGACCGGGGCGTGCGTTTGATTTCCAGTCGGCGCTTTGCACCACACATGTCCTAGGTTTTCTCAAGGAAATCCGGTTCCAGCGCGAGGGTCAGCATCGGCGCGCAGCCAGTGGTTCGTCCGGATCAGGCGTTAGCGCGGTCGCCGCCGGTATTCATTCGCGTGTTCGGTGTGTTGCGGTTCCATCTTCCGTATTTCCCGCCAGGGAAACCTCGGCAAATTCGGCAACGCCAGCAACCCGCACTGGCTGCCACCCAGTCCGCCCCGGGGATGGATCTCCCCGGGGGATCGAGCACCACGGCGCGGCGCGGGCACAACGTTGCGCGCTACCCTCGTGCCCGGCGTTGTATCAAGCTGCGACCGGCGCGGACGCGGCCACCAAGGTCGCGGCAAGCGCCGGGCGAGGACGAGTGCTGGTCAGGCCGCCTGCCTGGTCGCTCCGCGCTCGAACAGCTTGACCATCTCGCGGCAGAAGTCCGGCAGATCGTCCGGCTTGCGCGAAGTCACCAGCGTACCATCGACCACGACGGCTCTGTCCTCCCACGTCGCACCGGCGTTCTTCAGGTCGGTGCGCAATGAGGGCCACGATGTGATGCGACGACCGCGCACGCCATCGGCTTCGATCAGCGTCCACGGAGCGTGGCAGATGGCGGCGATCGGCTTGTTCGCCTGGACGAAGTGACGCACGAATGCGACCGCCTTCGCGTTGGTCCGCAGTGTGTCCGGATTGGCGACCGCACCCGGCAAAACCAGCGCATCGAACTGGTCCGCCGACACGCTGCCAAGGTCATGATCGACCGCCAGCTTATCGGCCTTTTCGTGATGGTTCATGGCCTGGATCTGGCCGGAATTCGGCGCGATCACCACCACCTGTGCCGACGCCGCCTTGAGCGCCTTCACCGGTTCGGTCAATTCGACCTGCTCAACGCCATCGGTTGCGAGAATGGCGATTCTGCGATTGGAAAGATCCGTCATGTCCTGCTCCCTCGTGATTGAGGAGCCTCCGGAACGGCGCACCCCCTCCGTCAGTTGCGTGACAAACCGGCCATCATGACGCTCGCTTTCGGGGTGGTTTCCGGGCGGCGGCCGCAGCGGGCTTGGCTCGGCCCGTGCTTGCTGCCGGCTTTCTGGCCGCCGAGTTCGATTGCGGCGTGTCCTGTCCCAGGCTTGCCTTCAGCGCCGCCATCAGATCGATCACGTTGCCGCGGTCGGGCTCGTCCGGCTGCTCCGGCGCAATACCTTCACCTTTCAGCTTCGCCTCGATGACCTCGCGCAGCTTCGCTTCGTATCGGTCCTCGGTATCTTCCGGCTGGAACTTACCATTCTGGCGCTGGATCAATTGCGTCGCCAGCGCCACCATGTCGGGGTCCGGCTTCACGTCGGCGATGTGTTCGAACAGCGGCGCGGCGTCCCACAAATCGTTCGGTTCGAGCAGCGTGTGGCATACCAGCCCTGGACCGGAGGGAATGATCGCGACCGCCCGCTCCCGCCGAGCGATGACAAGGCGGGACAGGGCCGCCGTGGCACCGTTTCGGATGGCATCGCGCAGTACGACGAAGACATCCTGGCCGGCGTCGCCATCGGGCGCCACATAATAGGAGGAATCAAAGAAGATCGGGTCGATGGACGCGGCGTCGACGAACTTGCCGATCGTCAAGGTGGCGGAGCTGTCGATGCGTGCCTGCTCGAAGTCCTCATCGTCGAGCAGAACATACCGGTCCTTCTCGAACTCATACCCCTTCACCAGATCGCCCCGCGAAACCTCGTCATCCGTCTCCGCATCCTGGGCCACCATACGGATCCGGTGCCCGGTTTTCGGATTGATCAGATGGAAATGCAGGCCGCTCGCGCCGCGGACGACGCTGTAGAGGGCGATAGGGCAGGACACCAGGGCCAGACGGAGGTGACCGCGCCAGATGGGCCGGGGGGATGCCATGTCGTTCACAACGCTCCACGGGTTGTCCGGTTCTTGGGAACCGGTGGTCACTCTTTCTAAACCGCGCTCGCCGACCATAGAATGAAAAGAAAGCTTGCCAAATCGGAAGCGAACAATACGTGCCTGCGTTAAGGCTCCTGCGGAGGATATGATGGACGATATTGGACAGCACCACGAACCATCACATGCGGATGATCTGTCCAATCGGTTTCAAGAAATACGCGCAGCGACAGAGGAATTGGCGGCCCTGCTGACCGAGGAGGATCAGTGCGTCCAATCGATGCCAGATGCCAGCCCGGCGAAGTGGCACCGAGCTCACACGACGTGGTTCTTCGAGCAGTTCGTGCTGTTGCCGCACGTGCCCGACTACAAGTTGTTCGATCCGGCATTCGGCTTTCTGTTCAATTCATATTATGAGGCGGTTGGCCCGCGCCACCCGCGGCCGTCACGTGGCCTGTTGACCCGCCCGGCGGCGACGGAGGTCACGCGCTACCGGCAGCATGTCGATGACGCGCTGCAGCGTGCGCTGCCAAACCTTCCGCGGTCGATCCATGCCGTGATCGAGCTTGGGCTGCACCACGAGCAGCAGCACCTCGAACTGCTGCTGACTGACATATTGGACGCCTTTGCCGGCAACCCGCTGTTTCCGGCCATGATTCCGGGCTGGCAGGAGCCTGACGGCGGCCCGGCGCAAACGCGGTTCATCGCGTGTGCGCCCGGCTTGCACGGTATCGGTCATGACGGCGCGGGCTTCTGCTTTGACAACGAAACGCCACCGCATCAGGTCTGGCTGCATCCCTACGCCGTCGCCTCGCGCCTGGTGCGGAATCGCGATTGGCTCGACTTCATTCGTGACGGCGGCTACGAGACCCCGTCCTTGTGGATGTCCGACGGCTGGGCGACCGCGCGGGATGCGGGATGGACCGCGCCGCTGCGATGGCACGAACGCGATGGCGAATGGCTCCAGTTCGGCCCCGGTGGCCTGATGCCGCTTGCGCCGGATGCCCCGGTGCGCCACATCAGCTGGTATGAAGCCGATGCCTTCGCGCGATGGAGCCAGGCCCGGCTGCCCACCGAAGCGGAATGGGAGGCCGCCAGCGCCAACCCCGCTGTCCTCGAAACCACGGGGCACGTATGGCAGTGGACCGAAAGCGCTTACCGTCCGTATCCGGGCTACCAGCCAGCACCCGGTGCAATCGGTGAGTATAACGGAAAGTTCATGATCAACCAAATGGTCCTTCGCGGTGGGTCCTTGGCAACGCCGAGGGATCATACGCGCCCGACCTATCGAAATTTCTTTCACCCTGACAAGCGATGGCAGTTTAGCGGCCTTCGTCTGGCTAAAGACCAATAACGGAGGCTCAGGTGCCGAACGATACCGGATTTGTCCCGCGGGATGTGCGGGCGGATGTCATCGAGCCTGCCCTGGCCGGTTTGACCGCGACGCCAAAGACGTTGCCGGCCATGCTGTTCTATGACGATGAGGGCTGCCGGCTGTTCTACGAAATCACAAAATTGCCGGAGTACTACCTGACGCGGACCGAAACCGCCCTGCTGACCGAGATCGCGCCGGCGCTGGTGCCCGAAGGGTTCAGTAATGCAGTGCTGGTCGAGTTTGGCGGCAGCGACGAGACCAAGGCCCGCATTCTGCTGGATCGTCCTGACACGCCGTTCAAGACCTACGTCTCGATCGACGTCGCGGCCCCGGCGCTGCGGGCTATGAAGGCCCGGCTGAGCCAGTCACATCCCGACCTGAGCGTGGTGCCGGTCGCCGGTGATTTCATGCAGCCGCTTCGCCTGCCACCGCTGGGAACGCCGCGCATGGGGTTCTTTCCCGGCTCCACGATCGGCAATCTTGATCCGGACGCGGCAACCCGGTTTCTTGCCTCGGCGCGTGAATCCCTCGGCGTCGACGCGTGGTTTCTGCTCGGCGCGGACCTGCGCAAGAGCCCGACAATATTGCTGCCGGCTTATAACGATTCCGCTGGCGTGACCGCGGCCTTCAATCTCAATCTGCTGCGACGCTTGAATCGCGAAGCCGGCGCCGATTTCGATGTTGCGGCGTTTCGTCACGATGCCGTGTGGAATGATCCCGAGAGCCGGATCGAGATGCATCTGGTCTCGACGCGGGACCAGACCGTCCACTTGGGTTGCCAGAGCATCCACTTTCGAGAAGGCGAATCGATCCATACGGAGAACAGCTACAAGCACACCCGCCAGGCGCTGATTGACATCGCCCGCCAGGCCGGGTGGGAGATGAGGCAGGTATGGAGCGATCACCAA
>DASWON010000511.1:0-29030 GCA_036398735.1 Rhodopila sp.
GACGCAGACCGACACGGTGATCGTCAACACCTGCGCCGTCACGGCAGAGGCGGAACGCCAGGCGCGGCAGGCGATCCGCCGGGTGGCGCGGGAGCGGCCGGAGGCGCGGATCGTCGTCACCGGCTGCGCCGCGCAGATCGATCCCGCGGCCTGGGCCGCACTGCCCAACGTGCACCGTGTGCTGGGCAACGAGGACAAGCTGAAGCCGGAAAGCTGGCTGCCGGATGCCGGATCGGCCGTGTCCGACATCATGGCCGCGCGGGAGACGGCGGCGCATCTGGTCACCGAGTTCGCCAGCCGGGCGCGGGCATTTGTGCAGGTGCAGCAGGGCTGCGATCACCGCTGCACGTTCTGCATCATCCCGTTCGGACGCGGCGCGAACCGCTCGGTCCCGATCGGTGCGCTGGCCGAGCAGGTTCGGACGCTGGTCGCCGGCGGTTTCCAGGAGGTCGTGCTGACCGGCGTCGACATCGCCTCATACGGACGGGATCTGCCGGGGGCACCGCCGCTCGGCCAGATGATCCGCCGGCTGCTGCTGGCGGTTCCGGAACTGCCGCGGCTGCGACTGTCCTCGATCGATCCGGCGGCGATCGACGATGACCTGTGGCGGCTGATTGCCGAGGAGCCGCGGCTGATGCCGCATTTGCACCTGTCGCTCCAAGCCGGCAGCGATCTGATCCTGAAGCGCATGCGCCGCCGCCATTCCCGCGCGGAGGCCATGGCCGTGGTTCGCCGGGCGCGCGATCTGCGGCCGGGGATTGCGCTTGGCGCAGACCTGATCGCCGGCTTCCCGACCGAGACCGACGCGCTGTTCAACGAAACGCTGCGCTTCGTGCAGGAAGCCGCCCTGCCCTATCTGCACGTGTTTCCCTACAGCGAGCGGCCCGGTACGCCGGCCGCACGCATGCCGCCGGTGCCAAAGCCCGTCCGCAAGGAGCGTGCCGCCGCCCTGCGCCAGGCAGGGGCCGCGGAAGCACGCCGTTTCTTCGCTGGCCAGATTGGTCATACGGTCACGTTGCTGACCGAGGCGGAGCAGACCGGACACACCGAACATTTCGCGCCGGTCCGGTTGTCGCATCGCGCGCCCCCCGGGCGACTGATGCGCGCGACGGTCACCGGCTCGACAGATGACCTGCTGCTGGCGGAGGCTGCCTGATGGCGCTTGGTGGATTTTTCTCGCGGCTGAAGGACGGCCTGTCGCGCAGCACCCAGAAGCTGTCCGGCAGCATCACCGCGGTATTCCGGAAGCGCCGACTCGACGAAGAGGCACTCGAGGAACTGGAAGACCTGCTGATCTCCGCGGATCTCGGCACCGACGTGGCGCGCCGCGTCATCGCCGCCTTCCGGCGCACGCGATTCGGCAAGGAAGTCACCGACGAGGAAATCAAGCAGGCGCTGGCCGAGGAAATCACCGCGATCCTGACCCCGGTGGCACGGCCACTCGAACTCGACCCGGCGCATAAGCCGCATGTGGTGCTGGTGGTCGGCGTCAACGGCACCGGCAAGACGACGACCATCGGCAAGCTGGCGCAGTTCTACCGCGAGCAAGGCCAGCGCGCGGTGATGGCGGCCGGCGACACCTTCCGCGCCGCGGCCGTGGAGCAGTTGCAGATCTGGGGCGAGCGGACCGGGACCCCGGTCGTCGCGGGTGGGCCGAACGCGGATTCCGCCGGGCTGGCGTTTGACGCACTGACCCGGGCACGAGCGGACCGGGCGGACGTGCTGCTGATCGACACTGCCGGGCGGCTGCACAACAAGGCCGCACTGATGGACGAACTGGCCAAGATCATCCGGGTGCTGCGCAAACAGGATCCGACGGCGCCGCACTCCGTAGTGCTGGTGCTGGACGCCACGACTGGGCAGAACGCGGTCCAGCAGGTGAAGGTCTTCAAGGAGATGGTAGCGGTCACGGGCCTCGTGGTCACCAAGCTGGACGGCAGCGCCCGGGGCGGGATCGTGGTGGCGTTGGCGGAGACATTCGGGCTGCCGGTGCACGCCGTGGGCGTGGGAGAGAAGGCCGGCGACCTGCGTCCATTCGACGCGGCGGATTTCGCCCGCGGGCTGGTCGGTGCCGACCTCGGGTCATAACTGACGCCGGGTCGCAGCGGACGCCGGGTCATGACGGACGCCGGGTCATAGCGAACGCCGGGTCATAGCGAACGCCAGGCCGTAGCGGACGCCGGGCCGTGGCGGGCGCCGGGTCATAGCGAACGCCGGGCCGTAGCGGACACCGGGCCGTAGCGAACGCCGGGCCGTAGCGGACACCGGGCCGTAGCGGACGCCGGGCCGTAGCGGGCGCCGGGTCATAGCGAACGCCGGGCCGTAGCGGACGCCGGGTCGTAACGAACGCCAGGCCATAACGGACGCCGGATCATAGCGAACGCCGGGCCGTAGCGGGCGCCGGGTCGTAGTCGCGATCCCGGCCGCCGCCAGCCTCAGGTGGAGTCTGCCAGTGGCACCGCGATACCGAGCCTCGCGGCCACCAGCCTTGCGGTCCGTTCGCGCCGCGCGGTGATGGTCTCCAGCGAATGGCGGGCGCTTTCCACGATTGCTGGCGGTGCGGTCTCGGGTGTGCCGCTGTTGAACGGGGGCTCCGGCGCATAGGCCATGTGCAGCTGGATCGTCTGAGCCGCCGCGTCGCCGCGCAAATCGGCAACCACCCGCAGGGCGCCGTCGATACCCGCCGTGACGCCGGCCGCCAGCACCATGTCGCCGTCCACGACCACGCGCCGGTTCACTGGCGTCGCGCCGAAGAACGGCAGCAGATGCACTGATGCCCAGTGCGTCGTCGCCCGGCGGCCCCGGAGCAAGCCGGCCGCACCACAGATCAGCGCGCCGGTGCACACCGAGAACACGCAGATCGTGCCCGCGGCCTGCCGCCGCAGCCAGCCAAGAACCTCCTGGTCATCCATCAGCGCTTCCTGACCAGGGCCGCCCGGCACATGCAGCACGTCGAGCTGCGGCGCGTCGCTCAGCACCGCATCGGCCATCAGCCTCAGACCCCGCACGTCGCGCACCGGTCCGGTCGTCTTGCCAAAGATCCGGTAGGTCGCGTTAGGGACGCGCGACAGCACCTCGAACGGCCCGGTGAGGTCGATCTGATCCACCCCTTCGAACAGCAGGGAGCCGATCTGGAGGTGCCGGTCGATCGGGATCATGGGAAGCAGCCTTTCAACGTGGACTGGAGGGGGGCTGCGGCTTTGGAGCGCGCAGCGACGCGAACCGGCGCGGGGTCAGTGGCGGAAATCAGTGGCGGGACGGCCGCGAAGACAGCGCCCGTCCGGCGGTTACGCCCGGTGCCCGGCGCTGGACAGAAGGGTTATGGCAGGGTACGGACTGGCGGAAATGCCAGATTCCCCTCCTTTCTTGCCAAACGGACGACGGGTGATCGAGGTGCTGGCGTTCCCGGACGTGCAGCTACTCGATGTCGCGGGACCGCTGCAGGTGTTCGCCACGGCCAACGATCTCGCCGCCCGGCGTGGCGAGACGCCGCCGTATTCGCCGCGGGTGGTTGCGGACGGCGCCCTGATCGTGACCGCCTCCTCGGGGCTCGGGCTCGTGGCCGCTCCGCTGCCGCCCGCTGAAGACACGCTGGATACGCTGCTGGTGGCGGGCGGCACCGGGGTCCGGGAAGCGGCGGCGGACCCGAAGCTCGTGGACTGGATACGGACGCGCGCAACCAACGCCAGCCGGGTCGCCTCGGTCTGCACCGGGGCCTTCCTGCTCGGAGCGGCCGGACTCCTCGACGGGCGACGCGCCGTCACCCACTGGACGCAATGCGCCGAACTGGCCAGGCGCTTTCCCGCCGCACTGGTCGAGCCCGATCCGATCTTCGTCCGCGACGGTCCGCTCTGGACGTCCGCGGGGATTACCGCGGGGATCGACCTGGCCTTGGCGCTGGTGGAGCAGGATCTCGGCCGGTCGCGGGCGCTCTCGGTGGCCCGCCATCTGGTCGTGTTCCTCAAGCGCCCGGGCGGCCAGGCCCAGTTCAGCACCACGCTGTCGCTACAGGCCGCCGAGGACCGGTTCGGGGCGCTGCACGACTGGATCAACGCCCATCTCAGTGACACGCTGTCTCTGGCCACACTGGCCCGACAGGCCGGAATGAGCGAACGCAGCTTCAGCCGGCACTATACCGGCGCGACGGGCGTCACGCCGGCGCATGCGGTGGAGCGGTTGCGGGTGGAGGCGGCACGACTGCTGCTGTCGGACTCGCGCCTGCCGATGAAGCAGATCGCCGCGCGTTGCGGCTTTGGGTCGGAGGAGCGGATGCGGCGTGGCTTCGCCCGGCTGCTGGCTGTCACACCGCAGGACTACCGAAGCCGGTTCAGCGTCTGAGTGCCAGCGCCGGATGAATGTTGCAGGGACCATGTCCGGGTCGCTCGCCAGCCTGTGCGATGGGATACCGGCAGCAGGCAGCAGGCAGCAGGCAGCAGACAGCAGACAGCAGACAGCAGACAGCAGACAGCAGACAGCAGACAGCAGACAGCACAGGCCGCACAGGCTGCACAGGCTGCACAGGCTGTGTCATGCCCGCCCGGGGCGGCGGGCAAGGGGCTACGTTCCCGATCCGGATGGGCCAAGCGATGCCATCAACCGATCGTCGCCCGGGCAAAGGCTTCGATGTAATCCACCAGCGCGTCCGAACTCCGTCCCGCCGTATCCTGATCCCCGTCCGCGATGGCGCGGGCGATGGCGGCGTGCAGACGGGCGGTCAGCGGCAGATCGGCCGTCTGCTTGTAGTGCACATACCAGAACCGCCGCGACAAGCCGTTCATCAGGCTCATTGCCGCGGCGGCGAACTCGTTGCCGGCGGCGTCCAGCACCAGCAGGTTGAATTCGCGGTCGAGCCGCATGAACGCGATATCGTCAGCCTGGGTCGCCGCTGCATCCATGCCGGCCGCGATCATGCGGAACCGCTCCCGCTGCTCCGCCGACGATCGTCTGGCGCCGGAGCGTGCGAGGAACCGCTCGATCTCGCGGCGCGCCTCCAGCACGCGAAGCTGACGGACCGGGTCGATCTCCGACACCACGATGCCGCGGCGGGGCATGATGACCACCAGCCACTCGCGCGCCAGGCGCTGCAGCGCTTCACGCACCGGCGTACGCCCGACGCCCAGGCGGCGGCTCAGGATAGCCTCGGAGACGACGGTGCCCGGCGGAATGCGCAGGGTGACGATGTCTTCCTCGAGAGCGCGATAGGCCTTTTCGGTCAGCGTTTCGGCCTGCAGCAGATCGTCGGCGATCGGCAAGCTGTCCATGTCGTATCTCCTGGTCCGCTGCCGTGGAGCATCCGGCGGGTTGGACGGTTTCGAGGACCATGCTCCGGCGTGCAACTCGTCCGTCCGTGTCATGAGCGGGCGTGGAGCGGCCGGCACGACTTGCGGGATTTCGACGCCTGAGGCGTGGGTCACCGGACCGGACACCGGCTCGCCTCGGGTGACAAGCGGGCGGGTAATCGGCGTCTCCCGCGATCGCGATCGGGCTTTGGACGGTCTCGCGCAGAGCGTTCGGGCGTGCCGCGGGACACGCGTCCGGCGGCTTTGCCGGGTCCGGCCTGCCAGGGGCGGCCTGCCAGGGGCGGCTTACCGGACGCAGCTTGCCGTCGTCGGCCGCATGTTGCGCAGGCACGCCAGGCCATCCGTGGGGCCTCGCGGTGCGCGTCACGACGCAAGGCACCGTTGGCCGCTGCCGATGCTGGAGGCCCGGGGACGGGTGTCCCGTGCCAACGGAGGCGCGACACTTTGCCGGCCAACTACAAGTCGGCGAGGCGGATCCAGAAGCCGATCGCCAGCGCGACAACCAGGCCGGCGGCGACCAGCGGCAGGCTCGGCGGCCACTGCGTCAGTTGCGTCGCGACCAGCAGCCACAGCACGAAACAGCCCACCGCGATCACGATGCCGCCGACCAGCGAGGCGACGTTTCGCTTGCGCGGCGCGGTGTCGCGGATGGTGATGGCCATCGGTTAGTCTCCGGCCAACGCCGCTGCCGGCCGGGCGCGCGACCGCAACTTGGGCAGATCGCTGCGGACGAAGCGGGTGTCGTAGCCGTTGAACAGATGACCGAGCAGACCGCGGTTCAGGTCGGAGGTGCCGAACAGCCAGTCGGCGAAGGGATAGGTCAGGTTCATGTTGCGGTTCATCATGATCGCTGTGTCGTGGTGGGCGATGTGATGCCGCCGGATCGTGTTGATGAACGGCAGGCGGCGCAGGATCCGGTCATCCTGAACATGACAGCACCAGTGGAAGAATTCGTAGTTCATGTACATGCCGGCCGCCGTGCAGACGACGAACCAGCCGGCGTTGGCAGACCATAGCTGTCCCAGCACCGCGCCGCCCGCCGAAGCCATCACTAGAAAGGCGATCAGCGCGTAGGGCGGGAAAAAGACGATCCGGTAGTCGCGCGTCGTCTCGTGGTATGGCGCTTCCTGAGTGAAGAACTGGTGATGCGCCAGCGTGTGGCGGTTGTAGATGCCCATGAAGCCAGGCCGCGGCCGGTGCATGACCTGGGCGTGGAGGAACCACTCAAAGATATTTGCCAGGATCGCGACGGCCGGAATGACGAGCCACTCGGCCAGGCTGGGCGCATGGATATGCCGGGCGGCATACCACAGGGCGGCCCCGCCAATGAGATAGATCAGGGCGACATGGATCAGGCCGTGATAGGCGGGGGCGATCTGGGCGCGATAGGCGGCGCGAAAGGCAGCCTGGCGGGCGGACATCATCGGCGTCTCCTTTGCTGTTGCCTGGAAGACTAACATATCAGTGGTATGTTTCAAGTCATCCTGACCGGGGACGAGCCCGAGGCGCTTCGCTCAACACCGTTCCGCCTTGAGCGGCAAAGCATCGATTCAAGAGCAGGATGCCTCTTGATCATGCTCCATCGAAAAACTACTTGCGTGGCACTCGAACCCAGGGAGTGCCAGGCCGCTATCCGGACCCATCGGCACGACGGACCCGAAGGCTCGGAATCCGTCCCGCGTGGCGCGCCGCTCCCTGCTTCGATCAGCAAGAGGGAGTCTAATCCATGGCGTTATTTCCCAGTCCCTTCAGTAGCCTGCTTGGGCTGCAGCAGGCTCTGGACGCGTTCCGCACGAGTGCCTGGCTGCAGGCGAGCCCAAGCGGGAGCGGCAGCTACCCGCCAATCAACATATTCCGCAAAAATGACGAGTTTGTTCTGCTCGCCGAGGTGCCGGGCATCAGCAAGTCGGATCTTGATGTGCAGGTGAAGGGACGCACCATCCGGGTGTCCGGCACGAAGGTCGTCAAATACGAAGATAAATCCAGCCTGCATCGGCGGGAGCGGCAGTCCGGCCGATTCGACCGGTCGATTACATTGCCGATCGAGATCGACCCGGAGCGCGTGAAAGCGGAGTGCCACGATGGCCTTCTGGTTCTGTCGCTGCCACAGGCCGAACAGGACCGCCCACGCTCGATCAAGATTGGCTGAAACGATCACCCGGGATCTGGAGGATACCATGTCAGAGTCACAGGAACTGGCAGTCAAAGAAAAACAGGAACTGGCGAAGCAGGAAGAGAAGACAATCCCAGGACGCTATTTCCTGCCGCCCGCGGATATTTATGAAACGGAGCATGCGCTTACCGTGATCATGGAAATGCCGGGCGTGGACAAGAATGCCATCGACATCGCTCTGGAAGACGATGTGCTGCGGGTCGAGGGAAAGATCGACTTCGCGAAATACCAGGGACTGGACCCGGTCTACACGGAATACATGGTCGGACACTACGCGCGGGGCTTTACCCTGTCGCGCAAGATCGACCGCGATGGCATCAGCGCTCAACTCGAAGACGGCGTGCTGACGTTGACGCTGCCAAAGGCGAAGGAGGCAATGCCGCGGCGGATCGCCATTCAGTAACAGGATCTCAAATGGGATGACCCGTCGCTCCGCTGGCTGACCAGGCGCCTCGCCGGTTTGCCGGACCCGGTTCTGGACGGACGGCAAACTGGCATCGCCGAACGGCAGCGTCCGGCATGCCGCCTTCCGAGGCCGCCGGCACCGGCCCGGTGCCGGATCCGATGCCGGTACCAACCCAAACGGGCGACGCCGTCGTGCACCTAGGGGTAGGTGATCGCCACGACCTCCAGGACCTCGGGGCCGCGCGGCGTCCTCACGGTCACCTCGTCTCCCTGCCGCGCCCGCAGCAGTGCCAGCGCCACCGGAGAGCCGATGCTGATCTTGCCTGCCGCCATATCGGCCTCATCGACGCCGACAATCGTCACGGTCACCTCCTCATCGCGATCATTCGCGTAGGTCACGGTCGCGCCGAAGAACACCCGGTCGCGCTGCGGCTGCTCCGCGGGATCGACAACCTCGGCATGCGCGAGGCGGTGCATCAGAAAGCGCAGCCGCCGGTCAATCTCGCGCAACCTGCGCTTGCCCTCCTTGTAGTCGGCGTTCTCGCTGCGATCGCCATTGCCGGCGGCCCAGGCGACAATCTCCACCACGCGATGGCGTTCGGTCCGCTGTGCCGCCAGTTCGGCCCTGATCCGCTCGTGACCCGCCGGTGTCATGTAGAACTTGCCACCCGGCAGTCTGGGCGGGCCTTCATCCTCGTCTTGGTCTGCCAATCCCGGCGCCTCCGTTTGCATACCGATGCTAGCCAAACCGCGCTGCGACTACGACTGTGCCGACCGCGGCGCGGTGAATGTGCCGGCGGTGTGAGCGGAACGGCTTGCGTCCGGACGACGCGTCGCCTATCCGCGCGGTATGCCCGATCCCGCCGCCTCGGCCGAAGCCGAACTCCGCCGCCTGCTGGACATCATGGCCGCGCTGCGCGACCCAGCGGCCGGCTGCCCATGGGACAAGACCCAGACGTTCGAGACCATCGCCCCGTATACGATCGAGGAAGCGTATGAGGTCGCCGACGCGATCGCTCAACGGGATTTCTCCGCGTTGCCCGACGAATTGGGCGATCTCCTGTTCCAGGTCGTGTACCACGCCCGAATGGCTGAGGAAGCCGGTCTGTTCGGCTTTACCGATGTCGCGAAATCGATCAGCGACAAGATGATACGGCGCCATCCGCATGTGTTCGGTGATGCGGCGGCGCGCGATGCGGCATCTCAGACCGTCGCCTGGGAGACCCAGAAATCCGCCGAACGCGCGGCTCGGAGGCAGTCGGGCGCGCTGGCGGGTGTGCCGATCGCCCTGCCCGCCCTAAGCCGCGCGTTGAAGCTGACCAACCGGGCGGCGCGTGTCGGCTTCGACTGGCCGAACGCGGAGCAGGTTCTGGCAAAGCTTGACGAGGAAATTCAGGAGCTTCGGGCCGAACTTGCAGATGCCGATCCAGTTCGGCTGACCGACGAGGTCGGCGATCTGCTGTTCGTGCTGGCTAACCTCGCACGCAAGCTGAACCTCGACCCCGAAGTCTGCCTGCGCCATGCAAACGAGAAATTCTCCCGCCGGTTCAACCAGATGGAGCGCGACTTCGAAGCGCAGGCCAGGAGCCTAGCGGAACTCTCGCTGGAGGAGATGGAAGCCGGCTGGCAACGGGTGAAGGCGGGCGAACGCTGGTAGGACCGCGTCATGCGGTCAGGACGCGGGCGACGACCGCCGCGTCTTGGCGACGACGCAAACTTGCGAGTTTTTCAATAAAATCAATAATATGCACACATTTCCTAATTTCCTGTTGCAGCTGAAAACACTCGGCGGCTGGCACCGCGAACCGGCGTGCTAGGTCCAGGACCCAGTCGGTTCCGGGTTTGCCCCGCCGCGATATTGCCCCTCGTGCCTATCCAGGATATCCGCTGAACCAATATGATCGGGAGATCGCGGCGATGGCACTTCAGGACTACCAACTCGACATCCTGGTCCAGGGCTACCCCGGCAAGTCCGTCTGCCACGGCGGCCTGGGCTGGAGCACCATCGTCCTGCTGCGCGGCAACGACCGGATCGCGCTGATCGACTGCGGCACGTTCAGCCACCGCTCCAACCTCATCAGCGGCCTCAAGCGGCATGGTCTGACGCCGGCAGACGTGACCGACGTCGTGCTCACGCATTCGCATCACGACCATTCGATCAACTGGGTGCTGTTTCCGAAGGCGACGATCTGGATCGGCGCCGCGGAACTGGACTGGTCGGTTAAGGAACCCTGGGGCAGCACGCCAGTCCCTGAACTGTATGTGCGCGAACTGGCGGGATCGCCGCAGCTGAAGCGGATCAGTCATGGCGATACCGTGTTGCCGGGCATGGTCGCCTACGACGCACCTGGTCACACCCCCGGCCACCTCATGTTCCTGCTGTGCGGCAATGACCGCGACGTCCTGTTCACCGGCGATGCCGCGAAGAACCGGGTCGAACTTCTCACCCGCGCCGCTGACATGACATACGACGCGTCGATCACCGCCGCGTCGATCGAGTCGATGTGGTCGCTGTGGCGGCAGCGTCCCGGCACGTTGCTGGTGCCGGGTCACGACCTGCCGATGGTGCTGGAGGACGGCCAGCCGCTGTTCGTCGGCGAGCGACAGGCGGCGATCGAGTCATGGTTCGAGGACTCGCTGGAAAAGACCACACGGTTCGAGCTCGTGCTGTAGCGCGGCGCGGCAGATCACCGGCCGGGGCGTGGACACGGCATCACCCCTCGCCTGGCGGTGCGATGTCGCCGGCGCCGGCCGCCGCCCCGTCTGCGCGCCCGTGGTTGACGCCACGGAGGATGACAGCCGCGGCTACGCGACGATTCCCGTGCCCTATGCCACGACCGCTTCCGATTGCACCCTTCGCGCCGTGACAAGCAGGCGCTATGCTGCGCCATGCTGAGCGATGCACAACGGCGCTTCCTTGAGCGCAGCCGGGTCGCCCACCTCGCGACGGCGGATCGCGCGGGAGTGCCGCACGTGGTGCCCGTCTGCTTCGCTCTGGATGAGGCATCGCTCTACATCACCGTGGACGAGAAGCCCAAGCGCACCGACATTCCACTGAAGCGCCTTCGCAACATCCAGGAGAACCCGGCGGTGGCGTTCTCGGTGGACCGATGGAGCGAAGACTGGACGCGGCTGGGCTGGGTCATGCTGCGTGGAACCGCGGAGATCCTGTCCGACGGCGCGGAGCACGACCGCGCCCAGGACCTGCTGCGCCAGCGTTACCCGCAATATCGGACCATGGAACTGGCCGCCCTGCCGGTGATCGCGGTGCGCCTCCAGCGCGCCCTGTCCTGGGGCACGCTGGAGGATCGCCAGGCGACCGGCTAACGCGTTCCGGCCGGCTGGCGCGGGACGATCGCCGCCGGGTCAGCGGCTGATGTAGTCCATCCGCCCGCCGTCCACCGCCAGGATCTGCGCCGTGACCCATCCGGACTCGGGCGAGGCGAAGAACGCCACGGCATTGGCGATATCATCCGGTTCACCGACGCGGCCCAGCATGGCTGTGCCGGCAATTTTCTGCGCCCGCGCTTTCGCCGCTTCGTCATCCGCACCGCGCGTCCCGTCGGTGTGGATGAAGCCCGGCGCCACGGCATTCACCGTGATCCCGTGTGGCCCCAGTTCCAGGGCGAAGCGCAATGTCAGGATCTGCGCCTCGGCCTTGGTGGCGGCGTAGAACGCGTTTCCCGGCAGAGCGGTGCCGATTGCCGCGATCGAAGTCAGATTGACAATGCGGCCGTATTTCTGCCGGCGCATGTCGGTCATCACGGCCCGGGTGGTGTGGATCACGCCATCGGCATTGACCTGGCGCATCCGCTCCAGCTTATCCGGATCGTAACTATCCAGTGTCGCCTGATGCGATACACCGGCGTTGTTCACCAGGATGGTCACCGGTCCGAACGCCGCGGACACGCGGTCCACCATCCCTTCCACCGCGGCATCATCCGCCACATCCGCTGCCACGGCGATCGCCCTCCCGCCGTTGGCAATGATATCGGCAACGAGAGATTCCGCGGCATCGTCGCGGGAAAGGTAGTTGACGCACACCGACGCCCCCTCCCGCGCCAGCCGTCGCGCGATGGCGCGTCCGATGCCTCGCCCACCCCCCGTCACGAGCGCCACCTGATCGCGCCATGTCGCCATGCGAGCCTCCAAAAAAGCAGAACTGTTCGCGGACCCACAGATTACCCGAAGACAACAGCTCGGGTGGTCACAAGACCCGGACGACGCAACACCGCATTACCAATTGACCGCGATTACGCGTTACGTTCATCCTACACTTGCATGTGACCTCAACTAGAAGTAGCGCCATGCCCGTTTGGCCGCAGTCATGAGCAGCACAGAGCCGGATCCACCTCGTGCAAAGGGTGTGCAGCCGCGTCCCACTGAGCGCGCAGGTCCGGCAGACGCACAGCGTCTGGGGTCGGTCAATGCGGATGACGCGGGGCAGACCAGCGCAGGGTACTTCACTGCGGCGCACCCTATGCGTGGCAACGCATCGCAGCCGGATCCCATGACGGCGGCCGGACCGACGCCGGGCACGGCAACCACGCTGGTTTCCCATCGCACGATGATCACGCTGTCGGCGATCGGGGCGACCCTGCTGCAGTCGCTGGACCAAACGATCGCCAATGTCACGCTGCCGTACATGCAGGGCAGCTTCTCGGCCAGCTATGATGAGATCACCTGGGTCCTGACCTCCTACATTACGGCCGCGGCGATCATGACGGCGCCGGTGGGTTGGCTGGCCGGCCGATTCGGACGCAGGCCGCTGTATATCGGCTGCATCCTCGGCTTCACGGTCGCCTCGATGCTGTGCGGCGCGGCGCAGTCCCTCGCGCAGATCGTCGCATTCCGGCTGCTCCAGGGGGCCTTCAGCGCTGCCTTGGTGCCGCTGTCGCAGGCGACCCTGCTCGACATCTATCCGCCGGAGCGGCGCGGCTTTGCCATGGCGATCTGGGGTATGGGGGTGATGATCGGTCCGATCATGGGACCGACCCTGGGCGGCTTTCTCACCGAACATTACGAATGGCGGTGGGTGTTCTATATCAACCTGCCATTCGGCCTGCTGGCCGCGGCGGGCCTGTTGCTTTTTTTGCCCAATAGCCGAAAAAATGACGGGTCCCGGTTCGACTGGCTAGGCTTCGTGGTTCTGTCGACCGGTATCGGGGCGTTGCAATTATTGCTGGATCGCGGTCAGGATGCGGACTGGTTCTCATCGCGTGAGATCATCATCGAGGCCATTCTCGCCGGCCTGGGCATCTATCTGTTCATCGTGCACCTGTTCTCGGCGCAGCAGCCACTGATCCGTCCGGTTTTGTTTGGTGATAGGAACTTCCTGTCGGGACTGGTTCTGATGTTCGCCGTGGGAACGCTGCTCGTCTCCAGCCTCGCGCTGATGACGCCGTGGCTGCAGGTGATGAGCGACTATCCGGTGGAAACCGCCGGCATGGTGATGGCGCCACGTGGGCTGGGCAATCTCACCGCGATCATGATCAGCGGCCGCCTCGCGACGCGGATCGACCCGCGGTACCTCGTGGGTTGCGGCCTGGTCCTGCTGTGCACCTCTTTCTATATGATGACCGGTTGGACCCCCGATGTGTCACAGCACACGATCATCCTGACGATCGTCCTGCAGGGGTTTGGCCTCGGCCTGTCGTTCCTGCCGCTGCAGATTCTGGCGTTCGCAACCCTGGCGCCGGAGTTGCGGACCGACGGCGCGTCGCTGTTCAGCCTGTTGCGCAATGTCGGCGCGGCGATCGGGGTGTCGGTGACCTCCACCGTGCTGGCGCGCAACACCCAGGCGCTGCATGAAGTCATCGGCGCCAGTCTGACCCCGTTCAATCGCGCGCTGAGCGGGATCCGAGCGCTCAACCCCGCCACGCACCATGGGATCGCCTTGCTGGACCGTCTCGTCAACCAGCAGGCCGCGATCATTGCGTATATGAACGACTACGTGCTGTTGATCTGCACAACGCTGCCGGCGGTGCTGCTGCTGCTGGTCATGCGCAGACCCCGGCAGGGGGCGACAGTCGAGGCGGAGCCGGTCGAATAGTCGCGACGCGGAGCCGGTCGGGTAGTCGCTGAGGCGGAGCCGGTCGGGTGGTCGCTGAGGCGGAGAGCCTGCCGGCCAGCCGGCGGGAACCGGCTTGGTGGCAAACCGGATCGAGGCGAAGCCGGTCGAGGATCAACCGGCACGACCCCCGACGGCGGCGGCCGGGCTTCGCCACCGGCCGATCCCGGTCGACTGTGCCGCGGGTTGCCATTCGGGAGGGAATCGGCTCAAAGCACCGGATAAAATCCACCAGGGCTTTTCGATATATGATCGTCGATGAACGAGCGCGCCACGACATCGCATCCCGCTCGAGAACTGGCACGTACGGAACGGCGGAGCAGCCACGTCTATTGACCATACTGGCGCTGCTCGCCGCCTTCTCGGCGATATGGGCAGTCTATTTCACCCTGACCGAAGCGCCCATGGGGATCAAGCATGACATGTCGGAGGCTTACGCCTGGGGGCGGGAGTTCCAGCTTGGTTACAATCAGCATCCGCCATTCTGGGCCTGGATCTGCGGGCTGTGGTTCTATGCGTTTCCGCGCACCGACTGGGCTTTTGCGTTGCTGAGCAGCCTGAACGGGGGAATCGGGCTGTGGGGCGCATGGATGCTGATCGGCGACTTTGCCACGGGCCGAAAGCGTCTGGCGGCCTGGGCGTTGCTGCTTCTTACACCCTTGTACACATTCTTTGCCTATAAGTACAACGCAAACATCATATTCCTGTCAATCTGGCCTTGGACACTGCACTACTTTATCAGATCTGTTCGTGGGCGCCGGACACAAGACGCGATTCTGTTCGGCGTGCTGATCGGCCTTGCCATGATGTCCAAATACTATGCGCTGACTTTGGTGGCGACCTGTCTTGTCGCGGTTTTTCAGGACCGCTGGCGAAGCTATTTTACCTCGGCGTCACCTTACATCTCCGCCATCGTGGCGTTGGTGATCTGCGCACCGCATGTCTGGTGGCTGATCGCCTACCGCGCGCCGCCGCTGCGCTATCTCGCAGGCCTGTCAGGTCAGGGCTGGGACCCGGTAGCCGACTACGCACTGGGTACGTTTCTCGGCGCCGTTTCGATGAATCTCGGCGTCGTGCTGGTGGTCGCGATAGTCGGCTTGACGTCGCGGCACGGCGCCGCCTCGGGTCCCGACACGCGTGACCGAGACGCACAGGGCCGTGGCCGGGACCTGCTGATGCTGGCGACGCTCGCTCTGACGCCGCTGGTTCTGACCATCGTCAGCGGGCTGCTGCTGCGAACGAGAACCACGCCGGAAATGACGATCGGCACCTTCACGCTCATCCCGCTGCTGGCGATCGAACTCTTCCGCATCCGCGACATCGATCGCCTTTGCCGGGTCAGCGTGGTTCTGGCCGGTGTCGTGACGCTGGGCGCCCTGGTACTCGCGCCGGCCATCGGGCTCCAACGCACCTATTTGTCGTCGAAGGCGATGAACATCGCACCGTATCAGGAGGTGGCGATCGGGGCGACGAAGCTGTGGCATGAGCGGACGTCTCTGCCATTGCTCTATATCGGAGGCACGGACTGGTACGAAAACGCGATAGCGTTCTATGGGGCGGATCGGCCGCATACGTTCGTCCACTTTGACTATGCCCGCAATCTGTGGGTGACGCCGGAGGCGCTTGCGAAGCACGGGCTGATGTCGGTCTGCGTCAGTACCGACAGCGTCTGCCTGGCAGCAACCGCCCCGTTCGTGACTCCGGCATCGACGCGCGAGGAACTGTCTTTCGCCCGGACATTCTGGGGCCATACCGCGAAGCCGGTGCGCTTCGTCGTGACGGTGATCCCGCCGCGAAGCTGACGCCCGAGCGCCCCACCCGGCTGGCAGATCGACGGCCAACGCCGGACCTGCCATGGCAAAGAGCCGGCAATGGCGCGCGACCCTCCAGAAAATCGCGCGCGTGAACGCCAACGTTAACGAAATCTTTATCAGCGTGGCCAATATTGCGCGGCCGGCAACCGTCTGTGGATGTCCAAAAAGGTTTTGAGCCGATGCTAATCAGTCGTCTGAAGATCCGCAGCCGCATCTACGTCGGCTTCGGCAGTTTGATCGCTGTCGGTCTGATCGTCGCCGCCGTGGGCTCGTGGGGGATCGACGGGCTGGGGCGGCAGAGCCTCCGGATGAATTCGCTCGCCGACACGCTCCGCACCGTGGCAAGCGCCGCGCGGGATGAGGAAGCGCTCGCCGGAATTCTGCTGCATTTCCGCGATCGACCAAGCGAAGATGCGAAAATGGCGTTCCACCAGACCCTGGACAAAGTACGGACGGCGCTTACCCTGGCCAATGCCAGGTCGCTGTCAGCGGCGCGAAAGGCGATATACCAGAGCGTGCTCGATCGCCTGGATACGCAGATGCGGACTGCCGACCGAGGATTCGATCTTGGCCAGGCAATGATGAGTGAAAATGCCCGGATGCGCAGGGATGGAGCGGCGCTGACCGACGCGACCGCCGCTTTGGTGGACGCCGCCAGGACCACCCAGGGATCCGACGACGACTCAGCAACGGCAGCGGTCGATCGCGACGTTCTGCTTGTTCGACTGGCGGCCACCCGCTTCCTCGCCAACCGCGACCCGGCCATTCTGAATACGTTCCGCACGAGTACCGAGGCCGCGCTTGCAGCGGTTGACGCATACGAGAAGGTGGCCGACCCGGGTGTGACAGCCACCATTCAAGCGGTTCGCGCGGGTCTGACCGCCTATCGGACGGCATTCGGGGCCGTGACATCGGCGGTGAGCAGTCTGGCAGAACTATACGACACAGCACAGCACCCAATGATCACCGCAATGCTTGCTGACCTCGACAAGGCCTCGGATTCGCTGGGGCAGGACATCATCGACGCCGCCGCACGGTCCGCCGAGATGCGCGACAGCACGTTGGAATTTCAGATCGGCGCGGCTGCGGTCGGGCTCGCCGGCGGCCTGCTGCTTGCCTTTTTCATCGGGCGCGGTATCGCCCGCCCGATCGGCGACATGACCACGACAATGATGACCCTGGCCGCGGGAAAGCATGGCGTCACGATCCACGGAGCCGACAGGCGCGATGAGATCGGCGACATGGCCCGAGCCGTGACGGTGTTCAAGGACAACATGATCCAGGCGGAGCGACTGTCCAGGGAGCAGGAGGCCGCTCGGGCGGCCCGGTCGCGGCGCCAGGATGCGATGGACCTTCACACTCACGCATTCGGCAGTTCGGTCACCGGCGTGATGTCGGCCCTTGAGGTGGCAGCCGAAAAAATGCGCCAGGGTGCGGACGTCATGAGCACCTCGGCTGCCGCGGTGCATCGCGAAGCCGCACAAACTGCCGAGGGCGCCGGCAAGTCGTCGGCGGATCTGACCGCGGTCGCCGCCGCCGTCGAGCAGTTCACCGCCAGTGTCGGAGAAATCTCCCGCCAGGTGGCAGTCTCGTCCGATGTGGCACGCCAGGCGGTGCAGCGCGCGGAGGCAAGCCAGACCACCATCCGCAGCCTGTCCGATTCCACGGCCCGCATCGGGGACGTGGTCCGCTTGATCGATAGCATCGCCGGGCAGACCAACCTGCTGGCGTTGAACGCCACGATCGAGGCGGCGCGCGCCGGGGATGCCGGCAAGGGCTTCGCCGTGGTTGCTGGCGAAGTGAAGGCACTCGCCGCGCAGACCGCCAAAGCCACTGCGGAAATCGGCGCCCAGATCGAGACGGTGCGCGGCGCCACCGACGACACCGTCGCGGCGATGAACGAAATCGGCGGCATCATCGGCAGGATGGGCGAGGTATCCACCGCGATTTCCGCCGCGGTGGAGGAACAGAGCGCCACTACACGAGAGATCGCGTCCAGCATCCAGGGGGTCGCCGGCTCGACCGCGCAGGCAGCCCAGGCAATGGGGCACGTGGTGCAGGTTGCTGATGAAGCCGGCGACGCCAGTCGGAATATCCTCGGCGAAGCGACCGAAATCGGCACCGCATCGGAGCGGCTGCGACGGGAGGTGGAGGAATTTCTTACCATCGTGCAGACCGATTCCGGGGAGCGGCGGCGCTTCGAACGGATCGCGGGCAAGGGCCTCAGCGCGACGATGCGCCTGGCGGGAGCGCCCGCCGTCACGGCCCTGATACAAGACCTGTCGCGCGGTGGCATGGCGCTCCGCCACGCGGGCACGATCGCCGTCGGCCGCGAGGTTGAGGTCGACCTGCCGGATGCCGGCGGACCGGTGACCGGGCACGTGTCCCGCTCAGCGGACGGGGTGGTCGCGATCGCCTTCAACGAAGACAAAGCCACTCTCGGCCGGGTCGACCGGGCCCTGGCCAGCCTGTCGGCGGTCCGCACCGCTGCCTGAGTCCTCGCCGCGCCGCGGACCGTGGGGCGACGCAGCGCCGCACTTCAGCGACGGCTGTCCTGCTGTCCCCGCACCGGCCGCGTTTCTTGTCCCGCGGTGCATACCGCTGGTCTTCGCCTCGTTTCTCCCGCCCCTGGACGTCGGGCAGCCTTGCCGCATCCGGCCAGCCGCCGTATCGATACCGGACGTGGGAACAGGAGCGTCGCCATGAAGTTATTGAGCTTCCGCCGGCCGGACGGCACCGAAAGCTGGGGCATCCTCAAGGCCGAGGGTGTGATCGACATGGGCAGCCGAGCGCCGGGGCTGAAGCACGCGCTGTGGGCGATGACGTCGCTGGCCGAGGAAGCCGCACGTCATGCCACGTTCAAGCTCGACGACGTGACCTTGCTGCCGCCGATCCCGGACCCGGAGAAGATTCTCTGCGTCGGCCTCAATTATATCTCGCACATCAAGGAGGGCGGCCGTGAACCGCCGCCGAAGCCGATTATCTTCACGCGCTATCCCAACTCCCAGGTCGGGCACGGCCAGGCGATGGTGCGGCCCAAGGCCTCCGCGACGTTCGACTACGAAGGCGAACTGGCCGTTATCATCGGCCGCCAGTGCCGTCATGTGAAGAAAGCGGACTGGGAAAGCGTGGTCGCCGGGTACGCCTGCTACAACGATGGCTCGATCCGGGAGTGGCAGCGGCATTCCTCGCAGTTCATTCCCGGCAAGAACTTCTATAGATCCGGTGCCTTCGGGCCATGGATCGCGACCCCGGAAGAGGTTGGCGACGTCACCAAGGCGCATCTCATGACCCGGTTGAACGGTGTCGAGCAGCAGCACGCGACGATTGATGACCTCTGCTTCGATATCCCGACGCTGATCGAATATTGCTCCACTTTCACGCAATTGGAGCCGGGCGACGTCATCGCGACCGGCACCACCGGCGGCGTCGGCGCCTACCAGACACCGCCGTTGTGGATGAAGCCTGGCGACACGATCGAAGTGGAGATCAGCGGCATCGGCATCCTCCGCAATCCAATCATCGGCGAGGAGTAACAGGATCTGAATGACGCGCCGCTGCCTCGCCTGGGCGGGTGGTGGAGCGTCGTCCCGACGCGGCGTCTTCGTGAAGCCTCATGCGACGCTGCTGACCGGGACGATCGGCAACTGGCGCGCCAAAGAGCCTGATCTGACCGGCAAGCGCTCTTCGCGCGGCAGGCGCCGGACCAGGGCGTCTTGAACCGGGTCCGCGGAGCCCGGCACCCGAAGGGATGCGTTGGAGACGGTCACCCGCACCATCTGTCACAACCGCCCGCGTTTCGCCATGCCGGGAGGTCGGACCATCAGGGGCCGCGGACGGATCTCAACAGCGGCCCAATGGTCGAGATCGATGGCTGTCACCGGCTGGTCGACACGGATGGCCGCGATACCGGGATGGCTACGACACGGGGGTGGCCGCGCTACGGGGAAGCCTGCGAGAACGCGGATGGCCGCGCCGGCAACGGCCGGTTCGCGATCCGGTTCAAGAGGCGGACATCGTGGATGCCAGTGATTTCGCTGGCATGTCGCGGGATATGGTCCACGATGCCGACCGGCTGGGCGCGTGTTGCGAACATCGGCCCCTCGGGATCATGCTCGTAGTCAGCGATCGTGACTCGCAGGTGGCCTGCCGGCGCGACAGGCCACGCGCCGTCAACTGGAACTTAACCTGATCTATTGGATTTTCTTCACTTTGAATTAACCCGATACTGACAAGATACTGTATCAGAATATACATCTGTCGATACCGCTAAGATTTTGAGGAACAACGGCCTTTTCTGAGTACAGTTCTATGCAAGTCGACGGCCTCACACTGAATGTCATGAGCGCCCAGGTCGCGCCGGACCCGCCTGCCCTGACCACCAGGCAAATCGCCGGGCTTGCCACCAGGCAGATCGCCGGGCTCACCACGACACACATGGCGGCCTTCACGCCGGCACAGGTCGCGGCTTTTTCCATGGCTGGGATCGCAGCGCTCAACACCGCGGACGTGGCCACCCTCTCCGCCGGTCAGGTCGCGGGCCTCAGCCGCTCCCAGATCGCTGCCTTCAGCACCAGCCAGATCGCCGCACTCCAGACCGCGACATTGGCTGCCCTTACCACCGCGCAACTGGCCGGCCTATCGAGTGCGGGCATCGCGGCGATGACGACCGCGCAGGTGGCAGGGCTCGGGACGGCGCAGGCCGGCGCGCTCAGCGCCAGTCAGATCCCCGGCCTGCGTCCCGATCAGATCGCGGTGCTGGGAACCGCCCAGGTCGCGGCGCTGACGACGGCCCAGATTACCGCCCTCAAGCCGGCGCAGGTGGCAGCGCTTGCCTCGGATCAAGTCGCCGCACTGGGATCGGCTCAGATCGGCGCTTTCACGTCCACGCAAGTCGCCGCACTGTCGACGACGGTGGTCGCCAGCCTAAGCTCCACGCAACTCGGCGCACTATCGCCCGCCGGCATCCCAGGTCTCGGCGCCATCGACCTCGCTATTCTGTCCACCACGCAGACCGCCGGCTTCACGCACACCCAGATCGTGGCGCTCCGGGCCGCCCAGATCGCGGCTCTGCCGACGGCAACGCTCAACGCGCTGAGCAGCTCCCAGTTCGCCGCGTTCAGCAATGCCGATATTGCCGCCCTCACCACCACACAGCTGACGGCGTTCACGTCCGCACAAACCGGCGCATTCACCACGAGCCAGATTGCCGCCCTGGGCTCGGCCCAGGTCGCGGCGCTTCCGGTGGCCAACGTGATCGCCCTGACCACGCCACAACTGGCAGCGTTGTCCCCGCCCGGCATCGCGGGTCTGACCAGCGCCGCGGTGGCAGCACTCGGGTCCGCCCAGGTCGCGGCATTCACCACGGCGCAGATTGCCGCTCTCAAGCCCGCCCAGGTCGCGTTGCTGACCTCGGAGCAGACGGGCGCGCTGGGACAGAGCCAGATTGGCACGCTCAGCTCGGCGCAGGTGGCGTCCTTATCCACCGCTGCCATCGCCGGCCTGACCTCCACGCAAGTCGGAGCCTTGTCTGCCGCTGGAATCACCGGGCTTGGCACCGCCGGTCTGCAGACGCTCACCACCAGTCAGACCGCGGGTCTCACGACCGGTCAGGTCGCCGCTCTCAAGGCGGCGCAGGTCGCGGCTCTGCCCATCGCCACGCTGAACGCGCTGAGCACAGCCGAATTCGCGGCACTCAGCCCGGCGGATGCGGCGGCGCTGACCACGACGCAACTCGCCGCCCTTGGGTCCACACAAGTTGGCGCCTTCACCACTGCCCAGCTCTCGGCCCTGAGTTCGGCCCAGGTTGCGGCTCTTCCTGTGGCGAGCGCCGGTGTCCTCAGCGCGCGGCAGATGGCGGCGTTGTCCGCGGGCGGGATAACCGGTCTGTCCACCGCGGCAATGGCGGCACTCGATCCCGGGCAGATAACGTCGCTGGCCGCCAGCCGGATGGCCGCGCTCAAGCCGGCGCAGATCGCATCCATGGCCACGGCCGCGCTGAATGCGCTCAGCAGCAGCCAATGGTCCGCGATTTCAAACGCCGGAATTGCCGCGCTGACCACGTCGCAGATCACTGCGTTGACGACCACCCAGACCGCGGCACTTTCGAACGCCCAGCTTTCAGTCCTCGGGTCCGCGCAGGTCGCCGCCCTTTCGGCTGCCGACGTCGGGGCTTTCACCTCCGCGCAGCTGGCCGCGCTCGCGCCGGCCGCCGTGGCGGGACTGACCACCGGGGCTGTCGCCGCGCTCAGCACAACCCAGATCATGGCGCTGCGTCCCGCCCAGGTCGCGGCACTCAGTTCGGCGAATATTGCGGCTTTGTCCGCGACGCAACTGGCGGCTGTCTCGGCTGCCGGCATCGCGGCGCTGACCAGCGGACAACTGGCCACCGTCACGACCGATCAGGCCGCCGCGCTGACGTCGGCGCAACTGGCCGCCCTGAAGGCGCCGCAAGTCGCGGCCTTGCCGACCGCGGACATCGCGGTCCTGGCGCCGATGCAGGTTGCGGCGCTGTCGCCCGCGGCGATCGCGGGACTGCCCGGCTCCGGAGCCAGCGCATGGAGCAGCGGCCAACTCGCCGCGCTGAGCACGGCGCAGATACCGTCGCTCACCAGTCAGACCATCGGCAGCCTGAGCAGCGACCAATTCGGCGCGTTCAGCGCGAGCCAGATCGGCGCCCTGACCAAAACCCAGGTCGGCGCCATGGCGCTCGAAACAGCCACCGGCCTGAGCACCGGCCAGCTCGCCGCTTTTTCGGCGGGCGGGATCAGCGGCCTGTCCGGCGATGCGCTCAGCAGCTTGAGTACGACACAGTTCGCTGCCCTCACCTCCACAGAACTCGGTGCGCTGACCAAAGCCCAGCTCGGGTCGGTATCCGCCGGCACGGTCGCAGCATTGACCACGACCCAGCTGGCCGCGCTGTCACCGTCCGGAATCAGCGGGCTTTCCTCCGAGGCGATCGACGCCCTGAGCACGACGCAGCTGAATGCGCTGGCCACCCAGCAGGTCCGAGCACTGGGGTCCGCTCAGGTTGCGGCACTGTCGTCGGATCAGCTAGGCAGCCTGTCTGATGCTCAGCTGATGGCGATATCGCCGGCCGGGATCAGTGGCCTCGACGTGACGGCGGTGGCCAACCGCATAACCCTGTTGCAATCGGCGCAGTTTTCAGGCTTCGGCTCGGCGCAGATCGCCGCGCTGTCCAGTGACACCGTCACGGCCCTGAGCAGCAACCAGCTGGCATCGATCGCTCCTGGCGGGATTTCCGGTCTGACGACGGACAGCATTGGCGCGCTGGGGACCGGGATCAGCGTGTTGTCCGCGACGCAGGTTCGCGGGTTGAATTCGGCGCAGACCGCCGTATTGACGAGCGAGGCGCTCGCGGTGCTGTCGACGGCTCAGATCCAGGCGTTCACATACTCCGCCACGGCTGGGTTCACGCCGGCACAGATCGGGGCACTGTCCACGACGCAGATCGGCGCCCTGACCACGATCCAGCTGCTGGCATTGGGATCGAGCGACATCGCGGCGCTGTCACCGACACAGATCGGCGCCCTGACGACAGCACAGGTCGCGGCCCTGAGTTCCGCACAGGTCGCGGCACTGACCACCGATCAGATCGCCGGATTCGACAGCGATGCCGCTGGGCTGGGACCGGAGCAACTGGCCGGCTTCTCCACCGACGACATTGCAGCGCTTGGCACCGATGCATTCAGCGCGCTGAACAGCACGGCCATCCAATCACTGAACGGCGCCCAGATCGGTGCTACGACCACGGCCCAACTCGCCGCCTCGAGAGCCAGCCAGCTGGCCGCATACACGCGCAACCAGCTGCTCGAGATGACGCCGACCCAGCTGTCGGCGTTGTACGGTTGACACCACCCCGGGGCCGGCTGGATCGCCCTACTTGACGGCGACCAACTGTCCGCGGATGGCTCCGGCTGCGTGGTCCTTGCTGTGAACATTCACGTAGTACTGACCAGCCGTCAGCTGTTGCTGCTGCTCAGGCGTGAGTTTTGCCGTGCCGTGGATGGGACTGGTCGGATTGTTGCCGAACGGCACGACGACGCCAGCGTTCTTCGTCGGGTCGGCCGGGCCATGGATATGCGCCGCGGTGACGTCGCTGGAGAACCCCTTGAACGTGACGTCATAGGTGATCTCGTGCGTTGTGGTATCGAGCGACACATTTGCCTCGCCCGAACCGGTGGAGTTAGTCGGCGGCACTTCCGCCGCGGGCGTGAGCACGGCGTGGAATTTTTCTGTGGCTGCCGAAGCGGTTCCAGCCAACAAAACGGAACAGGCTGCAAGGGCAAATGAACGACGAAGCATGAAACCTCCCAATTTGTAGTGACACGCGCGCCGGGGACCGGCCCGGCACCACCTTGCCCGCAGCGTTCCGTTGACACCGCCTTGAACGACAGCGTCTGCGATCACGGACCATACGAAGTCGCGGCGGGTTGCACCGTGCCCGGCGTTTTTTTGTGTCGTGCGCCGGTGCGAGCGCTGCATACCAGCAACCCGGCGATGACACCAGCAAGCAGGGCAAGCGGTTGACTGGCCCACCGATCGCGGGAATATCGGACTGCCGCGCCAGTCGACGTCCACCCGCCACCCGGACCTGCCGCCCGAAACCAGACCGGAGGGAACAGCGCCGCCTGGGTCGCGCCGACATAATGAAGCCATCCGCCTTCGGAGGAATCGCCCCATGCCCCTGACAAAATCCCTCGGCCAGTTTATCGCTGACCTGTCGCCGAATCGCCTGCCGGAGGAGGCCGCTCGAATCGCCCGGATGGGGTTCATCGACACGATCGGCACCATGATCGCCGGCCGCCACGAGGACAGCGTGCGGATCATGACGGAGACGCTGGCACCCGGCGACGGCCCGGCCACACTGACATTCGGGGACCGCAAGGCCCCTGCCCCCGAGGCTGCCTGGATCAACGGCACCGCGGCGCATGCTCTGGACTATGACGACGTCGCGCTGCGCGGCCACCCGAGCACGGTGCTGGTGCCCGCTATTCTGGCGGAGGCGGAGCATCTTGGGTCGTCCGGCGCCGACATGATCACCGCCTACGTGGCCGGGTATGAAACCTGGGCCGAGCTGTTCAAGCGCGATACCGGCCTGCTGCACCAGAAAGGCTGGCACCCGACCGGGCTGTATGGCGCGGTCGGTGCCGCCGCGGCGTGTGCCAAGCTACGCAAGCTGGACGCCGAAAAGTCTGCGATCGCCATAGCCCTCGGGGCGTCGCAGTCGGCCGGGCTGATGTCGAACTTTGGCACCATGACCAAGCCGTTTCACGCGGGAAAAGCCGCGCATGCCGGGATCATGGCCGCGCGCCTGGCGGAGGCCGGGTTTACCGCCAACACCGATGCGCTGGAGCATCCGCAGGGTTTTCTGCATGCGATTTCCCCGACCGGGACTGAGGACCGCGCCGGAGAGACCAAGGCCGGCACGGAATGGGCCATCCTTTCGCAGGGTCTCGGCATCAAGAAGTATCCTACCTGCTACTGCACCCATCGTGCGATCGACTGCATGCTCGATCTGGTCAACAACAGCCCCGTCAAGGCCGACGAGGTGGAGAAGATCACGGTCAACCTCAGCGATTATTTCGCCACCGTGCTGCGCAACCATCAGCCGGACACCGGCCTCGCGGCGAAGTTCAGCATCGAGTTCTGCATGGCGAGTGGCATCATCGCGCAACGCGTCGGCTTGCGCGAACTCACCGACGAGTTCGTCCAGCGTCCCGATATTCAGGCGCTGATGAAGAAGGTCGAGATCGTCACCACCACGAACTACGATCCCGAGTTACCCGGCGCCGCCCCGGCCGATCAGGTCACCGTCACACTGGCGGGCGGGCAGACCATCGCGGGCGAGCCGGTCGCCCGCGCCACAGGCCATCCGACGCGGCCGCTGACCGACCAGCAGCTATACGACAAGTTCGCCGACTGCCTTGATGCCGGCGATTCCCCGATCCCGGCGGACGTGCTGTTCAAACGGCTTTCGGCGATCCAGTCGATCAACGCGCGCGACCTCACCGCGCAGGTATGACGATGGCGATCGGGCGCCGGATCGTCCTCGGTTCGGCGCTCGCGGCTCCGTTCATCCGGACCGCCCGTGCCGATCCGATCCGGATGCGGGTGTCGCTCGACACCGCCCCAAGCCACGGCCGAACGCAATCGATTGCCGATTTCCTGAAGAAACTCGAGGCCGCCTCCCAGGGTGCGATCGCGCCGCAGTTGTTCGACAGCGCGCAGCTTTTTCCCGACCGGGAGGTCATCAAGGCCCTGGTGCTCGGACAGGTCGAGATGGCCGTCCCGGGGACCTGGCGCGTATCAACATATGTGCCCGAGGCCGATCTGAGCCAGCTGCCGATCTTCTACGGCCAGCCGGCCGAGACCACGCATCGTGCAATCGACGGTGTCCCCGGCAACATGGTGAATGAGCAAGTCGCCAAGAAACTTCGGGTGAAGATCCCGGGGCGCTGGATCGACCTCGGGTTTACCAACTGGTACAGCGGCCGCAGACCGCTCAATGAGTTGCGCGATCTGAAGGGCCTGAAGGTTCGGAATTCGGGCGGCTTTGCGCAACCCTGGCGGGCGCGGTTCTTCGGCGCGTTGCCTGCCACCGCCGCCTGGCCGGACGTGCCGCTGGAACTGGCGCAGGGCGCGTTCGATGCGCTGCAGAGCACCAACGAGAGCTGCGTCAGCGCGAAGCTTTGGGATGCCGGGCTGCGCTATGGGTTGATCGACCACCAGAGCATGGGCGACTACATCCCGATGCTCGGCGAGGCATTCTGGACTGCCCTCACCCCCGCGCTGAAAACCCTGGTGACCGACCTGTGGACAGCGAATATCGGCGTCTACCGGACCAACCTGGCCGCCGCGCAGGACAAGGCAGAGAAGGAACTGCGGGCCCGCGGCGTCAAGTTCGCCTTCGTACCGCCCGAGGAACTGGCCGAACAGCGCACGCTGATGATGGCCGAGCAGGAGAAGGTGGCGCGGGAGATGAAGATCTCACCGGATATCGTGAGCCGGATCATGGAAGTGGTCGCCGGAACCAATTGACCTTTCCGGCGGGCGTTTGCAGGCGGCAGCTCGCCGCGTTTCGCCGGGAACTGTCGCCTCGGGGATCGACCCGCCGCGTCGCATGTCCGGCGGACGCAGCCTACGGACGCAGCGGAAACGGGGCTCGTCCTTCGGGGTAGCCTGGTCCGTCAAAATGATCCTGTCCCGTCGTGTATTCGCCACTGCGCAGCGTCTCGGCGACGTCGGCGTGCGTTTGAAGATACCACTGCTCATCGACCGCGATCCGATAGGGCAACCGTCCCTCGAAATATCCGTGATCGACGAAATGCTCCTGCGCAGACCCGATCGTGCCCTTGCGGATGCCCTCCGCCACGTCCGGATTGCGCTCCAGATAGAACGCATTGTCGACTGCGATCGCGCTCAGAAGCGTCCGGATCAACTGCTGGAGGTCTTCGTACGTCATGTCCACACGGGTCTTCCCCCGCGCGGTCGTCAGGTTGAGCGTACCCTTGATGACTTCGAACGGCGGAAGATAGCGCACGAGGGTCTCCTGGTGACGTTCGATCATAGATAGCCGGGAAATCGCGCAGGTGAAACGACTAATCGGCAACAACTCACCGCATGACCAGGCCGGCCCGATCCAGCGGCTGTCGCTGCCACGTCATCAGGCGCGGCTGACCCTGGCCTGGTGCCGGCTATACGCAACCGGGTCCGACTGACCGGGCCCCGTGCCGGCGGTCCTTGGATCAAGATATATCTTGACTTTAAGTTATATCTTATCTATATCTCGTTTGCTGGCATCAAACGAGCCGGCTTTTCAAGGAGACGAAATCACGATGCGACATCACGACCACGGCCGGCGAGACGGGTCCCATGCGATGGCCCATGACCACTCCGGCCGCCACTTCGGGGAACGGCGCTTCGTCCGCGACCCGCTCGAGACCGGCGACCGGTTCGGTGGACGCCAGCGCCAGCACGGCGGCGGACGACGCCGGGTATTCGACCACGGCGATCTGCGCTTCATCCTGCTGAGCATGATCGCGACCAAACCGGCGCACGGCTACGACCTCATCAAGGCGTTGGAGGATCGGATGGGCGGCGGCTACAGCCCCAGCCCGGGCGTCATATACCCTACGCTGACGATGCTGGAGGAGCAGGGGCTTGCCGGCGTCGCGGCGGAGAATGGCAAGAAGCTGTATCATGCCACGGCCGAAGGCACGGCCTTCCTGACGGCGCACCAGACCGAGATCGATGCCATCCAGGCACGCATTGACGGGATCGCCCGTGAGCGCGGCGCCGTGCCCGACCCGCGGATCATCCGCGCGATCGAGAACCTCAAAACCGCGCTGCGGCTGCGGCTGGCCGGCGGACCGATCCCGGACGAGCAGGTGCGCGCCATTGCGGCCGCGATCGATGCCGCGGCGGCAGAGGCTGAACGGGCATAGCAGCGGGCCGGCAACCGGCGTGGCGGCCCGGCCGCGACGGGTTTCCCCACGGCGCAGATCGGGTAGGCTGGCGACAACGCAGAGGAGGCCTCCGTCATGAGCCAGTTTCTGACCCGCGTCCGCGCGGCGTTGCCGGACGACGCTGCCCAGGCGGCCCTGGCCGGGCGGATCTGGCGCCCGGAACTGGCGGGACCTTCGGTGGTCGCCGTGCGCGATGGCACGGTCATCGATATCTCGACGGAGTTCCCGACCATGCGGGATCTGTGCGAAGCCTCTGATCCGGCCGCCGCCGTGCGCGCCGCGACGGGGGAGGCGATCGGGGCGCTCGACGTGATGCTCGCCAACACGCCTGCGGCGACGCGTAACCCGCAGCACCCCTGGCTGCTCGCACCGCTCGACCTGCAGGCAATCAAGGCAGCCGGGGTGACCTTCGCCATCTCCATGCTGGAGCGCGTGATCGAGGAGCGGGCGCGTGGCGACATGGCCGCCGCGGGCGCCATCCGCAAGGAGGTCTTCCGGCTGGTTGGCGACGACCTCGCGAAGCTGAAGCCAGGTTCGTCCGAGGCCATGCGGCTGAAGGACGTGCTGATCCAGCAGGGTGCCTGGAGCCAGTATCTGGAGGTCGGCATCGGTCCGGATGCTGAGATCTTCACCAAGGCACAACCGATGGCCGCGGTCGGCACCGGCATGGACGCCGGCCTGCATCCCGGATCTTCGTGGAACAATCCGGAGCCGGAGGTGGTGCTGGCGGTGGCGTCGGATGGCCGGATCGTCGGCGCCACACTGGGCAATGATGTCAAC
>DASWON010000512.1:0-2961 GCA_036398735.1 Rhodopila sp.
TTCCGCCCCACGACGGTCCTCAGAACCATGCACTGTATTAGAAACAATAATCCGCTGCTGGTACCGGCCCACGACGACGCTGACGGTATGTGCGCAGGGTTGGGGTGAGGCTGCGCCAAATCAATGAGATCCCGGCCGGCCGGCCGTCGCCGGAAGGTCAGCAATTCGGCTGGCCGGCACGACTTCGGCGATCGTTCGCGACCGGCTGATCCACGGCGCACCGGGCTTTCGCATCGGGCGCGGGAGTCCCTGTCGCTGTCGGAACCTGATCGAGGGTAAAGCAATGATGAGTGAAGCCGATGCGCTGAGCGTGTCCGTTGCCATGGCCGGCACGCGCAGGGACGACGGACCGAGGTCGGCCGGCAGTCTGCTTGTCGCGGCGGCGGCGATCGCATTCAGCACTGCTGGTCTGTTCACCCGCCTCGTCACAGTTGACGTCTGGACCATGCTGTTCTGGAGAGGCCTGTTCGGCGGATTGTTCATCGCCGCCTACATCGCGTGGCGCGAACGCACCGCCGCGCCAGCGGCCTTTGCTGCAATCGGCAGAGCTGGGCTGCTGACAGCCAGTTGCTCGACGATCGGAACTATCTGCTTCATTACCGCGCTTCGCGAGACCACGGTTGCCGATGTCACGGTCATCTATGCCACGGCCCCCTTTCTCGCCGCGGCGATCGGATGGGCATGGGTAGGAGAACGTCCGCGCCGGGTTACCCTCGCGGCGAGCGGCATCGCCTTGTGCGGCGTTGTGGTGATGTGCGGTGCCACACTCCCGCTCGGGCAGATGCTGGGCGATCTGCTCGCGGTCGCAATGACTGTGCTGATGGCGCTGATGATGGTGCTCATCCGCCAGAACCGGCACGTGTCCATGCTGCCGGCCACATGTCTCTCGGCATTCGCCTGCGCTGTCGCGGTCCTTCCGCTGGCCCATCCAGCCGGTGTCGCGGCACCGGATCTGCTCAGGCTTGGATTGTTCGGCACGGTCCAGTTCGGGTTCGGCCTGCTGCTGCTGACCATTGGCAGCCGTCACGTTTCGGCAACGCGCGCTTCGCTGCTGGCAAATCTCGAACTGCCTCTTGCGCCACTTTGGGTCTGGCTGGCTTACGGCGAGTTGCCACCCAAGCTGACCTGCGCCGGCGGAGGCATCGTTCTTCTTGCCGTACTCCTCGACCTCGCAGCGGACGCCAGGCGGTGACGCCGGTCAAAGCCCTGACCACATGGCGTGGCACCGGCTGCGAGCGGAGCCGGGTGCCTCCGATCGCCGCGTGGGCGCGCCTATCCGGCCAGTTCTCGCCGCACGATCGCGGCCCCCTCGGCCATTGCCCGCAGCTTGCCGAACGCCGTGGGACGCGGCAGGTACTTCATGCCGCAGTCCGGGGCCGGAACCAGCTTGTCGGCAGCGACGAAGCGCAGCCCGTCGCGGATCCGGCTGGCCACCGTCTCCGGCGTCTCGACCGCGGGGTCGTTCAGGTCCAGGACACCCAGCATGATGGTCTTTCCGGCCAGGTCGCGCAGCACACCGAGGTCCAGCCGGGGCTGCGCCGCCTCGATCGAGATCTGCTGCGCGATGGTGTCCCCAAGCTCTGCCAGGAAGCTGTATCCGCTGGGCTTTTCCGCCACAACCGCGGCATAGCCGAAACACAGATGCACGACCGTCGGCCCCTCGATCCCCTCCAGTGCGCGGTTGATCGCCTTGATTCCATACCGGATCGCCTGCTCCGGCGCGGTCCGCACCCAGGGCTCGTCCAGCTGCACGACATCGACCCCGGTGGCCTTCAGCGCCCGCAGCTCCTGGTTCACCGCGACGGCATAGTCCATCGCGAGTTCTTCCTCGTCCTTGTAGAAGTCGTTCTGCACCTGCCGCGACAGGGTGAACGGCCCGGGCAGCGTAATCTTGGTCGCCCGGGTTGCATTCTCCCGCAGGAACGCGGCGTCGCGGGTCTCCACCCCCGCCACGCGCCGGATCGGCCCCACCACCCGAGGCACCTTCGTCACCCGCCCGGTGCCTGACCGCAACTCCCCCGGCGCGTCGGCGTCGATGCCTTCCAGTGCCAGGGCGAAGCGGTTGGAGTAGCTCTCCCGCCTGATCTCCCCGTCGGTGACGATGTCGATCCCGGCCCGCTCCATGTCGCGGATCGCCAGGACGGTCGCATCATCCTGCGCCTGCTCCAGCAGTTGGTCCGGCACCCGCCACATGTCGTGCGCATGGGCCCGCGGCACGCCGTGATGGTGCAGGGTCGCGCGGTCCACCAGCCAGTCCGGCTGCGGGTAACTGCCCACGACGGTGGTCGGCAGCAGATGGGTGGGATAGGGCATGGGACGGAACCTCCGGCCGCACGATTGCACCATGTGGCGCGTCCCCGCAAACTGCATCCGAATTGCCCAAGGAGACATGTCGCATGTGGCCCATCCGATCCGCCCTGTTCGTGCCCGCCCATCGCCGCGACTGGGTGGCGAAGGCGATCCGCGTGTCGCCCGGGGCCGTGGTACTCGACATCGAGGACTCTGTGCCGCCGCAGTTCAAGCCGCAGGCGATGTCCTATCTGAAAAGCGAGATCCAGGAGCTGCAGGATGCCGGCGTCGGTGCATTCGTTCGCATCCAGCCGCTGTACGACGGCACGTATGCGGAGATCGAGGCCGCCGTCACGCACGGGCTGACCGCGATCGTGCCGCCGAAGGTCGCCACGCCGGACGAGATCCGGCGGCTGCACGACCTGATCAGCTATGCCGAAGGGCAGGCGGGCGTCGCCCATGGCAGTGTGGGGCTGCTGCCGCTGCCGGAGACGGCGCAGGGCATGTACGACGCCTATCATCTGGCGAAAGCCAGCACACGGGTGCGCGGCATCCATGGGGCACTCAGCGGTCCGGTGTCGGGTGACTTCGCCCGCGCGTTCGGCTTCAGGGCTACGTCCGCGGGCGAGGAGCAGCTGTATCTGGCCTCGAAACTCGTGCTGGACAGCCGCG
>DASWON010000513.1:0-4057 GCA_036398735.1 Rhodopila sp.
CGGGAACCGGACCTCGGCGCGAATGTCCGCGTCCACCGCCGGTCCTCATTGCCGTTCCCCAGTTCGACCCGTCAGTCCCGCGTGGCGTTGCCCTCGCCGGTCGCGCCGGCGGTGCTCGCGTTGGGTGCTCGACCCGACGTGATCCATGCGCATTCTTTCTTCGGTGTCGGACTGGAGGCGCTGCTGAGCGGTGTCATGCTCAAGCGGCCGGTGGTGGGGACCCATCATACGACGATCGCCGGGTTCGGCCCGCATATCCCGGTCAGCGTCGAGCGGGCAAGCGCCTATGTCAGATGGTTTCATAATCGCTGCGACTATGTGACGGCACCGTCACAATCGGTGTTTGCCGAACTGGGTGCGGCTAAGTTGCGGCCACCACACCGGGTGATCTCCAACCCGATCGACACCTGCCTGTTCATGCCTGCCCACGACGAAGAACGCGACGGCCTGCGCGCTCGGTTTTGCCTGACGTGCCCGACAATCACTTATGCCGGCCGGCTGGGCCCGGAGAAGAATATCGAGGTACTGTTCCATGCCCTGGCCCGTCTGCGGGATGATGGCGCCGCGGCCGAACTGACGATCGCCGGTCACGGTTCGCACGAACCGATGCTGCGGCGGCTGGCCGCGGACCTGCGGATCGACCCACGGGTCCGGTTCCTGGGGACGCTGCCGCAGCGGGAGCTGGCGCAGTTGTTACGGATTAGTGACGCATTCGCGATCATGAGCACAAGTGAAACCCAGAGCATGGTTCTGCTTCAGGCGATGGCCTCCGGAGTACCGGTGATCGCGGCGGACAGCAGGGCGTTGCCGGAGTTCGTGTGTGCGGCGAACGGCGTGCTGGTGGACCCGCACGACCCGGCGCGGCTGGCGGCCGCCTTGCGTGACGTGCTTGCCGCGCCGGAGCGGCGGCGTGCCTGGGGCGCGGCCGGCCGGCGGCGCGCCGAACAATACAGCGTCGAAACCGTCACCGATGAGTGGGAAGCGCTCTACCGTTCGGTGCTCCAGGGAGGTTCAGCCGAATGAGTGATCCTGTGATGATCAGCTTCGTGGTGCCGGCCTACAATGAAGAGAAGAACCTCGCCAAGACCCTGACCGCCATCATCGCCGAAATAAAATGCTCAGGCTGTGCCGCGGAAGTCATCGTCGTCGACAACGCAAGCACGGACACCACCGGAGACGTGGCAGGCTCGTTTCCTGACGTTATCGTTGTGCACGAACCGGTCAAAGGTCTCGTGCAGGCGAGGCGGGCCGGATTTCAGCGCGCCACCGGCCGCCTGATCGCCAATGTGGATGCCGACACGATCGTCACACAGGGCTGGCTGAACCGCGTCCTGGAGGAGTTCCGGCGATATCCCGGCCTGGTCGCGCTGAGCGGACCGTACATCTACTACGACGTCTCCCGCAGCACGCGCGCCGCGGTGCGGGCGTTCTATATCATGGGGTATGGGTTCTACGTGCTGAACCGCTTCGTGCTGCGTATCGGTTCGCTGCTGCAAGGCGGCAATTTCGTCGTGCGGCGGTCCGCGCTCGAGGCGATCGGCGGCTATAACCCGCTGTTCAGCTTCTACGGCGAGGACACCGATCTGGCACGCCGGCTGAACGCGGTGGGCGCGGTCAAATTCACCTTCCGGCTGCCGGCCCTGTCATCCGGGCGGCGCCTGCTGGAGGAGGGGCTGTTGCGGATCGGACTGCGTTACTCGATGAACTTCGTCTGGGCCACGTTTCGCCGCCGTCCATTCACCGAGGAATGGATCGACGTCCGGCTGTAGGATGCTTCGGGTGAACCGGATCTCCGACCCGCCGCGACCATGATGTCGACCGGCGAAGCCCTTACGCCTGTCGGAAACCCGCCTCAGGCGGAGGTTGGCCGGGTGTGGCGAGTTGCATGGGCGCAGACCATGACCCGGTGCCAGACCATGACCCGGTGCCTGACCATGGTCCGGCGTCAGAAGATGCCGGCCGCCAGTCCGGTGGCCAGTGCCGCACCCAGATCGCGACAGCGGCCGAGGTCGGCGGCGGCGACGGTCTTCGGCGCCAGGATCGCCTCCGGGGTCTGCGCGTTCGTTCGCACGATCAGTGGGTCGGCGACCGGGCGCAGACGCCACCCCGTGGCGATCCGGGCGATCTGCCGGGCGGCATTCTCACCGTCGCTGCCGGCACAGATCATGACGGCGTAGGGCCGGCCGTTGATGCGGTCCAGCGCCGGATAGTAGGTGCGGTCGAAGAAATCCTTCATCTGCCCGGCTATCGCCGCGAGGTTTTCGGGAGTCGCGAAGAGATAGCCGTCGGCGCCCAGCAGGTCAGCCGCTTCGGCCGTGCTCGCAGTCAGCAGGCGAACGCTCGCCTCCGCCTCGCCAGACGCACCCACGGCCGCGGCGTCGGCCATCTGCCGCGTCCCGCCGGTCAGCGAATGAAACACGATCAGCAGCGTCTTCATCCGATCATTCGTAGCACAGGCCGTCCGCGCGTCACGGCACCACTGACGACACTCCGGGCGATCATCTTCAGGGCCCGGTCGACAATGCCGCAATGGCGCCCGAGCGGCACCTCGGGGCTCCGGCAAACCGCGACGGTCGGGTACGCGGCCGATTGGAATGCCGGGGTTCGGCGGAATTGCGGCCTCACCGGGGTTCGGCGGAGTTGCGGCCTCGCCGGGGCTCGGCGGCCTGGCCCGTACGAGCCGGGACCCACCATGCCGGGGGGCCGGGGCCGCGGCGCGGCCGGCGCCCGGACGACTGCCCGATGCCGCCCTGTTCCTTGATCACGGCTAGCCGCCCGCGCTCGGCCGTTTGCGTGCGTGTCGGTGCGGCCGAGCCGGACCGCAACCATCGGACGGGCGAGGTGTTGACGCCCGGACATCCGGGAGATGCAGCGATGACCGAGGACAATCGACACGACGCTGCTGGTGACGCAGCCGACGCCCAGGCGCCGCGCGACCGGCAGGGCGATACCAGGCAACCCCGGGTGGTGCGCTCCCGGACGGTCCGGCCGCGAGCGATAACCGAGGAGCCGCGGTCTGACGCAAAGGCGATCTCCGAGGGGGACGCGATCGCCCAAGGCGGCGACGCGGTCGGAGGGCCGGCTTAGACGGGCAGCCTGATCAGTCCCGCGCGCGCTTGGGAAACTGCATGCAGATCAGGTCCGCGCCGGCTGGTCCGGCGACCAGGTTGGCCGCGGCATCCTCGGGTGCCACAAAGATGCAGGACTGGGCGGGCAGCAGCGCGCTATCCGCGACGGCCGCCGACCCCGCCGACACCAGCCAGAACTGGCCGCCGCCGGTTGCCGGATCAGGGCCGCTGACTGCGCCGTTGGCCGGGACGGTATAGCGCCACGTGCCAAGGCCGTCGGCCGTCTCGGCGATGACCGCGGTTCCCGAAGGGGCCGCCAGGGCAGCGAGTTCCTGTTCAGTGAGCGGTGGCAATGGCCCGCAGGTGGCCTCGCGATGCTGATACCGCGCGCGGGCCTCACGTAGCTGCCGGCGGTGCTCCGGCATGTAGCGCGCGCCGGGATCCCAGGCGTTGCGAAACGTGAACCACGACACGCCCTCGTCCGCCGCGACAATGGGTCCATAAGCGGAGTAGGCGTCGGTATAGTGAACGGCGACGCTGGCGACGTCGTGAACCCCGAGCCGCCCGGAGCCCTGGACAATGACCTGGTACTGGTCGGCCTGATGGAAGTGCGGATGTACGACCGCCGCGGCCTCCTTTTCCACCAGGAAGGCCATCGGGTAGAGGCCTTCGGATGACGGGATCGGATCGCCCTCTTTGAGCGTTGCGCGGTTCTGACCGATGAAGGTGGTGTTCCAGCCATTCGGGGTCCGGCGCCGGTTGGTGCGGTGCGCGACCATGCTGTCCGCGGTTAAAATCATGGGCGATCTCCTTTGCCGGACAGCGTAGCCGCGATCTGGTCAGGTGCCAACTTTCCGCTATTAGACACGCTCCAAGAACCCAGAAGGAGACGGCATCGTGGCGTACAGCCCATTCGATCTGACCGGCAAGGTGGCGCTGGTCACCGGCGGCAACAGCGGCATTGGCCTCGGGATGGCTCAGGCGATGGC
>DASWON010000514.1:0-2859 GCA_036398735.1 Rhodopila sp.
TGGGGCGCTGGAAGATCCAGTTCTGCCAGGCGGTCAGGCGCCCGAAGATCCGGGTTTCCATCGTCTCGGAGCCGGCGAAACGAAGATTGGCCTCCAGCCCGGTCAGCGCGTCCGGTGAGAACGACGCGCGTTCCTCCAGGATCAGGCGCACCTCGTCCTCCCAGTCCGTCTCATCATAGGCAAAGGTGACCAGGCCCTCCCGCTCGGCGGTCTCGGCATCCAGGGTCTCGCCGATCAATCCGGCGGCTGCGGTCAGCGACTCCGGTTCGCCGTAAAAACGGTTGGCCAACCGGGACAGACCATTGCCCATCGGAAAGGCCGAGAAATTCAGTGCCGAAAGCTGCAGAGTGGCGGGTCCGCGGTTGTCCCCGGTCGGGTTGCCGGCGAACATGATTGCCCGGTCGGCTGCAAAAACGATCTCGGTCAGGGTGCCGGCGAAACAGCTGCCCGGCTCGATCAGCGTGAGCAGGCTGCGCGCCATCATGTCGACTCGTTTGAACACCCGCTTCAGCTGCAGCCGGATCTCCCGCACCAGCCAGTCGGTCTGGTACTGCTCCAGCAGGCTGTCGGCCGCCAGCGCCTGAGCCGGATCGCCGACGGTTCGGAACACGATCAGCCCGAGCGAGGGCTCGTTCAACCGGAGATGCAGCAAGGCGTCGTCCAGTTCACGCGCCATTGCCAGGGGCCAGAACGCGGCGCCGCTGTCGTGCAGTCCGCGCAGATCCCCCGGAAGGTCCGATGGGCCCAGGATCGTGATGCCAGCCGATCGCCCGGCGCGGTCGAGCGCAACCCGGACATGCGGGTAGGTGATTGCGTCGGCGGTGATGGTACGCTGCAGCGGCGTCAGCGCGATTCCTTTGGTGCCGTTCCGGTCGGACCGTTGCGCCAGTTCGAGTGCGCGCTCGCGAACCTTGGCATCCCAGGCCGAGGGCGGAATGACCTCATCCACCAGGCGCCACTCGACGGCTCGTTTGCCGCGCACGCCTTCCTCGGCGGTGCAGAAGATGTCGGCCCGATCGCGGCGCACGCGGCGCTTGTCGGTGAGGCGGGTCAAGCCTCCGGTTCCGGGCAGCACGGCCAGCAGAGGAAGCTCCGGTAAGGAAACGGATGAGCGCCGGTCGTCGATCAGCATGATGTGGTCCGCGGTGACCGCGAGTTCGTATCCGCCGCCGGCCGCGCTGCCGGCGATCGCCGCCATGTAGATCTGGCCGGAATTCTCACTGGCATCTTCGATGGCCAGCCTGGTTTCGTTGGTAAACTTACAGAAATTCACCTTATGGCCGTGGGATGCCTGTCCCAGCATGCGGATATTCGCCCCGGCGCAGAACACGCCTTCCTTGCCCGAGCGCAGGATGACAGTCTTCACCTCCGGGTGCTCGAAGCGCAGCCGCTGCACGGCGTCGGCGAGTTCGATGTCCACCCCGAGGTCGTATGAATTCAGTTTCAGTTCGTACCCCTCGGTCAGTCCGCCGGCCGGATCGACGTCCATCGTCAGCCACGCGATGGGCCCGTCGAAGGACAGTTTCCAATGGCGATAGCGGGTCGGGTCGGTCTGGAAATCGATCACGTCGAGGAGCCCCGCGGCAGGTTGGCGACAAAGTCGGTGATGGCGGCCAGGGTCGTATCCCTGGCCTCCAGGTGCGGCGCGTGCCGGGCACCCGGGATCAGCCTGGTCGTGATCGGTGCCCGCACATTGGCCTGGAAGACGCGCAGCTGTTCGTCGCTGCCGTACGGGTCGACCTCACCCTGCAAGGCCAGGATGGGCACCTGGATCTTCGGCAGAAAGCCGGTGATGTCGAAATCGCGGAAGCGCGGATCGAGCCAGGCGTCGTTCCAGCCACGGAACGCGGCGTCGACGTCGCGGTGATAGCGAGCCAGGCGCGGACGCAGGGTTCCGCTTTCGAACTCGGTCCTGATCTGCCGGATGCTGGCGAGGTTCAGGTCCTCGACGAAGAAATGTGCTGCGATCGTGATGAGGCCAAGTAGGCGGACGTCGCCGGTAGCAACGCCCTCGGGCGGGCCCGACCCGGCATAGATCGCCGCGATCGACCCGCCATCGGAATGGCCGATCAGCGCGGCACGCTCGATCCCGGCCGCGTGCAGAACCTGCGGCAGCACGAGGCGTGCCTCGTCGTGCATATACGTCATCGGCCGGGGCAGGGGCGTCGTGTCGGAATAGCCATAGCCGAACCGCGAATACGCGAAAACGCCCCATCCGGTCGACGCAGCCAGACGCTCTGGCACGTCGCGCCATAATGTTACGCTGCCGAGGCCTTCGTGCAGCAGCACCAGGGTGGGCGCCTCGGTCGGACCCCGACCCCACCAGGCAGTTTCCAACGTTCCGCCAGCAACCTGAAGTTTACCCGCTTGCATCAGACCTCCCGCAGCCGGAAGCGCTGGATCTTGCCGGTCGCCGTCTTTGGCAGGGTGGCAACGAACTCGATCCAGCGCGGGTACTTCCACACGCCGATCCGTTCCTTCACATGGGCCTGCAATTCCGCAACCAGTGCGTCGGCGATCGGTGCCGCCGCGGCTAGATCGGCTTCGCGAAGGATCACGAAGGCTTTTGGCTTGACCAGTCCATCGCGATCCTGGCGGCCGATCACCGCTGCTTCCAGCACCGCGGGATGCGCTATGAGCGCCTCTTCGACCTCGAACGGAGATACCCAGACGCCGCTCACCTTCAGCATCTCGTCACTGCGGCCCTGGAAACGAAAATAGCCGTCCGCGTCACGGGTGTAGGTGTCGCCGGTGTAGGTCCATTCGCCCTGGAACGTGCGTCGCGATCTGGCGCGCTGGTTCCAGTAGCCATCGGCGGCGCTGTCTCCGCGGACGACCAGTTCGCCTGGCTCGCCGTGC
>DASWON010000515.1:0-11995 GCA_036398735.1 Rhodopila sp.
GACCCGCAGGTGAAGCATCTGGGCATCACCCGGGTGGTGCCGCACAAGGTGCTGGGCGACGTTGAAGTGATCGGCCAGCCGATCGAACTCAGCCGCACGCCATGGAGCATTCGCAGCGCGACGCCCGAGCCCGGGGAGCACACCGATGCGATCCTGACCGAACTGGGTTACGGCGCGGCGGAGATCGCGGCGATGCGCGAAGGCAAGGTCGTGTAGCGTCCGGTCGCAGCGAAGCGTGACCTGCGACGCCACCAGGGGCAGCCGCCCGGGTCGAATGCTTGATGACAGGACAACGTATCGCGCTTCACCGATGCGCGGCACGGGCGTCTCGACCCGCCGGTTCGCCGTGCGTGGATCGGGCCGGCGGCGGATTTTGCGATCGGCCAGGGTACCGGCGAGCCGTTGTTTTCCGGGATGTTCGATGGGTCCGGGGACCGGTCCCGCGTGGCCCCGTGGCAGGATGGACGTCAAAGGCACGCCGGCTCACTTGCGGATGACGGAAGACCACCGTGGTGAAATGTCAGGATTGGACCCAGGTGCATATCGCTCGCAGACGCGCACGGCCAGGAAAGCGCGGGAGCGCGGCAAGCGTCTGGCGGTTCGGTGCCCCGGGGTTCAGCGTTTGGGGACTCAGCGCCTGTGGGTTCAGCGTCTGGAGTTCAGCGTTTGGGGGCTCAGCGCCTGGAGTTCAGCGTCTGGGGGTTCAGCGTTTGGGGGCTCAGCGCCTGGAGTTCAGTGTCTTGGGGGTTCAGCGTCTGCGGTTTGATGCGTGCGGTTCAGTGCCTGCGGCCGAGCGTCGTCCGGGTGGGCTGGCGTGCACGCCCGGCCCGGGCGAGGCAATGGCAGCGAATGCCGTCAAGCGCGCACCGGGTTTCGACCGCGTTGCGGACAGGTCCCTGTTCGATCGCGCGACAGCCGGTCGGTGGATAATCCGGTCGGTGGATAATCAGGAAGGAAACGAAAGCATGGATTTCACGGGCAAGGTGGCACTGATCACCGGTGGCGGCGGCGGTATCGGGCGGGCGACCGCTCTGGCCTTTGCGCTTCGCGGTGCGAAGGTCATGGTGGTGGACGCCGACGCGGATGCCGGCCAGGCGAGCGCCGACATCGTCACCCAGCGCGGGGCGACCGCGGCCTTCGTCCAGGCGGATGTGACCAAGGCGGCGTCGGTGAAGGACTACGTCGAGAAGACGCTCGCCGCGTATGGCCGGATCGATGCGTTCTTCAACAACGCCGGCATCGAAGGCCGCGTGACACCAACCCAGGACTACGACGAGACGGTCTTCGACCAGGTGATCGCGGTCAACCTGAAGGGCGTTTTCCTGGGGATGCGGCACGTCCTGCCGGTGATGTTGCACCAAGGGTCAGGGGCGATCGTCAACACCGCCTCGGTGGCCGGACTGTTCGGCGCCCCCGGGATGGCGGCCTACGTCGCTTCGAAGCACGGCGTATTGGGCCTCACCAAGGTCGCCTCGACCGACGTGGCCGGCCTTGGGGTCCGGGTGAACGCGGTCTGTCCCGGTCCGGTAGAGACGCGGATGATGCGCTCGCTCGAGGCGCAGCGGAACCCGGCCAACCCCGAAGGTGTGCACGCCGCCAGCGCCGCCGGCATTCCGACCGGACGCTACGCTTTGCCCGAGGAAATTGCCGGCGCCGTGCTATACTTGTGTTCGGAGCTGTCCGGGGACGTGACGGGCACGCACATCGTCATCGACGGCGGGCGCAGCGGTTCAGGGGGAGCCGCGGCGCCAAAACGTATCTAGGGAGAAAGATCATGCCTGATTTGTTTGAGATTATCAGCACCACCCGCTCGATGCGCCGGCTGAAGCCGGACCCCGTGCCGGACGAACTGATCAAGCAGATCCTGGAGGCCGGGATCAGCGCCGCCAACGGCGGCAACACCCAGACCTGGCGGTTCCTGGTAGTCAAGGACCCGGCAATCAAGAAGGCCGTGCAGGTCTGGTACAAGAAGGCCTTCGAAGAGGTAATCGGGCCTCGTTACGCGAGCAGTCCGACGCCGCCGGGCGTCACGCCGGAGCGCTACCAGAAGCAGCATGGCGCGGTGGAGTATCTGACCGAGCACTTTCATGAGGCTCCGGTCTGGATCGTTGCGTGCCTGGTCGATGGGCCGCATCCGAACCGTTCCACGGGCGCCTCGATCTACCCTGCGGTGCAGAACATGCTGCTGACGATCCGGGCGCTCGGTCTGGGGTCCACGCTGACGACGCGGCACCTGATCCACGCCAAGGAGACCGAAGCGGCGCTGGGCCTGCCCGAGGGCGTGCACTCCTACGCGATCCTGCCGATCGGCTACCCGATGGGTAAGTTCGGCCCGGTCGGGCGCGGCAAGCTGTCCGACTTTGTATATCTGGACAAGTGGGAGCAGCCCTATCCCGCGGTGACCGGTGCCTGAACGATCCTCAGATCCGGCGTCGCGGTGAGTGTCCGCGGCGCGTCGGCTGGCGGTGATGCCGCAGCGGCCGTCGTCTCGCTGCGGCGACCCGCTGGTTTTGCTTCGCCGGGCGCCTGACACCCGACCGCGTGCGACACCGGGCGTTTGCACGCTGAGCGAAAACGCCGCCAGGGACAGGCCCTTGGTGACCGGGCGAGCGATGGGGCTGGCCTTGTGACCCCTGACCTCGACTTCGAAATCCGCTCAGTCGTGGGTGGTCGGGCCAAGCCCGCTTGGTTGTGGGTGGCCGGGCCAGGCCCGGCCAGGACACAAGAAACGGGCGGTACCGTTCTCGTCCGGACGAAACCGCTGGCCTTCCGACACAGGCCTGGTGACGGTCTTCCTAAGGCACGCCGCTACCGCGCTGCCGGCCATTCCGCGCAGCAAGGCATCACCAATACAATTCCCGTCCGGACGAAAAGGCTGCCCATCTTATTCGTTACATGGCAGGGATTCGCTGGCGGATGTAGCGTAAGGGTCTTATCTGAAGCAGAGATTTGGGTGTCGAAGCCAATTTCCACCGAATCAGACGCTGCCACACCCGCCATGCTCGAAGATGGCTTGCTGCCATTCAGTTTCCCAGCCGTCGCACGCAAGAACGTCACCGCGGCCTTCGACGGCGGACGCATCACCTCCGATGGCGGTGTGATGCTGCTCGTGACGGTGGAGAGAGAACTTGGCATCGCCGAGCGGCTCGCGCCGTTGGTCACCGATCCACGCAATCCGCTGTTGGCGACACATAGCATGGCCAATATCCTGCGCGCGCGCATGCTGGCCATCGCTTGCGGCTATGAGGGTGCCAACGATTTCGACTACCTGCTCACCGACCCTGGCTTCAAACTGCCTTGCGGACGTTTGCCCGACAGCGGCACCGATCTTTGCTCTCAGCCAACCGTGTCGCGCTGGGAGAATGCCCCCACTCTGCGCGAAGTCATCCGCATGACCTACGCCCTGATCGACACGTACTGCGCCAGCTACAAGCGGCCACCGCGTGCGGTCACGCTGGATATCGATGATACGCTCGATGTCGTGCACGGGCATCAGCAGCTCTCGCTGTTCAACGCTCATTACGATGAACGGTGCTTCCTGCCGATCCACGTCTATGACACCACCACATCGCCCGGTGGCCGTGCTGCTGCGCATCGGCACGACGCCGTCAGGTGCACCTGTCGTCCGCCGTTACTGCGGTCCGCGCGGGCAGTGGTAGCGCCCATCCTGCCGGGCTCTGAGCGGGACAGGTAGCTATGGTGGTTCTATGCTTGCCGGATCGAATCGGACGGCTCAGGCAAGCTGATCATGGGAAAACAGGGCGACAAGCACCACTATCTCCCGAAGTTTTATCTGAAGCAGTGGGCCGGTAGCGACGCGACGGACAGCTGTGCGAGTTCAGCAGGCCCTACAAGTGCGTGGAGCCACGGAGGACGTATCCGGACGGGACCGGGTATGTCCGGGGACTTTATTTCTTCCGGAACCTACCTGCGCAGGTGGCGGATAGCTTGGAGAAGAAGTTCTTCCTTCGGGCCGATGCCTATGCAAGCGAAGCAATGGAACGGCTCCTGAAACACGATCTGAGCGTGCGAGAGCCATTTCATAGCGGCTGGTCCAGGTTCCTGATGTCGCTCCTGCACCGAAACCCGGAGGCGGTTGAGCGATTGGGACATCTGGTGCGGGAGAGGATGTCTGTGCCGTTAGACAGCCTTCGAGCCGAATACGAGAAGGTGCGCGAAGAGGCCGGTCTGCCTTCATATGACGAATGGTGTACGACCCGACCGCCTGGCGACTCTGATCGGATGCACCTCATGCTGATGCGGGACATAGTGGATAGCAAGGCCGTAGGCACTCTGCTCAACAGCATGTCCTGGTCCGTGACCACCCTGAAGCGTCAGAGGTTCCCACTCCTGACCTCCGACCGCCCGATCATCATGACAAACGGGCTGGTTAAAGAAAACGGTCACATCGCCTTGCCTATTTCGCCGACAACGATCTTCATCGCCGCCAGCAAAACCGAGACGATCAAGGCTATGTTTGCGGACATCGACAAAGATGGCGCGGAAACACGGATAAACAATCTCGTTGTCCGCCAAGCCGTCAAGTATGTTTACGGGGTTGACGACAGGCAATTGCGTTTCGTGTCCAATCGCCTCGGTGAAAGGCGTCGGTCAACACCATTCGGGTGAAGACCGTCGAGGGATGCGCACTTGGTTGCGATTGCCTGGTGCGCTCCGCGTTCTCCGACCCGACATAGCGGGACTCGACCTCTGGAGTCTGAAGCCGCAATGAACTTCCCAACCGCCTGGCAACTGCACTGGACGTCCGACAGCTTTGCCGACACCGTCGAGACGGAGTGTCTGCGCCCGATTGTTCGGGCCTATGTCGTGAATCTGCGCCGGTCGCTCGCCATTCATGAACTGCTGGATTGCACGGTCCATTCAACGGCGCTGCACGAGCGCGCCCGATACCGGTTGCGAATGGAAGCGCTGAAGCGCCCGTTCATTGAGCCGGAAGACGGACAGGTTGCCGGGGACAGTCTGCGCGCCGCGGCCAAAGCGGAATGGATGACGTTTCGTCCGGTGGCCCTCCCGGGAGAACGACAAGCGCCGGACAATCCCATGGAGTTCGGCGACAAGGAGGACATCCTTAACGCGCTGACGGCCTACGCTGGCGGCCAGGCTGCGCGCGAGGCCATGCTGGAAAACCAGATCACGAGGACATGGACCGCAGTCGAAAGCCTTTATCGGCGGCTGGGCCATGCGGCGAATGAGGTCCGGAGAGATGGACCGTTAGCCGAAAAGGATCTGAGGTTCGCCAGGCTGCAGTCAGTACGGAAGACCTACAAAAAGATCTTCGATCTGGATGCGAGTCCGGCGGCATTGGGAGATCGGTCGTTGGAGGTTCTGTCAGCGTTGCGCAATGTGCCGGAACATAACGTTGGATATTGCGACCAGAGGTATCGGGATCGGGCGAAGGAAAAGGGTGACCTTCCGCAACTGGAACTTGGCGAAAAGCTGTATCTCACCGGCGACATGACGCTCGGCGCGATCCAGCCGGTAATTTGGGTGGCGCAGAAGCTGGTTACAGAAGTGGATGAGCGGATGCAGGCGAGGCTGTAATGAGCGCCTGTGGCGTTCAGATCAGCGAGGATGACAGACTCGGATAAAGGCATGGCTGTGAACAGCTAATGGTCCCCCGACACTGGCCTCCCGACACCGGACTTCCGACACAGGCCTGGTGACGGTCTTCCTACGGCGCGGCGCTACGGGGCTGCCGGCCATTCCGCGGGGTGTGTTCCCAGCGGGACGCAGGGACGGTCCCAGCGCGTCGGTGTCTCCGACAGTTCGGCTGAATGGCGGACCGCGTGCATGCGACCCCAGCCGGACTGGCTTTCCTCCAGCAGGTCAGCGATGTCGGCTGCCTCGGGTGCCGGGATGGCAAGGCCGTCCCTGACCCGCCCGAGATCGCGGATCCATCGCCCGGTTCGCGCCAGCGACACCTGAACGTGCCAGCTCCCGCCCTCCTGCATCCGCCGCATCAGCGCGGTCAGCGCGCCGAACGCCAGCAGATAGCCCGAACCGTGGTCGAGTGCCTGGCACGGCAGGGCCTTGGGCACTGTTTCCCCGGCCGCCTCGGCCTCGGCATGGTTCATGCCGCTCGCGGTCTGCGTAAGGCTGTCGAAGCCGCGCCGATCGGACCATGGTCCGACATGGCCGTACGCCGACAGCGATACATACACGATTCCGGGCCGGATCCGAGCCGCGTCCTGCGGACTGAAGCCCAGATCCGCAAGGCCGCCCGGCCGGTAGCCCTGGACGAAAATGTCGGCCTCGGACAGCAGGTCCTTCAGCCGGTCGTTGTCCGCCTTGTCGCGCAGTTCCAGAAAGGCCGACAGCTTGCCGCGGCCGGTATCGACGATCAGTTGCGGCAGATTGGGCAGGTTCGGACTGGCGATGTTCATGACATCGGCGCCATGCGCGGCCAGCGTCCGGCCGCATACCGGGCCGGCGATGACGCGGGTCAGGTCCAGCACGCGGACCCCCGACAACGGCCGTGCCGCCGGCGGCAATCCGCGCGCCGGGGCGTCGTCGATCCGGGTGATCCTGACCACCGGCTGGGTCACGACCGCCTGCCCCTGCGGATGCGCGTCCCACTCCTTGAAACTGCGCATCGCGGTCGCGCACAGGCGGTTCCCGGCCGCCGCGTCCTCGAGGTCGAAGCCGGTCCAGGAACGCAACGCGGCGGCAACAGCCTGCTTGTCATACTCACAGCCGAGGATGCGCAGGATGCCGTCGCGATGATGCGGGAAATTCGTGTGCAGCCGCACCCAGCGGCCGTCGCCGCATTGATAGGTGCCGGCGATACGATCCCACGGATCCTCGGGCAGCGTGCCTTCGACGCCGGCAAACCGTTCCGACAGAAACTCGATCGCGGCGTGGCGCATGTCCACCGAGACCGCCTGGCGTCGACCGCCCCGCCGACGCCACAGCGTCGCGGCGGCAAGGGCGGCGGCGGCCACGCTCACCTGCGCCGCGGTGCCGACGGCGAAGCTCGATGGCAGCACGGGTTCGGTGCCGCTCAGTCGGACATCGCCGAGGGCATCTGCCGGCAATTGGGCCTCGGTCCAGAGGGCGGCAAGGGACGGATGAGGGTTCATGGCGGCGATTCCCTAGCGGCAACCCTCTCCGGCGTCCAGAGCGGCCGGCGTCCAGAGCGGCCGGCGTCCAGAGCGGTTGGCGTCCAGAGCAGTCGAGGTCCAGAGCGTCGAGGTCCAGGGCGGTCGGCGTCCAGAGCGGTCGGCGCCCAGAGCGGTTGGCGTCCAGAGCGTCGAGGTCCAGAGCTGTCGAGGCCCAGAGCCGTCGAGGTCCAGAGCAGCGGACCCGGCTCAGCCGGCGTTGCCGTCGCCCAGAGTCTCCGCCAGCGTCTCCGGCGGTACGAAATCCTTCCAGCGGTTCGGCGTCTTGGGCTGTTCGGCGTATCCGGCCAGCGCGTCGGCGGTGCGCCCGATCAGGTCACGAAACGTCAGGCCTCGCTGCTCAAGAAACGAATCGAGTTCACCGATCACCCGCGCCAGGCCACCGAACCCTTCGTGCATCATGATCGACAGCAGCTCGGCCGCGGACGCGCCGCACAGCGCCATGCGCACGACATCATTGCCGGATCGTATCCCGTTGGTGCCGATCAACGGCAAGCCGTCGCCGGCGGCGCGGCGGGTCAGGGCGAGGAAGCGGCAGATGATCGGCAACGCCCAGCCGCCGCCATATGCGGCCGAGGTTCCCAGCACCGGCGCGAACGTGTCCAGGTCGGGAACCACGCCCATGAAGCGACCCATCATGCAGACCGCGTCGGCCCCGCCCCGCCGGGCCGCCATCGCCAAGGCCGGCAGGTTGGATGACAGCCCGGTCAGCTTGACCCAAAGCTGCATTCCCGCGGCCGCGGCCCGCACCCGCCGCACGAGGTCGGTCAGCCGCTCCGGGTCGGTCTCCTGCGCGATGGCCCCGGGCGCCGCCTCCGAGGCATGCGGAGCCCCGACATTCAGTTCGAACACCCGCAACCCGGCCTGACGCGCCAGCGCGGCGATGGCGACGGCACCGTCCGTTCCGGCGTAGACGATGCTGGCGCCGACGAACCGCCCCGACGCGCGCGCCTCACGGTCGATCGCGGCGATCGCGGCGAACCACGCCGCGGTGTCGCGCCGGATCAGGCCGGAGCGGTTGAACAGCGACACCCCCTGCCCCGCCGTCGGCACGGCCCGCGCATCCAGCCGGACATAATCGGCGCGGTCCAGCTGGTGTGCGGCCGCCGCGCTTTCGTTCACCGACTTCGCGATCACCCCGGCCGCGCCGGCCCGCAGCGCCGCTCGGATGCCGGCCTCGGTCATCACAGGCTCGCCGGAGCCGCAGATCACCGGGTTCGGCAGGTCGAATGAGCCGACCGAGGTCATGAGCCGCGTGCCTGAACCGCGAGCGCTCACCGGCTGACCGGCGATCGGGGCGCCCCTCCATCGTGCTGCCGTCCCGTCACTGCCGTCCGGTCACCGCCGCCTGTCACTGCCGTCCGGTCACCGCCGCCCGCTCACCACCACCCGTCACCGCCGGCCGGTCGGCACCTGATTGAACGGCTTGCCCTTGTCGGCGCGAATATCCGGCGGCAGCCCCAGCACGCGTTCGGCGATGATGTTCTTCAGGATCTCATCCGAACCGCCGGCGATGCGCGAACTCGGCGAGGAGAGCAGCGCCGACTGGAACATCGCGTACGCCTCCGCCAGATCCTCATCCACCACCAGTCCGCCGGCCCCCATCAGATCCAGTCCATAGCTCGCGATATCCTGCAGCTTCGAGGCGTTCACCAGCTTGTGGATGGAGTTCTCCGGACCCGGCGTCTCGCCTTTCGACAGCGCGGTCATGGTGCGAAAGCGGGTGAACTTCAGGCCCTGCGAACGTGCGTGCCACTCGGCGATCTTCTCCCGCACCGCGCCGTTCTGGATCGCCGGCTTGCCGTCGATGCGGACCTTGCGGCTGAGTTCCAGCAGGTCGTCGACTTCCGGCCGCTGCACGTCACCTACCGCCAGGCGTTCATTCATCAGCGTGGTCAGCGACACCTTCCAGCCCTGCCCCACCGCGCCCAGCCGCTGGCTGTCGGGCACCCGGACGTCGGTAAAGAATACTTCGTTGAAATGACGGGCGCCGGACATCTGGTGGATCGGACGGATCTCGATCCCCGGCGACTTCATATCGAGGAAGAAAAAAGTAAGCCCTTCATGCTTCGGCAGGTTCGGATCGGTGCGCACGACGATGATGCCGAAATCCGACAGATGCGCGCCCGAGGTCCAGATCTTCTGGCCATTGATCACCCAGTCGTCGCCGTCCCGCTCCGCCCGGGTGCGCAGCGCCGCCAGGTCCGAACCGCCGGCCGGCTCGCTGAACAGCTGGCACCACACTTCCTCCCCGCGCAGCGCGGGCCGCACGTAGCGATCGAGTTGTTCCGGCGCGGCGTAGGCCATCATCGTCGGGATGCACATGCCGAGGCCGATCTCGTATAGGCCGCGCGGCACGACGAAATCGCTTTCCTCCTGGTTGTAGATCACCTGCAGGATCGGCGATGCCTCCCGCCCGCCGAACCGCTTCGGCCAGGTCAATCCGGCAAAGCCCGCGTCGGCCTTCTTCGCCTGCCATGCCTTGCAGCGCCGCACCCCCTCGGCGTCGATCCCGCTCTGGCGCAGCACCGGGCGGCTGCCGGCCCGCGGTTCGGCGTTGGCGGTCAGGAAGGCGCGTGCCTCGGCACGGAAAGCGGCCTCTTCCGGTGTGTCACTGAAATCCATGGTGCATCTCCCCTCAGGCCGCGTTGCGGGTTTCGAGCAGGTCGACCAGCCGGTCCTTCCAGAACGGCGCCGATCCGATGGCCAGCCCGAGCTGCTTGGAGCGCCGGTAGAACAGGTGGCAGTCGACCGCCCAGGTGAAGCCGATGCCGCCGTGCGTCTGGATGTTCTCCTTCGACGCGAGATGGAAGGCCTCGGTTGCCGACACCCGCGCGGTGGCCGCGGCCAACGGCAGGTCGGTCGCGTCGGTGCCGAGCGCCCAGGCGCCGTAATAGGCGTTGGAGCGGGCGAGTTCGAGCGCCACGTACATGTCCGCGAGCTTGTGCTTGATCGCCTGGAACGACCCGATCGGGCGGCCGAAGGCATAACGCTCCTGCGCGTAGTCCTTGGCCATCTGCAGGCAGGCGTCGGCACCGCCCACCTGCTCGAACGCGAACAGGATCGCGGCCCGGTCGAGCACGCGCTGCACCGCGCCCCAGCCACCGGAGCCCAGCTTCTCGACCGGCGTGCCGTCGAAGTCGAGCCGGGCGTGATTGCGCGTGGGATCGAGGGTATTGAGATCGCGCCGCCGCACACCGGCGAGGTCGGTGATGAACAGGCCGGGCTGACGATGTTCGTCAGAGGCCACCACCACGGCGATATCGGCGACGCTGCCGTCCGCCACCGGCCATTTGGCCCCGGTCAGCAGGCCGCCGACCACCCGGGCATGGATGGTGCCCGGTTCAGGGTTGCCGTTGCCCTCCGACAATGCCAGGCAGCCGATCAGCGATCCATCGGCCAGCTTCGGCAGATACGCGCTGCGCTGTGCATCGGATCCCGCGGTCAGGATCGCTTCGGCTGCCAGATACGCCGTCGATGCGAACGGCACCGGCGCGACCGCTCGGCCCATCTCCTCGGCCAGGACACACAGGCCCTCGTATCCAAGCCCCGCGCCGCCGAATTCCTCGGGGATCGCGGCGCCGATCCAGCCCATCTCGGCGATTTCGCGCCACAGATCGGCAGCGTAGCGTTCCTGGCCATCCAGCGAACGCCGCACCACGGCCGGGGCGCATCGCTCGGACAGAAAGCGCCTCGCCTGGTCGCGCAGTTGTTTGAGGTCGTCGGAAAAGTCGAAATTCATGACGCTCCCCCCTTGGGCATTCCCTTTTGGGCATTCCCTTTTGGGCATCCCCGCTTGGGCCGCACGTTGCCAGCCGCACGACACGATGTGAAGCGGTCAGGGCTGATTGCTGCCGGGGAGACCATGGGGAAACAGATTGGCCGCGAGCAGTCCACCATCCACGTCGAGCGTGGTGCCGGTGATATACCGTGCCATGTCGGAGGCGAGGAACAGCGCGGCGCGGCCGATATCGTCGGGGGTGCCGCGCTGGCGCATCGGCAGCAGGCTGGCGGCGTAGCCATCCACCCGCTGCGGCGTGTCGTACAGCCGTGGCGTGACGATATGCCCCGGTGCGATCGCGTTCACACGGATGCGGTGCGGCGCCCACTCCACCGCCATGGTCTGCACAAGGCTGATCAGCCCGGCCTTGGCGGCGCCGTAGACGCCGCGCATCGGTGCGGCGCGCTGGCCGTCCACCGAGGCGATGCCGACGATCACACCCGGCTGTCCGCGGCGGATCAGCGAGTCGGCGACCTGCCGCGCGATCAGGAAGAAATAGCGCAGGTTCAGGCTCATCTGCTGGTCCCAGACCTCGGCCGTGGTGTCCAGCAGCGAGGCCCAGACCGCGGCGCCGACGATCGAGACCATGACGTCCAGGCCGCCGAGTTTTTCCTCGGCCTCGGCGACGATCAGCGGGATCTGGGCGTCGTCCAGGACGTTGCCGACAATGCTGTGGGCCTGGCGCCCGAGCGCGGCGACCTTCTGCCCCACGGCATCGGCACGTTCCGAGACGAGATCAACCAGTGCGACATCACAGCCGGCCCGGGCAAGAAACAAGGCGCTGCTCTCACCCATGCCCTGGCCGCCACCGACGATCAGGACCTTCCTGCCGGCCAGTCCGAAGAACGAGGCCTCAGTCGACATTGATTTCCTCCGCCATTGTTCGTTGGGCGGAGTGGATCACCATGTCCGGGGCTTTGCCAAGCCCGGTGGCACGCCCCCGGTCGTACGGCGACCGCCGCACCCCGTGACCGTCCGGCTCGTTGGGTCAATGGCAGGACGGCTCATCCTCGAATAGGGTGGCCGGCCAGTCCAGTTCCGGCAAGCGATCTCGTGCATCACCGGGCGACGTCAG
>DASWON010000516.1:0-29642 GCA_036398735.1 Rhodopila sp.
TCCCGGGCGCCTCGGTGGCGACTGTCAACCTGGCCAACGTTGTCGCGGTCGTTGAATTCACCGTGGCGGAAATGGCGACAAATCCTGGCGACAGCACGGTGTTGCTGCAAGACGAACTCGATGAGCCGATACCCGGCTTGCGCACCGAAGCCGTTGGGCAGACGGAGGTGTAGCTCGTTTTCGACGTCGTGCGGTTGAGTGGCAGCAATATGGTGAATCCGCGAAGCTGAGGCGGTTGGGCGCAGGCGATATGCAAAACCCGGGACCGAGGCCGTGTGGCGGAATGGGCGTCAGCCCTGCGCGACGCCGAACCGGCCGAGGCCCGGCAACTTCAAAGCGGGCCGGCGAACGTCGATGCCCGCCACGGCGCCGAGGATGTTGACCTCGATCCCCTCTACCCAGCCGAGGGTCACGCCACCATAGCCGCCGAGCGTCAGCCGAACGCCGGTGCGGGATGATGTCAGGCGCAGCCACCTGCCATCGTAGGGATAGTCCTTGCCGATCGCCGTTGGCGGCAGTGTCGCCCGCATCTGGGGCACTTCGTCAAGAATGGCCGCGATAAACGTGTTGGAGTTTGGCCCTGGCCAGGCTCGGTAATCGCCGGGGTTGCGCCAGGCGTATCCGGCGATGGCTGCCTCGATTTTCGGCAACAGTGCGGCGGCCGCGTCGCCGTCGGCGCCGAATACGATCTGCGGGGCATGTCCGAACCAGCGGCCGTCCGGCTCAAAACCATTGAGCCGGATCGGCAGTTCGCCCCAGGCGGTATAATCGTACCGCGTATAGGACATCTCGCCCGGCCGCTTGAACACGATCCAGCTGTGCGATGCGAAGATCCCACGCCAGCGAACGGTCTTGGCCGAGAAGATGCGCACGACGGCGCCCGTGTTTCGGGTCGGTGACGGCAGCAGGCCGATGCTGGACCGGTCCGCCGTTCGCCATCCGGCGCCGGTCCCATCCGCAAAATAAAGCAGCGCCGTGAACGCCAGGGGCAGCAGAAACAGCACCGCGAACAGCCACAGGCACATGTTGGCTACGGACATCATTCCCCGTAACTTGCGGCTTCGCTGGGCAAGCGCAACCGCCGCGTCAGGGATTCCGAGCGGCCGGTTGGTCATCACGGTGCCGTGGCCGCCTCGTGGCGCAGGACGCGTTGCATCCACACGACGGCCGCGTCGAGCGCGACACCGAGAACCTGATCGTCCGTCATGCCGGATCGAACCGGGACGTGGAACGAATGGTCGGCGTGTTCGATCAGTTGCAGCCTTGCGCGCGCGCCCAGCGCCTCGACGACGGGAACGAGCAACCGGGTTTCGGCCAGTGCGTCGCGGGTCCCCTGCACGAAGAGCATCGGCACCCGGACCGCCGCCAGATGCGCCGCCCGCTCATCGGACGGTTTGTTCGCAGCGTGCAGCGGAAAGCCGAGGAACAGCAGGCCGCGAACCTGCGGCAGCGGCGTCTCCGCCTGCGCCTGCGAGGTCATGCGTGCGCCAAACGACTTGCCCCCGGCGAACAACGGCAGTCCAGGCGCCAGCCGAAGCGCATCCGCCACCGCCGCGCGGATGGTGGCATGAGCGAGCGGCGGCCGATCGGGTCGTTTCGACCCATCTTCCATGTAGGGGAACTGGAACCGCAAAGTCGCGACGCCGCGCTGTCCGAACCCATCAGCGACGGCCGCCATGAACCTGTGCGTCATCCCCGCGCCGGCGCCATGGGCCAGCACGACACAGGCGAAAGCACGGTCGGGCACTTGCAGCAGCGCGGACACCGTGTGGCGGTCGTCGACCCGGATGGTCAGATCATCGACGCTCACGTCAGGCGCAGGCCGGGTCCGTCGGCAGCAACGCCTCGGCGGCCGGGAGCGTGCCCAGGTCGGTGTTGCAGTCCCATGGACCGCGGCCGTTGTCCGGTCGTTTCACCCGGAACGCCGTCACGCCATCCAGGCAGGCGCCCATCCGCGCGCAGCGTGGCGGGCTGACCGAAATGGGCGACCGGCATCGCCCGCCGGCCAGGATCGCTGTTGCCCATTGCTGCTTCTCACTTTGGCGTCATTTTCGATGCCTTTACGATGTCAGATCAATCATGGCCGGTTTGTGCGGTCGAAATCGCAGCGATGTCGTTCATGAGGCGATCCTTTCTCGACCCTTCCTGCAGCCGGTGACGGAAGAGAAGCGGCGTCGTCAGTGTCGGGGCCTAGTTCAGGGGTTCAGTATCGGCGCCCAGTATCGGTGCAAGCCAGCCGATCCGGCAACCGTGATCGCTCGGCCCTTCCTGGGGGAGGCCACTTCTCCCTGGCCGGGCGTTACGACACCACGTTGACCTTGCCTCCGTCGACGAAACGGGGCTCGGTCGTTGCGATCGCTCAATCCGTCGCGCCGCTCGGCCGCCTGACGCGAATCGCTTGGCGGGCCGCCTGGCCGGGATGGGAACGCCTGAGCGATTGTGCGATATCCTGCGCAAGAGAAAGCAGGAGGAACGTCAATGAGGGGACTCTCGGGTCGGCGCGTTCTGCTGACCGGCGGTGCGAGCGGGATCGGCCGCGCGACGGCGATCCGGCTGGCCGAGGAGGGATGCCATGTCGGCATCCTGGATATCGACGAAGCCGGCGCGGCGACGACCATCGCGCGCTGCCCCAAGGGTGCCTGGTTCACCCGGACCGACATCACCGACCGTAGCCAGGTGGAGGCGGCGGTCGGGCGGTTCGAAAACGAAGTCGGCCCGGTCGATTTCCTCGCCAACATCGCCGGCTGGGACGTGATCCGCAACTTCCTCGATACCGACAGGGCGCTGTGGGATCGGATTATCGCCATCAATCTGTACGGACCGTTGCATCTGCACCATGTCGTCCTGCCGGGCATGGTCCGGCGCGGCTTCGGACGCGTCGTGAACGTATCGTCCGACGCCGGGCGCGTCGGGTCGTCGGGCGAAGCGGTTTATTCCGCGTGCAAGGGGGGCATCATCGCCTTCACCAAGACAATGGCGCGGGAGGTGGCGCGCAAGGGCGTGACGCTCAACGTGCTTTGCCCAGGCCCCACCGACACGCCTTTGTTCGACAGCGTCAAGGCGGCTTCTCCGGACGGCGCCAAGATCGGCGAGGCCATGGCGCGCGCCGTGCCGCTGAAGCGCATCGGTCAGCCGGAGGATTATCCTGGCACCATCGCCTTCCTGTTGTCCGACGATGCCGGCTATATCACGGGACAGACAATCAGCGTGTCCGGCGGCCTGACCATGTCGTGACGGCCCGCGGTAGTCGTATCAAATACAACAATATTCATTCTGCTCGGGATCCGGCAGCACAGGAGGGAAGGCGCGATGGCGGCGATAGACGGCTATGAGGTCCTCGGTCTGGGGCTCTACTTCGAGGATCTGCCGGTTGGCCGGAAATTCCGTACCATTGGCCGGACGTTGACCGAAGCGGACCTCGTCAACTTCATCGGCGTGACCGGGATGACCGAGGTGCTGTTCTCCAATGTCGAGTTCCTGCGCGCCGAGAGCGACATCAAGCAGCGGGTCGTTCCGGGTGCGATGGTCTATTCCTTCGCCGAGGGACTGCTTGTGCATGCCACGATGCAACATACCGGGTTTGCGTTCCTGAACATGGAGCTGAACGTCGTCGGGCCGACTTTCGCCGGCGACACCATTCATGTGGAATGTGAGGTTGTCGAGAGCCGACGCAGTGCCAGTCGGCCAAACCGCGGGTTGGTGCGCACATTCAATCGGGTCAAGAAACAGGACGGATCGGTTGTCATCACCTACAACCCGCTCCGCATGGTGAAGGCGCGCGGCACCGAGGCGTAAGGAGGCGTCAGCGCATAACGACGTTGATTGCGAAGGTATATCGACACTTTAGCGGACCGCCGAACGCCTGACGGCCGGCGAAACGGCCTGATCGGTCGGTAGGCCGCGCCAGCCGACGCTGATCCCGCCCGAATGAAGGTGAACGCTCGGTAATTCGCCATCGCCACCGCGTGCGCCTACCATGCCGGTGGAACAGATACGAGGCTGGCGTTGTCGAAAGGGCGTATCGCGGCAGTCATCGCGATCCTGTTGATTGCCGGCGGCTGCGTGGCGCTGTGGCACCCGGCCATCGCGCCCGTTCAGGCGCGCGCATCATTCCCTTCGGATCAGATCGCCCGCGGCGCGGCACTGGCCGCGGTCGGCGACTGCGCGGTCTGCCATACGGTCTCCGGCGGCCAACCTTATGCCGGCGGACGTGGTGTACCGACTCCGTTCGGAACGGTGTACGCGACCAACATCACGCCCGACCCCGAGAGCGGGATCGGTCAGTGGTCCGAAGCGGCCTTCCGGCGGGCGATGCGAGATGGGATCGACCGCTCCGGGCGCCACCTCTACCCCGTGTTGCCGTATCCGCACTTCACGCGCGCCAGCGACGAAGACATCGCCGCGATGTACGCGTTTCTGATGACGCGGGCGCCGATCCGTGCCGCCACCCCACCCAACCAACTGCCGTTTCCGCTCGACAATCGCGTCCTGCTCGCCGGCTGGAACCTGCTGTATCTGCATCCGGGTCCGTGGCATCCGGACCCGGCGCATGATGCGACCTGGAACCGCGGCGATTATCTGGTGGAGGCGATTGGACACTGCGGCGCCTGCCACACACCGCACAACATGCTCGGCGCCGAGAAGGGAGCTCAGGCGCTGAGCGGCGGCGAGGCCGAGAACTGGTACGCGCCGCCATTGCAGTCCGCATCACCGGCGGTGCAACCGTGGACGGAGGATGCGCTGGCCGCGTACTTGCGCACCGGCTTTGACGCCCGCCACGGTGCCGCTGCCGGTCCGATGACGGCGGTGACCGAGGAACTTGCCGGCGTGCCCGAGGCCGATGTGCGCGCCATGGCGGTCTATATCGCGTCCCTGATGCCAAAAACGGCGCCTGAGCCGGCAACCCACGGGACCGGAGACGCTCATGCGCAGGCAATATTCGCGGGCGCGTGCGCCGCGTGTCATGGGACGGATGCGCCAATGACCCGCGACGGTGCCCCCTCGCTCATGCTGAGTTCGGCGGTGAACGCCCCGACCCCACGTGGTGCGATCCAGATCATCCTGCATGGCATTCCGTGGCGTGAGGGAAAACCCGCGCCCTACATGCCGTCGTTCGCCGCGGCGCTGACCGATGCGCAGGTGGCGGAACTCGCGGGATATCTGCGCGCGACATTCAGCAACAAGCCGGCCTGGAGCGATCTGCGGACGGAGGTTGCCAAGGCCAGGGAGGCATCATGATCCGGCTGACCGTCAACGGGAACGTTCACGAGGTCGACGTGGAACCCGATACACCGTTGCTCTATGTGCTGCGGGACGAACTGGCGCTGAACGGCGCCAAGTTCGGCTGCGGGCTGGGGCAATGCGGGGCTTGCACCGTCATGGTGGACGGACAGGCGGTGTTCGCCTGCCTGACGCCCGTCGCGCTATTGCTTGACCGGAACATCCGGACGATCGAGGGGCTCGGGATCAATCCCGTGCAGCGTGCATTCATCGATGAGCAGGCGGCACAGTGCGGCTACTGCATTGCGGGCATGGTCATGCGCGCCCAGGCGCTGCTGGAACGCAATCCGCATCCCACGGAGCTGGAAATTCGCGACCACATGTCGGTCAATCTCTGCCGCTGCGGCACCCACATGCGCATTCTTGCCGCCGTGCGACGGGCCGCGGTCGCGATGGGTTCGGCCAGCGTGGTGCAGCCGTGACACCAGTGCTGTCACGCCGCGACCTGCTGGCCGCCGGTGGCTTGGTCGTTGCCTTTTCGCTGCGGTCCGCTCCGGGCGACGCCGCGGAGCAGGGGAGCGGGCCGCATCCCGCCGGACCCACGGTGCCGATGGGCAGCCTGAAGGAAACGCCGCTGCTGGATGCCTGGATCCGTGTGGCACCCGACGGGCACGTGACGGTATTCACCGGCAAGGCGGAACTGGGTCAAGGTCTGAAGACCGCGCTGCTGCAGGTGGCGGCCGAGCAACTGGATATGAATCCGGAATGGATCGCGCTCGTGACGGCGGACACGGCGCGCACGGCGGATGAGGGATTCACCGCCGGCAGTCACTCTATGCAGGACAGCGGCACGGCGATCCTGAACGCGGCGGCGCAGGTGCGCGGGTTGCTGCGTGATGCGGCGGCGGTCGAATTTGGGGTGCCGGCGGACACACTCTCGATCGCCGACGGGATGGTGCGTGCGGCGGACGGTCGCAGCATCGGGTACGGTCCGCTGGCCGCGAAGCTTGATCTGCATGTGGAGGCAACGCCGGGCCGTCCGCTGAAAGACCCGGCAACGTATCGTCTCATGGGCACACCGATGCCGCGGGTCGATATTCCGGGGAAACTGACCGGCGGCGCGTCCTATGTGCAGGACATCCGTCTTCCCGGGATGCTTCATGCCCGAGCGATACGGCAACCCAGCGTAGGGGCGAAGCTCCTGGAGTTCGATACCGGACCGGTCGAACGAATGCCGGGCGTCGTGAAGGTGGTCCGCGAGGGCAGCTATCTGGCCGTTGTGGCAGACAAGGAGTGGCACGCGATCAAGGCCATGCGTGCCCTGACGGCCGCCGCCCGGTGGCAGGAGACGGCGACATTGCCGGACGAGGCGACTGTGCTCGATATGATCCGGCAACTGCCGGCACGGGATATTCCGGTGCTGACGTGGAAGGCGGCGGCGGCGGCACCGGTGAAGCAGCTACGGGCCCGATACACACGACCCTACGTGATGCATGGCTCGATCGGCCCGTCCTGCGCGGTTGCGCAGTTCGTCGATGGCACGATGACCGTGTGGACGCATACGCAGGGCGTGTATCCGCTGCGTTCGGCGCTGGCGAGCCTGCTGCGATTGCCGCCCGAACAGGTTCGTTGCATCCATGTCGAGGGGTCCGGTTGCTACGGTCATAATGGCGCGGACGACGTCGCGGGGGACGCGGCACTGATCGCCCGTTCCATGCCCGGTCGCGCGGTTCGCGTGCAATGGATGCGCGAACAGGAGCACACGAGCGAACCTTACGGATGCGCGATGATCGCCGAGGTTGAGGGCGCCGTCGATGCGGATGGCCGCATCGTCGACTGGGATTATGGTGTCTGGAGCAATACCCACAACCGGCGCCCCAACGTCGGCGGCCTGATGCTGCAGAACGCCGCGCTGCCGGAGCCTCTGCCGGTGCCGCCGCCCGCGCCCATCCCGATGCCCGAGGGAGGCGGTGAACGAAACAGCAATCCGCTCTATGCGCTGCCGAATGCCCGTGTGGTGTCGCATTTCATTCCGCGGATGCCGATGCGGGTTTCGGCGCTGCGGTCGCTCGGCGCGTACCTGAACGTCTTTGCGATTGAAAGCTTCATGGATGAACTGGCAGAAGCCGCCGGCGTCGATCCGGTCACGTTCCGGCTGCGGCATTTGCAGGACGACCGGGCCAGGGCGGTGATCCAGCTTGCGGCCGACAAGTTCGGCTGGTCCGGCGCGCGAACACCGGGCGAGGGGCGGGGATTTGCTTTCGCGCGATACAAGAACCTCGGCGCCTATTGCGCGGTCGCGCTGACCCTGCGGGTCGAGCATGAGACCGGGCAGATCCGGCTCGGACGCGTGGTCGCCGCGGTGGACAGCGGGCAGGCGATCAATCCCGACGGGATCCGCAACCAGATCGAGGGCGCGATCATCCAGTCCGCAAGTTGGACCCTGTACGAGGCGGTCCATTTTGATCACAGACGCATCCTGAGCCGGGACTGGAGCGGCTATCCGATCATGCGCTTCCCCGCCGTGCCGGAGTCGGTCTCGGTGCATATCGTTCCGCGGCCAGGAGAGCCGTTTCTCGGCACCGGCGAGGCGGGGCAGGGGCCGACCGCGGCGGCGATCGCGAACGCGTTGCGCGACGCTACGGGGGCGCGGTTGCGGGACGTGCCGTTCACCGCGCCGAAGGTGAAGGCCGCGGTCGGTGTGTGATCCGCCTCCGGCAGCCACCCCTGTCGATCGGTCACGACCTTCTGCGCGGCGATGCGGGACTTGCGCATGACAATCGATGCTCTGACGAGTGATCCATCCAATCGCCTGCGCAGCCAACAGAAGATTTCGGGTTAAGATCGCCCAGCCGATCTGTCAGTCCAGTGTGGTGGTTCTGAAGTCTGCCATACTGTGGATCTGCTTCAATCGGACTTTGGCGCCCTGAACCACACTCGACATCAACGACTTGCTCGTCGCCCTATCGATACGAACGTTGGTGGGGGGACTGATCAATGCTGCGAGGAACGTTCGAGCATGGACGCGGTATGAGATAACTGTGCAAGTGGTGGGTGGCCGGCCCGAGTCCGGCCATGACACGATGAGGCACGCTGGCTGTGGCAGGGTGCAGCAGGCCGGCCGTGGCGGGGTGAGGCACGCCGGCGGCGACACTCTGTGTCATGCCAGCGCTGTTTCACCGCGTCGGACATCATGTTGCCTGTCCCTTGTCATGGCGCGGGCGAGGGACAACGTGAGCGCGGGCTGACTGTAAGGCCACCCACGGCTTGCGGTGTTTCGAACGCCGGGTTGTGGGTCCACCGGCCGGCCCCTCACTCGCGTGCTCGCTCGCTCGGAGATGAGGGGGGCTGGCAGCCCAGCGGCGTTTACCGTGATCGTCAATGTGCCCTACGCAGCTACCTCGGACCGTTTCGCGCCGCCTGCGACCAGTCGTTGCACGGCCGGATAGTCGACCTTGCCGGTGCCCAGCAGCGGCAGCTTGTCGACCACCATGATGTCGCGGGCCACCTGGACCTCGGCAAGGCCACGCTCCCGCGCCGCCGCCAGCAGCGAGCGCGCTTCGGCATCGCGCTGCGTGGTCACCAGCAACAGCTTTTCCCCCTTGCGCGCATCCGGCACCGCGATCACCGCATGCGCGGCATCCTTCCAGACGGCGCCGGCGAGGGCTTCGGCCGCCGCCAGCGACACCATTTCGCCTCCGAGCTTGGCGAAACGTTTGGCGCGTCCCTTGATCGTCAGGAAGCCCGTCGGATCGATCGCAACGATATCGCCGGTGTCGTACCATCCATCGGGTGGCGGCTGCACGACGCTCGGCGCCTCCGGCCGAAGATAGCCCAGCATCACGTTCGGGCCACGCACCCAGAGCCGCCCGCCTTCGTCGATGCCGGCCACCGGCTCCAGCCGCGCCTCGATCCCCGGCAGCATGCGGCCAACCGAACCCTCTTTGGCATTCGCCCAGGTGCTCAGCGCGAGCACCGGTGCGGTTTCGGTGACGCCGTAGCCTTCGAAAATCGGCTTCTTGAAGTGGCTCATGTACGTGGCGCGGGTTTCCGGCCGCACCGCCTCGGCCCCGGCGAAGATGTAGCGCAGCGACTGGAAGTCGAGCGCGTTGCCTTTGCGGGCATAGCCAGCCAGAAAGGTATCGGTACCGAACATGATGGTGGATTGTTCCGCGTACACCATTTCGGGTACCAGCCTGTAGTGCAGCGGCGACGGATACAGGAATCCGCGCACCCCGTGCATCAAGGGCAGCAGCACGCCGATCATGCCGAACGCATGAAACATCGGCAGCGCGTTGAACACCGTGTCCGCCGGATTGAAGTCCACCACGGCGCGTAGCTGGCCGCAATTGGCCAGCAGCGCACGATGGCTCAGCACCACGCCCTTCGGCGTACCCTCGGTTCCCGATGTGAACAGCACCAGGGCCGCCGATCCCGGATCGGCTCCAGCGCCCGGAAGACGCTCCGCCCGAGCCGCTGTGAGCATGCCGCGTAGCTTGTCCAGCAGTCCGATCGACGCGCGGATATCCTCGAGGTAAACGAAACGCACCTTTTCGCTTACCGCGTCCACCAGGCGTTCGAGCTTGCCGACCTGCACGGCGCGGCGTGAGGTCAGAATGGTCTCGATGCCGGCCGCGGCGCAGCAGGACAGCATCCCGTCCGCACCGGCCGTGAAGTTCAGCATTGCGGGGATGCGACCCGCGGACTGCAACCCAAAGAACGTCACAACCGTTCCGACCGCGTTCGGCAGCATGACACCGACATGCTCACCTTGACGGGTGAACGCCGCCAGCTTGTGGCCGAGCACTACGCTGCCAAGGATCAGGCGCCGATAGGTCAGTTCGGTCCGCGTGTTGCCGCCGCCGAGTTCGTTGCGGATGATATCGGCAACCATAGGCAGCCCGCGGTCGTAGAGGCCCCGCGCCTCCAGCAGAGCGGCGAATAGGCTGCGGTCCAGGTATTCCGGTCGAAATGCAGCATCGATCATGATGTCCTGCACGATGTGACCCAGCGTCACCCGCCGCTTGCGGCCCTTGAGGTCGGCCGGCAGGTCGATCCGCACCGGAGGCAGCACCGTCAGGCGCAGCGGCGGAAACCATCGCAGCTTCAGCTTGCCCTGCATCCGTGAGGTCTTGTGGTACTGCAAGCCGTCGATGCGGACCGGAACGATCGCGGCGTCCGCCTTGTCGGCGATCATGCCGGGACCGTCATAAATCTTCATCAGCCCGCCGGTCAGGGTGATGCGCCCCTCGGGGAACACCACCAGGCGTCGGCCCTGGCGCACCGCCTTGACCATGGCGCGGATTGCCATGGGGCTGTTCGGATCGACGGGGAAGATATCGATGACGTGATTCAGGAACCAGAAGCGCCGCGCCTGATCCGTGTCGATCGCGAAGACCAGATCACCCGGCAGGAAAGCGGCCACCAGGCAGCCGTCCAGAAACGACTGGTGATTGACCGCCAGGATGGATCGTTGTCCCGCCAGAGCGAGGTTTTCCAGCCCGAGCACCCGGGTTTCGTGGAACAGGCGGAAATACCATCGGAACAGGGATCGTAGTACTGTTTGCGGCAGCAGGCGGACGATCCACAACGCCACGGCAAAATTCAGCACGGCGGCGATCTGCAGCACGCGTGGCGCAGGCACGCCGGCCGCCGAGAACGCAGCGACGAACACCGCGCCCAGCACCATCATGACCGCATTGACGATGTTGTTCGCGGCGACGGTACGCGCTCGGTGCGACGGAGGCGACCGCTCCTGCACGATGGCATAGAGCGGCACCGAGTAGAGGCCGCCACAGACCGACAGCAGCAGCAGGTCGGCGAGCATGCGCCAGCCGGTGGGGGAATGCAGCACCGCGGCGACCGTGGTCAGATGCGAGCCGGCGCTGTGGATGACGGCCGCGGCGAAATCCCAGGTGAACAGCGTAATGCCGAATGCCGCGAACGGAACCAGGCGGGCGCTGACCTCGCCGTGCAGCAGCCGCGCGCACAGCATGGAGCCGACGCCGATACCGACCGCGAACATGGTCAGCAGCAGCGTCACCACATGGCCATCGGCACCCAGCGCATCCCGCGCGACCGATGGGAACTCCGACAACAGCGTGGCGCCGATTGCCCAGAACCAACTCAGGCCGAGGATCGAGAGCCACACCGGGCGATTGCCGGCGGCCTGGCGGGTGACCGACGCGGTTTCACGGAAGATGTTCCAGCCAACCCGCAGGGCGCTGTCGGCGGCCGGCGCATTCGGGATGCCGAACGCGGCCACCAGACCGAGCAGCGATATGCCGACGCCCGCGGCGCCGACGAAGGCCGGCCCGGAGTCCAGCAGGACCAGCGCGCCGCCCGCGACGGTTCCCGCCAGGATCGCGAGGAACGTCGATGCCTCGACCAGACCGTTGCCGGCGATGAGTTCCTCGTCCTGCAGGTGGTCGGGCAGGATGCCGTATTTCAGCGGCCCGAACATTGTCGCCTGAATGCCGAGACCGAACAGAACCGCCAGCAGGCCCGGAACGTTGCCGGCCAGAAAGGCCCAGGCGGAGGCGGCCATCAGCAGCAACTCGGCGGCCTTGGTCACCCGGATCAGGCGTGACTTGTCGAAACGGTCGGCCAACTGGCCCGCGGTCGCCGACAGCAAGGCATAGGGGGCGATGAACAAAGCGCCCGCCAGTGCGGCCAGGCCCGCCCCGCCCGCGGCCAACTTGAAGATGGCCAGCACGATCATGGCGTTCTTGACCAGGTTGTCGTTGAACGCCCCGCACGCCTGGGCGAGGCAAAGCGGCCCCAGGCGGCGCGACAGCAGCAGGGACATGGTCCCGGGTTTTCGTCGCGCTCTCACTGACGCTCCGGCAGGGGGATGAACTCCCGCTCATCGCCGGCGACCTTGCCGAACCGCTGGGCCTTCCAGTCAGCCTTCGCCTGCTCGATGCGCTCTTTCGACGAGGACACGAAATTCCAGAACACGTGGCGGGGACCGTCCATGACCGCGCCGCCCAGCAGCAGAAGTTTGGCACCATCGGGCCCGGCCCGGAGCGTGAGACGATCGCCCGAGCGGAACAACAGCATCTGTCCGGCTCCGAACGTCGTTCCGGCGACGACGACGGACCCATGCACAATGTAAGCGCCGCGTTCCTCATGGTGCTCCGGCATCGGCAGGAGCGCACCGGGTTCGAGGGTGGCGTCGGCATAGAACAGCGGCCAGTGCGTCCGAACAGGGGAGCGGTTGCCCCAGCCATCGCCGGCGATCAGCCGCAACCAAACACCGCCGTCCTCGACGACGGGCAGGGCGTCGGCGTCGTAGTGGGCGAAGGCTGCCGGCGTTTCCTCCATGGTCTTTGGCAAGGCGGCCCAGGATTGGATGCCGAACAAAGTGTTCCGTGTCGTGCGCAGGGCGGTGTCGGTTCGTTCCGAATGGGCGATGCCGCTGCCGGCGGTCATCCAGTTCACGTCGCCCGGCAGGATGGGAAGCTGGGTGCCCAGACTGTCGCGGTGCAGGATGGAGCCCTCGAACAGGTACGTGACAGTGGCGAGGCCGATATGCGGGTGCGGCCGGACGTCCAGCCCCTTGCCCGTCAGGAACTCGCCCGGTCCCATCTGATCGAAGAAGATGAACGGTCCGATCATCTGCTTTTCCCGGGCCGGCAGCGCGCGCCGCACCTCGAAACCACCGACGTCGTGCGCCCTTGGAATGATGACCGCCTCGACCTCCTCCGGACGGGGGGCGGGAGCGGCACCGTTGGTCGGATTCTGGCTCATCAGGATTGCCCTTTCCGGTTCGGCCGCACTGCACCACATCCGGGTCGCGCGCACCACCACACGCGCGATACCGAAATCCGGCGGCTCGCGGGAGCTTCGTCCGGGACCAGGGGTGGCGCGCACGACAGCTTGCGTGCGATGACGAAACGGCGGGGCAGGGCGTCCGCCGCGGCCAGACTGAACGCCCCGATTGAACGCCGCGGTGGCACCAGCGTTTACAGCACAACCGGTATCCCTTACCGTTTGCGTCGACAAGCGAAGGCGAAAGCACCGCCCATGACAAATTCCATGGCTGGTTCCCTTGGGGACCGTCCAGCCTCGGACTATCTGATCGGCGCCATCGACTGCGACATCCACCCGGCGGTTCCGAACACGCGCGCGCTGCTGCCCTATTTCGACGACTACTGGCGCGAGCACATCCGGCGTCGCGGCCTGGAACGCGAGAACTTCGAGACCAGCAGCTACCCTGCCAATGCGCCGATCAACGGCCGTCCTGACTGGCACCTGCCGTCCGGACCGCCGGGCAGCAGCCTGGCCGCGCTGCAGGGCCATCTGCTCGATCGTCTGCGCCCGAGTCTCGGCATCTGCAACGTTATCCATGGCGCGCAGGTGATGCTCAGCGAGGACATGTCCGCCGCGTTTTGCCGCGCGATCAACAACTGGATCAAGGCCGAGTGGCTGGACCGCGATCCACGCCTGCGTGCCTCCATCGTCGTGCCGCCGCACAGCGCGGAACTGGCGGTCGAGGAAATCGAGCGCATGGCGCCAGATCATCGTTTCGTTCAGGTGCTGCTGCTGGCGATGACCGAACTGCCGCTGGGGCGCCGGCAGAACTGGCCGATCTACAAGGCGGCCGAGGCGCATGGCCTGCCCATCGGCATCCATGCTGGCAGCAGCTTCCGCCATCCGCCAAGCGCGGGTGGTTGGCCGTCGTACTATCTGGAGGACTATGTCTCGCAGTCGCAGGGCTTCGCGGCGGCGCTGAACAGTCTGGTCAGTGAGGGGGTGTTCGTAAAGTTCCCCGGATTGAAGGTCGTGCTGATCGAGTCCGGCGTCACCTGGCTGCCGGCATCGCTCTGGCGTCTGGACAAGACCTGGCGCGGGGTACGGGCCGAGGTGCCGTGGCTGGAGCAGCAGCCGACCGAGACCGTACGGGAACACGTGCGGCTGACGCTGCAGCCCTTCGATGCTCCGCCGAACGAGGCGCAGGTGCGGACGCTGCTGGAACAGCTTGGTTCGGACAAGATGCTGCTGTTTTCGTCCGACTACCCACACTGGCACTTCGACGGCGACGAGGCACTGCCGCTCGGACTGCCGAATGAGCTGTTGCAGAAGATCTGTGTCGATAACCCCCTCGAAACCTATCCCCGCCTGAAGGACCACCGCCTGAAGGAGACATCGTAATGAACATGCCCGTCCTGGATCGCAGACCGGATCAATCCACGCAGCCTCGGCGCGACGCCCAGGCCCACATGGGCTTTATCGACTGCGACGTGCACCCCTACGTGAAGGGGCCGAACGACTTCGACCCGTTCCTGTCGAAGCGCTGGCTCGAGCACCGGCAGACGATTGGCGGCCGCTCACGCCAGGGGCTGGCGAAGACGTCGATGTATCCACGGATGTCGCCGGGTTCGGGAATGCGGATGGACAGCTGGCCGACCTCCGGCGGTCATCCCGGGTCCGACCTTCCGATGATGCAGGAGCAACTGCTGGATCTGTTCGACGTCGCGTACGGGTTGCTGGCCCCGCTGGTCGGCGGTGGTCCCGGCGAACGCAACGTCGAATTCGGAGCGGCGATGGCGACCGCTGTCAACGAATGGCAGCTGGCGCACTGGTGCGATCCGGACCCGCGTCTGCTCGGTGCGATCCAGGTCAACATAGAATGGTCGGAGGCCGCGGTCGCCGAGATCGAGAAGCGCGCGGGCGATCGCCGTTTCGCGCAGGTCAACATCCCGCCGCGCGGCCTCGAACCGTTGGGGCGGCGACGCTACTGGCCGATCCTGGAGGCCTGCGCGGCCAACAACCTGCCGGTGTCGCTGCATCTGGGCGGCACCAGTGGGCATGCCTCGACCGGGGGTGGCTGGCCGTCCTTCTATCACGAAGAGCACCCCTCCTACGTGCAGACCATGCAGACGCTGGTGACCAGCCTGGTCTGCGAGGGCGTCTTCGAGCAGATGCCCAACCTGAAGATCGTTCTGGTCGAGGGCGGGTTCGCCTGGCTGCCTGCGCTGTGCTGGCGGCTGGACAAACACTGGAAGCGCCTGAAGGCCGAGGTGCCGCATCTGAAGCGTTTGCCGTCCGAACAGGTGCACGAGCACATCTGGGTGACGACGCAGCCGATCGAGGAACCGGAGCGGCCGCAGGATATGCTTTCGACGCTGGAATGGATCGGTCCCGACCGGGTGATGTTCTCCACCGACTACCCGCACTGGGATCAGGACGATCCGCGCTATGCGTTCAAGATCCCGCTGCCGGACGAGTGGAAGCGCAAGATCTACCGGGACAACGCGAAGGCCTTGTACAACCTCGACTGACTGGATGGGCCGCCCGATGGGTCGTTACGTCGTTGCCAAGGCCGAGGAAATCGAGGCTGGATCCTGTAAGCTCGTCACTGTGCGGGGCCGCGAGATCGGCATCTTCAAGGTGGGCAACGACTTCTTCGGCCTGATCAACCGCTGTCCCCACCAGGGCGCGCCGCTGTGCCGGGGCGAGATCGTCAGCCGGCTGGTGGCGCCGCTGCCCGGCGAGTACCAGTTGACCCGGCCGGGCGAAATGATCCGCTGCCCCTGGCATTGCTGGGAGTTCGACATTCGCACCGGCCAGTCGCTGTGCGATCCCAACAGCGTCCAGGCGCGCGCGTTCGATGTCGCGGTGGAGCCGGGCAAGACGCTGGTCGAGGGGCCGTTCGTCGCTGAGTCGGTGCAGGTAACGGTGGAAGAGAGCTACGTGGTGGTCGAGCTGTAGGCGCTTCGTTAATCGGTCGGCCTGCGCGCAGGGTTGACGTGGCGGCTGGGGGCGAAAGGAACGAAATACCGGCGGGCTGGTGATCCGGCGATGAGCCGCTGCTAGGCGCCTTCGCCATGAGCCCCGGGCAGCAGCCGCAGCGCCACGCCGTAACGTTTCGCCAGATCGCAGCTCCAGTGATCCGTCAGGTTGGTATCGCTGAGTTCCAGATTGAAGAAACTTGCCTCAGGTGTCTCGAACAATGGCCCAGCGTGCCACGCACCGCGCAACAGCATGATCGCGGCATCGCCCGGGATACGGAACGCGCGGATCTCCTCCAGGCCCGGTTCGGCTTCCGCGACGTCTTCGGCGGGCGGCGGGGCAACGGCCAGCAGCCAAGGTTGCCCACCAGCCGACCCGAGAACCTGAGTGACCTGGCGATGCCGGGTGATGCGGCTGATGACCAGGCCGCGATTGGGCAGGCGCATCGCATAGAAGCGCGGTGTGCCGGCACCAAGCTGCAGGACGGCGTCCTGTGCACCGAACGGCGTGCCGTCTTCCATGGGCGGAATGATGGTGCCGTACGGCGCGAACGCCTCCGGCGAGAGGTCCTCCACCCTAAGGTCGCGAACATCAGTCATCCATGTTCTCCCAGAAGTGCTCAGTCAGGAACTTGAGTTCTCATACCAGCGTGGCAGCCCGCCATGCTTTGGATCCGCTCCAAAGCGGGCGTCAGCGCCATCAATCACAGTCAAACAGTGGTTCGCCAGTACCCTTGTTTGCCAGTACCCTTATCGGTCCGAAAGTTCGCCGGAGGTGGATCCCCGGCACGATGAACTTTCGAGCAGGGGCCCTACACGGATCTTGCCTCGAGCAACGATGTCCCCTCCGTGAGCAGGTCCGGAGGGATCACCAGGTCCAGTTCATCGTAAGCGCCCAGCGCGGCGAGCACGCCGTCCTCCTGCTCCAGCAGCAGCCGTCGCTGCAGGGCGCGCAAGAGACGCGGCAAAGCATATTTGTGCCCGCTGATCGAGGTCGAGTGCGGCCCCATGCTGACGAAAGCCCCGAAGTTGAAGGCGTGAACACGTGACATCCAGCCGTCCCGCGGGTCACGCGGCAGCAGTTCGTAACCCTCGCCAAGATACGGAAACGCACCGAGGTCCGGATGGGCCTCTTCCGGGGGTGGATCGAACCGGTCACGCCACAGCGTGATGCCGCGCACAAGGCGGCGCAGTTCCGGGCGAACGGACAGATCCAGTGCATAGCCGGTCGCACAGATCACATGATCGAAATGGAACACCTGTCGCGGCGTCGCCACGCGGATGCCGGGTCCGTCAAACGACACCTCCTCCCACGGGCTCGCGGCGTGCATCTGGAAGCCGGGCAGGGCGATGGCGGCATGGAAACTGGCAACGCCGGGGGGCTGGTCGAACAGCCGCATGTGCCGAGCGATATTCCAGCGGACCCGATCGCTCAGCGCAGGCCAGTGCGCCATGATGCCAGCCGAGTCCAGGTGTCGATGCGGATTGACCACCGGCAGGCTGGGACGCCGGAAGCACAGATCGACCGAGGCCGCGCCGCTCCGTAGCGCAACGACCGCCGCATCGAACGCGGAGGCGCCGTGTCCCAGGATGCCGATCGGCTTGCCGCGGAAACGCCCGAAGTCGATCGGGGTGCACGCGTGGTCATACCGATCGGGGGGTAGCGCCGACGTAACGACGTCAGGGACCCGCCAGGTGCCACCACCCTCGAATCCGGTCGCCAGCACGACCGAGCGGGCGAGGCGGGTTCCTTGCGAGGTCTCCACCGCCAGGACGCCGTCACGCGGCCCGGGACCAATGTCCGTGACCGTGACGTCGTTTTCAACCGGCAGGTCCAGCACCCAACGGTACCATCGCAGATACGCCATCCAGTCCCGTCGCGGGATGCGGATGATCTGTTCCCAGGCAGCCTCGCCATACCGAGCCTGGTACCATGCCCGCACCGACAGGCTGGGCTGGCCGAACTCGATCCCGTTCTGCAGCTTGGGGGTGCGCAGTTCCGTCATGCGCGCGAAATGTTCCCACACACCTTCCTGACCGGCCGGGCGTGCGTCCAGAACCGCAACGTTATGCACACCGTCGCGCCGGAGCCCGTGCGCGATCGCCAGTCCTGACTGGCCGCCGCCAACCACCAGCACATCGGAGCACGCCTGCCCCTCGACCGTAACGGGCTTGACCCATGCTCGGTCGGGATAGGCCAGGGCGGCGCGTTCAGCCCTGGCCTGGGCGCCAAGCGCCTGTTCCGCCGGTGTCACGCCGGCACCGGTGCCGGCGGCACCTGTTCGACCAGTTTGCCGTCGATGACAACCGGCGTGCCGTCGAGCCGCACAGTGCAGTTGCGCATCGGCATGTCGACATGGCAGGCAGTCTTGCGGTTGCCCCCTCCGCTGGCGTTTGGACCGGTTGAGAACAGAAAGTTTCCGGCGAAGGCGCGGCCATCCTGGCCCTCGATGGTGTTGGGCGGATATTGCCCGAGCGCTTCCCAGCGGGCGTTGCGGCTCAGGCCCCAGCCGAGGTGCGACAGGGCATAGACGTCGGGTGACTCGTACCGGTCCAGGTAGCTGCGCAGCAGGTCGGCCTCGTAACCACCGGCGATATGGCGGATCCAGCCGCTCTCGATTTCCAGCTCCACGCGGTCGTTGAAGTAACGATGAAACGGAAACATCATATCGCCTCGGTCGAACACGACGCGGCCGTCGCCGCTGCCGTCGTTGGCAAAGGTCGAGACGAAGGCTCCGGGCCATTGATCCCACCGACCCGGCGTGTCGGCGTAACCGTACTGGCAGTTGACGCGATACTGACCGATATCAAAGCGCAGATCGGTGCCCGCCTGCGACGTCACGTGCATCTGCCGCGCGCCACGAATGCGTTCGACGGCATGCAATGCGGCCGCCTTGTCGGCCGGCGTCGGAACCAGCCGGTCGAGGATCTCCGGCGGCTCCAGCACCAGCAGGACGCGCGTGCCGGTCTCCCGAACGGCGTGGATACGGCTGTCATGCACAAAGACCAGGTCGATGATGAGGTCCGCCTTCTCCAGCAGAGGCACGAGGGAACCCGGCAGGCGATTGGGGTCCGGAACTTCCACGTACAACACGGACGCGCCCATTTGCTCGCATGCCAGAGCCGCGACAATCTTGTATCGGCGTGGACGGTCCCACCCATCCAGGATGACAACGTTTTCGTCGGGTTGCAGCGCGCTCAGCGCCAGGACGCGCTGCCAGTTCTCCAGCAGTCGCGTCTGCTCCGTCATCATGGTGTCGTCTCCATATCAGAATGAATGCCCACGGCACGCTCCGCGGCGTCGGGCAACGGTTGCCACGCCGCGCGACCTGCGCGTGCGGTACCCTCGGTTCCGGTCGGGATACGCATGGCGGCTACGGCGACGGTGCGCCGTTTCAGTTTTGGACTGACATCGATCAGCCGGAACGTTGCGTTGCGAATCGAAGCCGGCATGAACGCGAGCTGGCCGTACCACCATGCCACGGTCTGCACCCATTCGGTAAACCGGCGTTCCCGACGCTTCCAGGCGTCGATGCCGCGCAGGACGTCGCCTTCGCGGTCCACCATGCTGGCGAGTGAAAGCGCCGACATCATCGAGCAGCCGCCGCCCTGGCCGAGGAACGGCGGCTGTGCGCTGGCGGCATCGCCGATGATTGCGACGCGGCCTTTCGACCAGTCGTGCAGTCTCAGGGTCTCAAACCAGTCGCCGCGCCCGTCATCGCGAATGCGGTCGATGATCCAGCCGAGATGGGGGAACAGGCTGTGCCACAAGGCCCGGTCGACCGGCACGCTGTTCCCGCGCGGATCACCTGCGACGGAGGTGAGTTGCACATTCGCCTCGTCCGCGGTGCAAGGCGCGTAGAGCAGCCGACGGGAGCCGTTCCAGTTCTCGCAGTGCGCACGTCCGGTCGCGGTCTCGAGTTCGCCCGGCCGGCGCGGAATCATGATGCGGTAGCCGAACTGTCGTGCCGGCCGACGCCAGGCCAACAGGTCCAGAGAGTCGCGAACCCGCGAATTGATCCCGTCCGCGCCGATCACGAGATCGGCCTGCTCGGAGCTGCCGTCGGCGAATATCAACCGCCCGCCGGCTGTTGCGCCGATCGGTCGCGAACCGAACGCGATCTCCCCGCCGGCCGCGATCAATGCATCGGCCAGTGCCGTCAGCAGCGTACGGCGGAGCGGAACGATCAGCCGGCTCTCCGGCGAAAAGCCGGCGGACGCGAGCACTCGCCCGTCGTGGTCGCGCTTTTCGTGCCGCGTCGCCGGGATTGCGCCGGTGCTCACGGCCTCGAGCACGCCGAGGGTTTCCAACACCCGCAGCCCATTCTCCCAGATGTAGATGCCGGCACCGGGGATGCGGAGCTGATCGTCCTGTTCGTGGACTCGCACCGACCAGCCCTTGCGGGCGAAAGCGAGGCCGGCCGTCAGGCCCGCGATCCCACCGCCCGCAACCTCCAGCCTCCGTTGCATCCCTATGTCTCCCCTGGTCAGCCGGCCGCGCCGGATGGCCTGCATTGTCGCCGAACGCTCACGCCGCCCGCGGCTTCAGCCCGGCAGAGCGATGTTCAGTGCCGCCATCGCACTGCCGCGCAGGATCGTGGCCTCCGCCTGCGGTCCCAGTTCCGACAGTACGGTGCGATGCACCTTCGGGCTGTGCCATTCGGTGGTCTCGAGGTCTGCGTTCGCAACATGCGGCGGAAAGAACGGATGATCGGTCCCGAACATGATCCGGTCCGCGCCTACCAGCGAGATCAGCAGCGTCAGCGTCGGCGCCTGATAGCCGATCGCATCGAAATACAGGCTGCGGAGATAGGCGCTCGGTTCATGGCGTAGCCGGACCGGCGAGTGCGCGTCACCCGCGACGCAGGCATCGAGCCGCCCGGCCAGATAGGGCAGGACCCCTCCGGCGTGGGCGATCATCAGCCGCAGCCCGGGAAACCGGTCAAGCGCGCCGCCGAGGATCAGACGGGTGATCGCAGCCGTCGTCTCGAACGGGAAGCCCAGTGCCAGCATCGTTGCATGGCCGTAGCCGGTCAGCGCTTCGTTGCCGAGACCGTAGTGCGGATGCACGAAGATCATCAGTTTCTCCCGCTCCGCCGCTGCCCAGACCGGGTCGAGTGCCGGGTCATCAAGACCTTTTCCAGCGCCGGTCGTTCCGATGACCGCGCCGCGCAGATGCGGCAGCCGAGCGATCCGCCCGAGTTCGAGCGCCGCGGCCGCCGGATCGCGCGTGGGTAGCAGGCCGAGGCCGTACAGGCGGCCTCGGCTGGCCGCGCACAGGGCCTCCATGTCCTCGTTGATTTCGGTGGCGACGGGCCCGGCGTCGTCCAGGAAATCCAGCCAGGGATTGGCCGGACTGATGACCGACACGGCAATGCCATGCCGGTCCATGAACGCGACCTTGCGGGCGCCGTCCCAGTATTCGCTGCCGATCGGGCGTCCGACCGACGTGCTGGCGTCGGCGTCCTCTCCCGGCAGGATCAGCATGCGGTCCTGGCCGGCGCGGGTGACAATCCTGGGGACGGCGTCGCGCGCCCGCAGCAGGGAAACATAACGGCCGGGATAGACGTGCGAATGCACGTCTATTGCGGGCGAAGCGATCAAAGCACTCACGTCAGATCCAATCCAGATTTCACTTCGATGCCGTCTCGGCCTGGTCCCATACGGCGTGGGTCCAGGCGGCTTCAGGCTTCTTGGTGATGATGGGGGTGGAACCGCCGGTGAGCAGGATGTTGACGGTCTGGTCGAATTCGGCGGGATCAAGGTAGCCGACGCCCTTGCCGCCGGTGCCGACCAGCTTGGCGATCTCCTTCATCTGCCGCAGCTGGATCTTGTAGACCGCGACGCCCGCCGGATCGTTGTCGACGATGATCTTGGCGGCTTCTTCCGGATGGGCAATGGCATATTTCCAGCCCTCGACCGAGGCGGCCAGAAACTTCGCCGCCTTGGCCGCGAAGGCCGGGTCTGCCAGCTTCGGCTGCAGCGCGTACAGGCCATCCTCCAGCGTATCGACCTTGTAGTCCGCATAGGCGAACGTGATCAGCTGTTCGGGCTTAGTCCCGGCGTCCAGGATCTGGTAATATTCATTGTAGATCTGCGTCGCGATACAGTCTGCCTGATGCTGCAGCAGCGGATCGACGTTGAAGCCCAGCTTGATGATCTTGACGTCCGGATTGGCGCCTGAGGTCGTCAGCTTGAGATGTGACGCGAACGCGAGGAACGGGTATTCGTTGCCGCCGAACGCGACGCCGACCGTCTTGCCCTTGAAGTATTCCTCGGGCTTGGTCTTGCCGGGCACTTTCCAGCAGGTGATCAACCCACCGGCCCGCGTGAAGAACTGCGCGATATTGACCATCGGCACGCCCTTTTCGCGGGCCGACAGCGCGCTGGGGAGCCAGTCGACCGCGAAGTCGACCCCGCCGCCCGCGATCACCTGCGGCGGCGCCAGATCCGGCCCGCCCGGCTTGATGGTCACGTCCAGCCCGTGGGCCTTGTAGTAGCCCTTGTTCTGGGCGACGATGTAGCCCGCGAACTGCGCCTGGTACACCCACTTCAACTGGATCGACGTCGTATCGAGCGCATGAGCCGCCGTCGAGGTCACGGCCAGAGCTGCGACCAGCATCGCCGCTCCCCCCGATCTGAAAAGCTTACGCAGCCGGGTTTTGTTCAGCACACGGATCTCCTTCAGGATTTCGGCCTGCTCCGGCCGGTCAGTTGCGAGGGATGCCAGAACGTCGCCGCGCGCTCCGCCATTGCCAGCAGTGCGTAGCTGATTGAACCGACCAGCGCCGCGACGAGGATGGCGGCCCAGACGCGGTCGAGGGCAAGGTGGCCGATCTCCGCGGAGATGCGGAAGCCGATCCCGTGCACCGGGGTGCCAAAGAACTCGGCGACAATGGCGCCGATCAGCGCCAGCGATGCGTTGATCTTCAGTGCGGCGAACAGAAACGGCAGCGCGGCGGGCAGGCGCAGTTTCCACATGGTCTGCCAGTACGTCGCGGCGTAGGAGGTCATCAGGTCCCGCTCGATCTTCGAGGCCTGCTGCAGTCCGGCAACCATGTTGACGAAGGCTGGAAAGAAGGTGATCAGCACGACCACAGCTGCCTTGGACTGCCAGTCGAAACCGAACCACATGATCATGATCGGAGCGACGCCGACGATCGGAATGACGCTGGCGAAATTGCTGAGCGGCAGCAACCCTTGTTGCAGGAACGGCGAACGATCCACCGCGACGCCGGCCAGGAATCCTAGGATTGTGCCGGCGAGGAACCCTGGGATCGCAGCGTAGAGGACAGTCTGCTGCACATCCAGCTTGAGGTCGGGCAGCGTGTCCCAGAACGCCGAACCGATGGCGCTGGGCGCCGGCAGCAGGATCATCGGGATGTCGAAGCCGCGTGTGAGAACCTCCCAGAGGAACAGCACGAGGGCGGCAAACAGCGCCGGCGTCAGCACCACGGCGGCGCGGCCCTCGTCCTCGGCAAGGCCGGCCAGCGCAAAGCAGCCGCCGGCGGCACAAATCGCGGCGAGGGCGAGCGCGACCGTCGCAGCGTTGCTTAGCAGCGCCAGTGCGGCGATGCCGGCGAGGACGGCCATGGTTCCCGCCAGCGCCTGCTGTCTGACCGCGCCGGTCATCTGGCCAGCGTGGTCATTGCGATGCCCGGAAGCGCGGCAGGGCACGCTCGATCAGGGTCAGCACGCCGACCGACAGGCCAGCCAGCAGCGAAGCGACGATCAGGGTCGCCCACATCAGCAGCATCAGCCCGTTGTAGGAGGCGATCAGCAGACGGGCGCCGAGACCCGCCGTCGCACCGGTGGGCAACTCACCGACGATCGCGCCGGTGATCGAAAGTGCGAGAGCCACCTTGAGCGACGGGAACAGGTACGGAATGGAAGCCGGCCAGCGCAGTTTCCAAAATACCTGGGCACGCGAGGCATTGTAGGTGCGCAGCAGCTCCATCTGCGCCGAACCCGCCGCGCGCAGCCCTTTGCACATGCCGATGGTGACCGGAAAGAAGGCCAGCGACGCCGATATGACCGCCTTGGGCAGCAACCCGCTGAACCCGGCATGTCCCAGCACGACAACGATCATCGGCGCGGTCGCCAGCACCGGGATCGACTGCGACACGATCACCCACGGCAGCAAGCCCCGGTCGAGAAGTTTCGAGTGTACGATGGCGGTTGCCAGCGCGATGCCGACGGCGATGGCCAGCGCGAAACCCGTCAACGCGGCATCCAACGTGACGACGGCGTGGTAGATGAGGCTGCGCGGGCTGCTGACCGGATAACCGAACAGGCCGTTCCACGTCGCGATCAGCACCTGCGGGGGAGAGGGCAATACCGGCCGATCGTTCCACCAGTTCGCCGGCAGCCATCCCGGTTCCGGGTCATCCGGCGCCGGATTGACCAGCGTGGCCGCGATCGACCACACGGCAAGCATCATGCACAATATTGCGCCGACCGACGCCGCCTGGCGCAGCCATCCCGGCAGCGCCGTCCAGCGCGCATGGCGGAATGTCGTGACGCCGAAACCACCTCGGGAGGCGACATCACTCATCGGCGTAAGCGTCGCTCAGAGCATCGCGCACGTCCTGCGAGATATCGAGAAACTGTCGGGTGTTACGCAGATCGAGCGTACGGCGCTGAGGGAAGGGGCATTCGATCACCCGGCTGATGCGGCCAGGGTTGGCGGACATGGCAACGACCCGGGTGGACAGAAACACCGCCTCGGGGATCGAATGCGTGACGAAGATCACCGTGAGGTTCCGTTCACGCCACAGATCGGTCAGATGCAGGTTCAGCTTGTCGCGGGTGATTTCATCCAGCGCGCCGAACGGCTCGTCCATCAGCAACAGGTCCGGCTGCAGGCTCAGCGCGCGGGCGATGGAGACGCGCTGCTGCATCCCTCCCGACAGTTGCCACGGATAGCGTCCGGAGGCTTCCGCAAGACCCACCGCCGCCAGTGCCGCGTCGGCGCGGGTGCGGCGTTCGGCGGCGCTGAGGCCGATGATCTCCAGCGGCAGCATCACGTTGCTGCGCGCCGACCGCCAAGGGTACAATGCGGGCGACTGGAACACGTAGCCATACGACCGGTCGCAACGGGCCTGGTACGGCGTCCCGCCGTTGACGCGCAACTCACCGGATGTGGGCTGGGCGAGGTCGGCGATCAGCCGCAACAACGTCGTCTTGCCGCAGCCCGAGGGGCCGATCAGAGAAATGAATTCACCTCTCTCGACGTGCAATGAGACGTCCGACAGCGCTCGGAATATGCTGTCACGGGATTTGTAGACGACCGCCACGCGATCGACGGACACGACCGGTGGCTGGTCTGACGGGCTGCCATGCGCCGACACCGGATCGGCGTTGGCCTCGGCGATCGAGTTCACACTGGCCCGCCCGGACCGAGACGCTCGCCGATTATCGTCCGCACGATTGCTTCTCCTGCCGTCTTCGGCAATGCAGAAGGCAATTTCTGTGCCATGCTAGGCAGGCGGATGGCTCTAATGCGCCCCGGAAGGATCTACGCTTCTGCCGTGCCGAAAGGCCTTGCCCCCCTGTCGTCTGTTCGATGCGCGCTGCGCCGTGCTCGACGCCCGCGTTGCGCGGCCCGCTCGACGGCAACGGCTAGTCAGCGGGAGGGCGTCGTCAGTGCGACATCAGGACCGGCACGGTCATGTGCTGCAGCAGGTCGCGCGTGACCCCGCCCAGAATCATCTCCCGCGTCCGCGAGTGGCCGTAACCACCCACCACCAGCAGATCGGCACTGATGTCGGACGCGTAGTCAAGCAGCGCGTCGGCAGGGGAGAGGCCATCGGATACCACGGTTCGTGCGGCGGAGACCTCCAGGCCGTGGCGTGCCAGATGTTCAGCGATATCTGCGGTCGGCAGCACCTTGATGTCGGGCCGCGGTTTGGCGTTTTCGACCATCAGCACGGTAACGCGCGCCGCGGGAGCAAGCAGGCGCAGCATGTCGTGGACTGCCCGCGCCGCCTCTCGCGTGGGGGTCCAGCCGACCAGAGTATTGGTTCCAACCAACTGGAACTTGCCGGCATAGGGGATCAGAAGCAGCGGCCGGCCGGCCGACATCAGCAGATCCTCGACCAGGGTCCGAGCCGATTCCGGCAGCGGGTTATCGGGATCGACCTGGCCTGCGACCACGAGGTCCGTGGTATGGGCACGGTGCACGACGCTCTGGACGAGCGGCCCGGTTTCGAGCGCCCAGTCCCCGGCAAGACCCTCGCGTCGCAGCAACTCACGGAAGTCACGCTCGATGACCGCGGCCTTCGTTCTGGCCTGGCCTTCGATCTGCTTGCCAAACTCCGGCAGCGCCCAGAGATCGGGATAACCACCGAGGGCGAATGCCACGTCGCCGGGCAGCAGCAGTTCCAGTGGACACAGCCCGGTCAGGTGCGCGCCGTGCTGATGCGCCAGTTGCACTGCCACACTCAGTTTGACGCTGTCACGTTCCGATCCGTCGAGCAAGACCGTCAGATCCCGAAGGCTCATCGCACCCTCCTTGTTGCTGTTTTCCTAGCGTGTTTTATGCAGATGGGGGCGTGGGGACACATTGATTCAAGTCAACGCGACACCCCCGATGGCGACACGGCGCCAGAGCGGGTATGGTAGTGGCTTCAGATCAGGATCCCGGGCGCGACCCTCTCATGTTCAGTGATACCGACCATCCTGAGGAGGCTGTAACGGGCGATGCCGATGACGTCCGCCGGGCGCTGGAGGCTGCGGATGTCGGCGTGTGGCGATGGGATCTGGCCACGGACGCCATTCTCTTGTCGTCCAAGGCGGCCGTTCTCCTCGGTTCTCCCCCCGGTCGATCATTTCTCTATACGGACCTCCTCGCGCTGTTTCATCCGGACGACCGTGGAGTGGCGGATGAGACGCTGAAACAGAGCGTCGCGGCGAGAGGGTCTTTCGATTTTGTGGTTCGGACGGCAAGCCTGGAGCGTCGGGTCAGGGTTCGCGGCCGGCTCTCCGCCAACGAGGGCGGCCCCGCCGAGGTGAGCGGAATTCTGATCGAGTCCAGCCGACGCTCCACCGCCGAGGAGATGGCCAGCCGCCTGGCGGCGATCGTCACATCGTCCGACGACGCAATCATCGGCAAGACTCTGGACGGCATTGTAACGGACTGGAACAGCGGTGCCGAAGCAATCTTCGGATACGCCGCGGCCGAAATCATCGGCAAGCCGATCTCACTCCTGTTGCCCCCCGGACAGGAAGACGAGATGGCCGAGGTTTTTCAGCGGATCGGCGCCGGGGCCCGGGTTGAACACTATGAAACGCGGCGGCGTCGCAAGGATGGAGCGATCATCGACGTTTCGCTGACCATATCACCCATATGGGATGGTGCCGGGCGCCTGGCGGGAGCCTCAAAGGTGGCCCGCGACGTCACCGGGACGAAGCGCGCGCTGATCGAGCTGCAGGAGCGTGAGGCGCATCTGCGCTCGGTTCTCGAGACGATCCCCGACGCGATCATCGCGATCGACAGCGCGGGCATCATGCGCTCTTTCAGCGCCGCCGCGGAACGTCTGTTCGGCTATACGGTCGAGGAAGCCGTCGGCCAGAACGTCAGCATGCTGATGCCCTCACCTTACCGGGAACAGCATGACATGTATCTGGAGCGCTATTTCGCAACCGGCCAGAAGCGGGTGATCGGACGCGGCCGGATTGTAACCGGATTGCGCAAGGACGGATCCACCTTTCCGATGGAACTGGCGGTCGGCGAGATGATGCTGGGCAACCGTCACGCCTTCACCGGCTTCGTTCGCGACTTGACGGAAAGGCAGGAAACGCAGCAACGGCTGCAGGACCTGCAATCCGAATTGATCCATATGTCGCGCTTCACCGCGATGGGCGAGATGGCTTCAACCCTGGCGCACGAACTGAACCAGCCGCTGACCGCCGTTGCCAGCTATCTGAACGGCTGCCGCCGTCTGCTGGACGGCACCGAGACTGTGCATCAGCTGATGCTGCGCGATGCCATTGACCGAGCGGCGGAGCAGGCGTTGCGGGCCGGGCAGATCATCCGCCGGATGCGCCTGTTCGTCGCCCGGGGGGAGAGCGAGCGGCAGGTCGAGGACTTGACGAGACTGATCGAAGAAGCCAGCGCCCTGGCTTTGGTGGGGATCAAGGAAGCCGGGGTCCAGGTCACGTTCAATTTTGATCCACGCGCGACCTTCGTGCTGGCCGATAAGATCCAGATCCAGCAGGTCATCTTGAACCTGGTGCGCAACGCGATCGAGGCGATGCAGGAGGTCACCCGGCGCGAACTGCATATCTCGACATCGGAACAGCCGGACGGCATGGTCGAAATATGCATAGCCGACACCGGGCCGGGCATCGCACCGGAGATCGCCGAGCAGTTGTTCCAACCGTTCGTCACCAGCAAGCCGCACGGCATGGGCGTAGGCCTGTCGATCTCACGCACCATCATCGAAGCGCATGGCGGCCGCCTGTGGGCGACACCGAACCCGCGCGGCGGGACGATTTTCGGCCTGACCCTCAGGGCACTGAGCAAGGAGGAGCTGTCGGATGGCGACTGACGCCGTGGTCCACCTGATCGACGACGACGAAGGGGTCCGCCAGGCGGTCGCTTTTCTGCTGACCACGTCCGGCTTCGCCGTCCGGGTGTACGAGTCCGCCGTCGCGTTCCTGAGCGCATTGCCATCCATGCAGCCGGGCTGCGTTGTGACCGATGTCCGGATGCCGGGGATGGACGGTCTCGCTTTGCAGCGTGAGCTAAAGGCGCGGGGCATCCCGGTCCCGGTGGTTGTCATGACAGGTCATGGGGACGTGCCGCTGGCGGTGGAGGCGATGAAGGCGGGCGCGGTCGATTTCATAGAAAAGCCGTTCAATGACGAGTCACTTTTGTCCGCCATCCGGGTCGCGATCGATCGTCACGCGCGTGATACGAGACGCGGCGAAGAAATCGCCGAGATCAAAGAGCGGCTCGCCAGCCTGTCGCCGCGTGAGCGCGAGGTGCTGGATGGATTGATCGCCGGGCTGCCCAACAAGACGATCGCTTACGACCTGAAGATCAGCGCGCGCACGGTTGAGGTCCACCGAGCCAACCTGATGACCCGTATGGGTGCGCACAGCGTCGCGGACCTGGTACGGATGGTGTTTGTCGTCGGCGCCAAGGGTTGATACAGATCAAGGCATCATAGGGTCAGCTTCCGTTACTTTCCGCTCGTGTCCGCGAAATCAGGCGACCTTCGTAGGGCATTGGAGTGCAGGGATGGCAGACGGGCGGAAACTCGTGGTTATTGTGGATGACGACCAGGCAGTTCGGGACGCACTGCAGTTCGCGCTGCGGTTGGAGGGGCTTTGTGTCCACGTCCACAGTGGTGGCGCCGCGCTTCTGGCCGATCCCGATCTGGGGCGCGCTGTGTGTGTCATCCTGGGTGACCGGATGCGTCATTCCGATGGCTTTACACTTCTGACCGACCTCCGGTCGCGCGACATCCACCTGCCGGCGATCATGCTGACAAGCCATGCCACCCCGAGAGTCCGCGAGCGCGCTGATGCCGTGGGCGTCCGGAAGGTTCTCGAGAAGCCCCTGCTTGATGACATTCTGATGGAGAACATCAGATCGATTTTGGATCCGGTCAGCGATGGGGATGCCGCCAGTACGTAGTTTTGCGTAGGAGTAAACCGAATACGCCAACCGCGGGATCG
>DASWON010000517.1:0-34312 GCA_036398735.1 Rhodopila sp.
TTCCGGCTGCATGTCCGCAAGCCCGGCTCGATCCAGCGCACCTGGGCGTTCGCCATCGCGGCGACGGTTCTGTACATCCCGGCCAACCTCTATCCGGTGCTGACCGTCGTCCGGCTGGGTGCCGGTCAGCCGAGCACCATCTTCGGCGGCGTGCAGGAACTGCTGGAACTGGGGATGTGGCCGTTGGCCGCGCTGGTGTTCTTCGCCAGTGTCGCAGTCCCGGTGCTCAAGCTGGTCGGCCTGGCGATCCTGCTGATCTCGACCCACGCCGGGTCAAGCTGGGCGCTGCATGACCGCACCATCCTGTATCGCGTCGTCGATGCCATCGGCCGCTGGTCGATGATCGATATCTTCATGGAGTCGATCCTGGTCGCCCTGGTCCAGTTCGGACAGCTCGCGACCGTCTACCCCGGTCCCGGAGCGATCGCGTTCGCGGCCGTCGTCATCCTGACCATGCTGGCCGCGCACAGCTTCGATCCACGTCTGATGTGGGACAGCGCCCGAGCCCGGGCCGAAGCGAACCGGCCGACACCGGAACCACCGGGATCGCGTCAAGGCGCAGCGGCGGGGCCGGCCGAGCCCGGGACGGGCCGACCGGGGACAGGCCGACCGGGGACAGGCCGACCGGGGATAGGCCAACCGGGGGTGGCCAGGGTCGGGCTGGCCCAGATCGGGGCGGTCCAAATCGGGGCGGTCCAGATTGGGGCGGCCCAGGTGGGGGCGGGCGAGATCGGGGCGGTCCAGGCGGGAACGGCATGAGCGACCGGCACCCCACCGCCGTCGTGCGATCCGCGATCGATCACAAACGGCGGCTGCCGCTGATCTGGGCCATCCCTGTGGTGACGGTGCTGATCGGCGGCTGGCTGGCCTGGTCAACGCTGTCCCAGCGCGGCCCCCTGATCACCATCACGTTCGAGACCGCCGAGGGCCTGCAGGCGAACCAGTCGCACGTCAAGCACAAGGACGTCGATATGGGCGTCGTGCAGCGCATCGGCCTCACCCCCGACCTGAAACGCGTGCAGGTGACGGTCCGAATGAACCGTGAGGCTGAGCCGCTGCTGACCGACAAGGCCCAGTTCTGGGTGGTGCGGCCGCGCTTTTTCGCCGGTGCCATCAGCGGCCTGCAGACCCTGTTTTCCGGCTCGTATATCGATCTGCTGCCCGCCGCGGACGGCGGCGAAGCGAAGAACGACTTCGTCGGCCTGGAGAACCCCCCGGTCCTGCAGTCGGACGTGCCGGGCCGGACGTTTCTGCTAACCGCCAAGCGCATCGGTTCGCTCAACCTCGGCTCGCCCATCATGTTCCGCGATCTCGAAGTCGGGGAGGTGCTTGGCTGGGACGTGGGCGAAATGGCGCGGGATATCACGATCCACGCCTTCGTGCGCGAGCCATTCGACAAATACATCCACGACAACTCGCGCTTCTGGAACGCATCCGGCGCCAAGGTGCAGTTTGGCCCGAACGGGCTGCAACTGCAGGTGCAGTCGCTGCACGCGGTAATCCTCGGGGGTATCGCCTTCGAAACACCCGACGCCCCCGCCATCACCGCCGAGAGCGAGACCGATCACACGTTCACGCTGTACGACGACAAGGACGCGGCGGACGCCTCGACCTTCAAGCGCAGCGTGCCGTTCGTCGCCAACTTCACCAGTTCGGTCGCCGGTCTGGCGCCGGGAGCGGAAGTCACCCTGCGGGGCCTGAAGATCGGCGAAGTTTCGAGTGTATCGCTGGTCTACGACCGAACCCTCGATAACGTCCTGGTGCCGGTTCACTTCACCTTGGAGCCGGAGCGGATCTCGATGCTGGACCTGCCGACGGCGGGCGGCCTCGACATGCGGATGCAGGATCTGGTGCGGCGCGGGCTGCGGGTGAAACTGGAGACCAGCAGCATTCTGACGGGCCAGAAGCAGCTGGCAATGGACATGTACAAGAACGCCGGCGCCGGCGAGCTGAGCAAGCAGGGCGACGCCTATGTCATCCCGACCATGGGCGGCAGCGCCGACGACGTCGCCACCGCGGCCAGCAACCTGGTCAACCGGCTGAGTGACATTCCGTTCGAGTCCATCGGCAGGAACCTGGACCAGACCCTGGCCGGCGTGAACACGCTGGTCAACGACAAGCAGCTGACCGAGGCCGTCGGGGACCTGCGCACCACGCTGGCCAGCACCAGGACGCTGGTCGATAACCTCAATCATGGCCTCACCCCGGCAATGCAGCGCCTGCCGGCGATCGCCGACAACCTGGAACACACGGTCCAGCGCACCGACAGGCTGATCACGTCGCTGGACGCCGGCTACGGCGGCGACTCGCGTTTTAACCGCGATGTCAGCCGGATGATGAGCCAGCTGGCCGACGCCGCTCGATCGATCCGGGTGCTGGCCGATCTGCTGGCCCGCCACCCGGAGGCGCTGATCCGCGGGCGCACCGACCAGGGGGTTCAATGACCGAGGCTGTGTCGGACCCGTCACCGAAAGCATCGTTGCATGCGCCGCCGAAAACCTCCGCGGACGTCCGGGCTGACGCCGGCCTTGTTGGCGTCGCATGCCGCGCCGGGGGCCACCGCGCGATGCCGGCCGGCCATCGGGATCCCACGGCGTGGGCCGCCGATGCCGATCCGATGGCCGGAGCCGCCGATGCCGATCCGTCGGCGACGGTTGGTGCACACGGGCTTGGTTATGTCACCCGCGCCCAGCCATCGGCCCCAGCCGATCAAGGGCCGCAATGACTTGGGGACGTTCCATGAGGCTTTCGAGACGACTTGCACTGCTGGGGCTGGTCGCGTTGGCGGCTGCATGCACTTCGCCGAACCCGACGCTGTACGTGCTGGCCCCGGTGCCGGGGGCGACCCATGCCGGAGCGCCTCGGGTCATCGCGCTGCGCGCCGTCGCCATCGCCCACTATCTGGAGCGGTCGCAGATCGTGCGGTCGTCCGAGGGCTATCGCATGGACGTGCTGGCCAACGAATGGTGGGGCGAGCCGCTCGACACCCTCATGGGGCGCATCCTGACGGAAGAACTGAACCAGCGCCTGCCCGGCAGCACGGTCTATGGCGACAGCGGCGCGATCTCGACCACGCCCGACGCGACGGTCGAGATCAATCTGCAGCGCCTTGATCTGAACCATGACGGGGACGTGCTGCTGAGCGCCCAGATCGCGGTCGATGGGAAGCGCACCGCGGCGCGCGGCGTGACGATCACGGTGCGACCGAACGACGCGACAACCCAGGCCCTGGTGGCGGCCATGAGCACGGCGACCGGACAGCTGGCGGACGCCATCGCCGCGATGCTGGCCGGAAGGTCGTGACGCCAAGGGGAACTGGGTCGCAGGGGCCGCAGCCCGGTGATGACACAGCCGGTCATGACACCGGGGGGAATGGGTCAGGGCGCCAGTCCCTTACTTGCGTATGCGATTGCCCGCATGGCGATCACCCAGAGGGCGGTCATCCGCGTTTCCAATCACCGCGAACCCTGGTCTAGCGCCCCCGCCAGGCGCCCGGGATCGACAGTGACCGCGTGATCCAGGGGCCCATGGCCCTGGCCGAACCCCGGTGCGCCGCTGATGGCGGCTCTGACATAGGCGCGCGCACGTACCACCGCTTCGTGCAAGGACAGACCCTGCGCCAGTCCGGCCGCGACCGCGGAGGCAGTGGTGCATCCCGTGCCGTGCGTGTGCCGTGTCTTGATCCGAGGCGCGGCAAAGGCATCGATGCCGGCTGAGGTCGCCAGCAGGTCGACCACGGTATCGGACTCCAGGTGGCCGCCCTTCAGCAGCACCGCTGGAACACCCATCGCCAGCAGCGCCCCGGCCGCGACCCGCATGTCCGCTTCCGAACGGATGGTCAGCCCGGTCAGGGCCTCGGCTTCCGGCAGGTTCGGGGTGATCACCGCGGCGAGCGGCAGCAACCGCCGGCGCAGACTGTCCACTGCCTGCGCGGCCAGCAGCGCATGCCCGCCCTTGGCGACCATCACCGGATCGAGCACGACCGGCACGCCCGCCGCGAAGTCTGCCAGAGCGGCGCAGACCGTCTCGATGGTGGCGATGTCGCCGAGCATCCCGATCTTGATGACGTCGGCACCGATGTCGCTCATGACGACGTCGATCTGCTGGCGGATGAAGTCCGGCGGCACCGGCATCACCCCGTGCACGCCCAGGGTGTTCTGCGCCGTCAGTGCGGTGATCGCGGTGGCGGCAAAGGCGCCCAGCGCGGTGACGGTCTTGACGTCGGCTTGAATTCCGGCCCCGCCGCCGGAATCCGAGCCCGCGATGATGAGCACCCTGCCCTGCATCACGGCGTGCGACCGCTCACGCGGGTCTTCACGGGCGCCCGGGGCTTAGCGATCCCCTGAGCCTTCATGATCCCCTGAGCTTTCATGATCTCCTGAGCTTTCATGATCTCCTGGAATTTCATGATCCCGTGGAATTTCATGATCCCGTGGAATTTCACCTCTGCACGGGATTGCGCCGTAGCTCGGGATTTCCTGACCCCCCGGCATTTCGTGATCCCCCGGGATTTCGCCGCCGCCCGGGGCGTCGTGATCGGCCGGGGTGTCATGGTCCTTTGGGATCTCATGGTCGCCCGGAGATTCACCGCTGCACGGGATTGCGCCATGGTCCGGGGTTTCATGATTGCCCCGGGAGTCACGATCGCCCGGGCCGTCGCGATGGCCGGGAGGTCAACGATCGTTCCGGGCTTCGTGACCACCCGGGGCTGCATGAACAGCGTCACGGTCGCCTCGGGATTCATTATCGCCTGAGGCTTCGCGGCCACTCCGGACGTCATTGGACCATCGCCGGCATGCAGCATCGCATGCCGATCCGCAGGGAGGTTGATTGCCCCGCACACAACGCCTGCGCGCCATCTGCCGGCGCATTCAATGATGGACCGGTCGGCTGAGCGCCCGGGCGTGAAGCCATCTTGCGGTCGGCCGAGGTCATATCCATTTGTCCGCCGGCCGAACGATCACAGCACGTTTTCCCGCACGCGGGCGACCTCGGCGATCATCTCACACAGCGAATCCACAACTTCGGCCACCACGGCGCTATCCTCCCCTTCCGCCATCACGCGGACCAGCGGTTCGGTGCCGCTCTCGCGGATCAACACCCGACCGGAGCCGCTCAGGCGACGTTCGGCGTCGCGTATCGCCGCCTGCACAGGCTCCGCGCGCAATGGTGAGACCCCGGTGAATCGCACGTTCTTCAGGCGCTGCGGCAGACGCTGAAACACCTGCAGGACCTCGGAGGCGGGCCGATGCTGCTGCACCAGTACGGCCAGAACCTGCAGCGCGGCCAGCAGGCCATCGCCGGTGGTGGCGAAGTCGGTCAGGATCAGGTGCCCCGACTGCTCACCACCCACGTTGATGCCGACCGCACGCATATGCTCCGCGACATAGCGGTCACCCACCCGCGTGCGGTGCAGCTGCAGCCCCAGCCTGGTCAGATGCCGCTCCAATCCGAGGTTGGACATCACCGTGGCGACAATGCCGCCGCCGCGCAATGTGCCCGCCTCATGCCAGGTCTGGGCGATCAGTGCCAGAATCTGATCACCATCCACGACCTCGCCGGTCTCATCGGCGATGATCACCCGGTCGGCATCGCCATCCAGGGCGATGCCCAGGTGGGCACCGTGCTCGACAACCTTGGCGCACAGGAATTCGGGCACGGTCGAGCCGCACCCTTTGTTGATATTGAAACCATCCGGTCCGATCCCGACCGGGATGACCGTCGCCCCGAGTTCCCACAGCACCGTTGGCGCGACCTTGTAGGCGGCGCCGTTGGCGCAGTCGACGACGATGCGCAGCCCGTCGAGCCGCAGACCACGCGGGAAACTGGCCTTCGCCGCCTCGATATATCGCCCCGGCGCGTCATCAAGGCGCGCCGCCCGCCCCAGCAGATGAGATTCCGCGAGACGGTCGGCGAAGCCGCTGTCCATCAGCGCCTCGATCTCCAGTTCCATCTCATCGGACAGCTTGGTGCCATCCGGGCCGAACAGCTTGATGCCATTGTCCTCGTAGGCATTGTGCGAGGCAGAGATCATCACCCCGAGATCGGCCCGCAACGAGCGTGTCAGCATCGCCACCGCCGGCGTCGGCAAAGGGCCGAGCAGTGTGACGTCCATGCCGGCGCCGATGAAGCCGGCGGTAAGGGCGGGCTCGAGCATATAGCCGGAGAGCCTGGTGTCCTTGCCGATGACGACGCGATGGCGGTGTTCGCCGCGGCTGAACAGCAGCCCCGCCGCCTGACCCAGCCGCAGCGCGATGCCCGCGGTCATCGGGTCGGTGTTCGCCCTGCCTCTGATGCCGTCCGTGCCAAAAAGGCGTCTGGTTCTGTCCATTACGGTGTCCGTCATTGGTGCGGCACGTCTAATGCAACCCCAGGTATTGGGGAAGCGGAACCGTGCCGCATCCAAACAGTAGCTGCCAGACACGAATTGCTTGTACCGTCTCCCGCACATCGTGTACGCGAAGGATTGACACGCCGTGCATGGCGGCGAACAGGCCGGCGGCAAGCGAGCCCCCGAGACGCCGGTCTGCGACCGGTTCGCCCGAGGCCGCACCGATAAAGCTTTTGCGTGAAACGCCGATCAGCACCGGGTAACCGAGGCTGATAAACGCGGGCAGACCGCGCAGCACGGCCATCGAGTGCGGCGCCAGCTTGGCAAACCCAATGCCCGGGTCGATTGCGATCTGTTCCGCTCGGATCCCGGCCCGGATCGCCGCTTCGACGCGCTGCGCCGTTTCCGCCCGCACCTCGGCGACCACGTCCTGATATTTCGCCTCGGCGTTCATCGTCGCGGGTGTGCCGCGCATATGCATCAGCACGACCGGACAAGCGAATTCCGCGACCACGGCGGCCGCAAGCGGATCATGCGCCAGCGCGGAGACATCGTTGATGATCCGCGCCCCCGCCAGGAGCGCCGCGCGCATGGTGGAGGCGTTACGGGTATCGACCGACACGCAGTGACCCGCGGCGGCCAGGGCGCGGACGACCGGGACCACGCGATCCTGCTCCTGCTCGGGCGAGACCGCCGCCGCGCCCGGGCGCGTGCTCTCACCGCCGACGTCGATGATGTCCGCGCCGTCGGCCGCCAGCGCGAGACCGGCCGAGATCGCATCCCGCGCATCGGTTCGGCGTCCGCCGTCGCTGAAACTATCCGGTGTGACGTTGAGAATGCCCATGATCAGCGGCCGGTCCAGGCGAAAGCCTCCCCAGTGACGGGGTTCGGCTCCGGCGGCGGTCAGATGCGACGAAGCGCCCCGGCCCGGCGTCGATGCGTCCGTCATGCGGCTCTGGTCCAGCGGGCGCCACCCAGGCGTGCGCACATGATTGATACGGATGAATGAAAAAGATGCAGACCGGCGACGGTCGTGTGAGTGAATACAGTGGTCATGCGATCGGATGCTCCGCACGCTGTTCCTGGGCCCTGCCCGAGTGCCGCGTAGCGCAGTTTCGCGCCGACTGGAATCGTGCTGCGCGTTCTTTTGCGTCGCGCCCGGTCCGGTGCCTGTCGGCGTTGCTGTCCCGAGGGATGGGCTGCAGATGATGACTGATCCAGCACCGCCCGTTGCGTGAAGAGCCGATGGTTGGCGAATGATGCCGCTCGGCCATGACTTGCTATCGTCTGTTCAGGCGTCATGGCTGGTCATCGTCCATGTCCCGTTCTGACAGCGCATCGGCGCCGTATCCGGAAAGGCAACGTCCACCCCAGGTTTTGCGAGTCGAGGTTGTGCGAGCCAGGTACGAACTGAGGAATTGTTCTCCGCTGGGCGCGTCCGCTCCGTGGAGTCATTCTTCGTTCGCGGCGCGGACAGTGGAGTCTTTCCGCCTCCGTGGCACGAACGGCAGCCGGGGATATCGGGGTGATTTGAGATCCGCCTCTCGCGAGAACCGCCGCGTCGCGGTCGACATAATTAGATTTCAATCTCTTAGGCCGCTCGCGCGGGCGTCCAACGAGCCGGACACGCGCGCTGCGACGGCACGTGCCTTCCGTTTCAGCAATGGCTGCACAGGGAGGGGTCATACAAAGATTTTCAGCCACGGCTGCCACCGAGTGGTGTAGCGTTCCATGGTGGATAAGAACGCAGGAACAAAAACGGCACACGTTAACGACTTGTTAAGAGTATCCTTGTATTCCAAGCGCTTCGGTGGCTGCGATTCGGGCGCACCGCGGGGCTCGGAGAGCGACGGGATGCATTTGACAACGGTCAGGACCACGACTCGGCGGGCCACGGCAACGATGTCCCCGGTTGCACCGCGCGGTCGCCACACCAAATTATGTCACCCGCGTGTCCGGCATGCAGGAGCAAGGTTCCCGGTAGAGCGCGCAACGGTTTTTCGCATTGGTGCAGCGAATCTTCTTGAAATGCCGAGCGGCGACTTTCACAATTGCGTGATCGGTCAGAATGTCTCGGATGTGTCGGCTGCCGAATATGCCGGGCGCCGCATCTTGAACCATGAACTCTCCGCCTCGAAATCCGAGGTTGCTGCTCCAGGTGCCAAGGCCGGCCGGGTTCCAGTCCCGCCGCTTATGCACAAGGAGGTGACGAGTGACGCTTCAACCCCCGCAGTCCGGTCATGGTCTCGAACCGGCGGAAGAAAGAATAATGCAGAAAACGGCGGCTTCGCCCATGCAATCCCAGTCAACGTCACGATCGCGAATATCAGAATGATGCGAATCGGCGAAAACATTCCCGCGACACAAGCCCAATTCGCTACGGTTGCACCCATCTTGCATGGCAAGGTGCTGGCAAGCCGGTCTGACCGTGGCACCACCCTCAGCAATGGAGCGGCCGCATGAATTCGGTCGAAGACATCTTTTCCGCTTATGCGAGGACATTCGAGGCGCATCGCGAAGCCGAGATGTCACTGGCGGAATACCTCGACGCCTGCAAGAAGGACCCGCTGGTTTACTCGACCGCGACCGAGCGTCTGCTGGCCGCGATCGGCGAGCCGGAGATGGTGGATACGTCAAAGGATCCGCGCCTCGGCCGGATCTTCATGAACCGCACGATCCGCGTGTATCCGGCGTTCAGCGAATTCTAAGGCATGGAGGAGACGATCGAGCGGATCGTCGGGTTCCTGCGCCACGCCGCCCAGGGTCTCGAGGAACGCAAGCAGATCATGTACCTGCTTGGTCCTGTCGGCGGCGGCAAGTCTTCGCTGGCCGAACGGCTGAAGGCTCTGATGGAGACCTATCCCATCTACGTCCTGAAGGCCGGCGACGACCTCAGTCCGGTGTTCGAGAGCCCGCTGGGTCTGTTCGATCCGGAACGCATGGGGCCAATCCTGGAAGACCGCTACGGGATCCCGGTTCGCCGCCTGACCGGGCTGATGAGCCCCTGGTGCATCAAGCGCCTGGACGAGTTCCATGGCGACATCTCCAAATTCCGTGTGCAGAAGCTCATTCCCTCGCGGCTGCGCCAGATCGGCATCGCCAAGACCGAACCGGGCGATGAGAACAACCAGGACATCTCCTCCCTGGTCGGCAAGGTCGACATCCGCAAGCTGGAGATGCACGCCCAGAACGACCCGGATGCGTACAGCTATTCCGGCGGCCTGAACCGCGCCAACCAGGGCATGCTCGAATTCGTCGAGATGTTCAAAGCGCCGATCAAGATGCTGCACCCGTTGCTGACAGCGACGCAGGAAGGCAACTACATCGGCACGGAAAACATCGGCGCAATTCCGTTCCAGGGCATCATCATGGCCCACTCCAATGAATCGGAGTGGCAGTCGTTCAAGAACAACAAGAACAACGAAGCGTTCATCGATCGCATCTACGTCATCAAGGTGCCCTACTGCCTGCGGGTAACCGAGGAGCAGAAGATCTACGACAAGCTGGTGTCGCGGTCCGAACTGGGCGCCGCTCCGTGCGCCCCGGCGACGCTGGAGATGCTGGCGCGGTTCTCCGTGCTGACTCGCCTGAAGCGGCACGAGAACTCGACCTTGTATGCAAAGATGCGCGTGTATGACGGCGAAAGCCTGAAAGAGACCGATCCGCGCGCGCGCAGCCTGCAGGAATACAAGGATACCGCGGGCGTCGAGGAAGGTATGGACGGCGCATCCACCCGCTTCGCCTTCAAGGTGCTGGCGGCGACGTTCAACCATGACACGACCGAGATCGCGGCCGATCCGGTGCATCTGATGTATGTCCTGGAGCAGTCGATCCGGCGCGATCAGATGCCGCAGGAGACCGAGAAACGCTACTTGGAATTCATCAAGGGTGAGCTCGCACCGCGCTATGCGGAGTTCATCGGCAATGAGATCCAGAAGGCGTACCTTGAGTCTTACCATGACTACGGGCAGAATCTCTTCGACCGGTATGTGTCCTACGCTGACGCCTGGATCGAGGACATCGACTTCAAGGACGCCGACACCGGCCAGTTGCTGAACCGGGAGTTGCTCAATCAGGAGTTGACGAAAGTCGAGAAGCCGGCGGGGATCGCCAATCCCAAGGACTTCCGCAACGAAGTGGTGAAGTTCAGTCTGCGGGCAAGGGCGAATAACAACGGCAAGAACCCGTCGTGGACCAGCTACGAAAAAATCCGCGACGTGATCGAACGCCGCATGTTCAGCCAGGTCGAGGAATTGCTGCCCGTCATCAGCTTTGGCTCGAAGAAGGACAGTGATACCGAAAAGAAACACACTGAGTTCGTCGAACGGATGACCGCCCGCGGGTACACCGAAAGGCAGGTCAGGCGACTCGTTGAATGGTATATGCGCGTGAAACAGGCGGGCTGAGAATTGCCCGCCGAACCCGAAGAGGTTTTACAGGGACGCTATGCACATAGTTGACCGCCGCCTGAACCCGAGTGGCAAAAACCTGGCCAACCGCCAGCGCTTCATGCGGCGTGCCAAATCGCAGATCCGCAAGGCGGTGCATGAAAGTGCCGGCAGCCGCAGCATCAAGGACGCCGACGAAGGCGGTGAAGTTGTCCTGCCGGCGCAGGGGGTGCATGAGCCCTCTTTCCGGCGCAGCGCCTCCGGCGGCATTCGCGATCACCTGCTGCCCGGCAACAAGGAATACATCGCCGGCGACACCATCCAGCGCCCCCCCAGCGGGGGCGGCGGCAGCGGATCCGAAGGCAGCCCGGACGGCGAGGGTGAGGACGACTTTCGCTTCGCCCTGTCACGGGAAGAATTCGTCGACCTGTTCCTCGAGGACCTGGAACTGCCCGATCTGGCGAAGCGTCGCGTGGTGAACGCCGAGGCACTGGTCTATCACCGCGCCGGCTACTCGGTCAGCGGCTCACCCGCCAACCTGGCGCTGAACCGCACCGTGCGGAACAGTCTGTCGCGCCGGATCGCTCTGCATCGGCCGAAACCCGAGGAAATCCAGGCGCTGAAAGATCAGATCGCGGCGCTGGACGGGCCCGACGACGCACCAAAGCGCCTGCTGCTGGAAGAGGAGCTTGCGCGCAAGCAGCGCCGCACCGGCGTCATCCCCTACATCGATCCGCTGGACGTGCGCTACCGGCGCTTCGAGGCGCATCCGAAACCCGTCGCGCAGGCGGTGATGTTCTGCCTGATGGACGTTTCCGGTTCGATGACCGAGCACATGAAGGACCTGGCGAAACGGTTCTACGTGCTGCTGTACATCTTCCTGAAGCGGCGGTACAAGAACGTCGAGGTGGTCTTCATCCGCCACACCCACCAGGCCTCCGAGGTCGACGAGGAGACCTTCTTCAACAGCCCGGAAACCGGCGGCACCGTGGTGTCCACGGCGCTCGAGGAGGTGAAGCGCGTCATCGACGAACGCTACAGCCCGGACAACTGGAACATCTACGCCGCGCAGGCATCGGACGGCGACAATACCGCCAGCGACAACGACAAGACTGCTGCCCTGCTCACCAAGGTGCTGCTGCCCGCCTGCCAGTACTACGCGTATCTGGAAGTCGGCCGCGACTCGGAGCATTTCCCGCCGGGCTTCATCCGCCGGGACAGCGATCTGTGGCAGACCTATTCGACGATCATCCGCAACGGCGCCCCGATGGCGATGCGGAAAGTGGGGCACCGCCGGGACATCTATCCGGTATTTCGAGAACTGTTCGCGAAAAAGACCGGTGCGGAGGCCGCTGCCGAATGAGTTCGACGTTGATCCGGGCGGAACGCCCGTTGTTCGAAGGTGCCGACTGGGAGTTCGGGACCATCCAACGCTGCTACGACGCGATCGAGAAGGTCGCGTTGCAGGAGATGGGCCTCGACGTCTACACCAACCAGATCGAGGTGATCGGCACCGAGCAGATGCTCGATGCGTATTCCTCGATCGGTATGCCGCTGTTTTACAAGCACTGGTCGTTCGGCAAGCACTTCTCCCGTAACGAAGCCCTGTACCGCGCCGGGATGCAGGGGCTGGCGTATGAGATCGTCATCAACTCGAACCCGTGCATCAGCTACATCATGGAGGAAAACACCGCCACGATGCAGACGCTGGTGATGGCGCACGCGGCGTTCGGCCACAACCACTTCTTCAAGAACAACTATCTCTTTCAGCAGTGGACGGACGCCAACGGCATCCTCGACTACCTCGAGTTCGCTAAGGACTACATCATGTCCTGCGAGGAGCGGTACGGCGAGGCCGCGGTGGAGCGTTTACTGGACGCCGCCCATGCGCTCATGAGCCACGCGGTTCACAAATACCCGCGCAAGCGTGCCGCCGACCTGAGGTCCGAGGAGAAGCGCGAGCGTGAGCGGCGTGAGCACGACGAGAAGGTGTTCAACGACCTGTGGCGCACCGTGCCGGGCAAGGAAAGCACGCGCCACGACCCGACGGCGGCGGAAACGCGCAAGGCGCTGCTGGAGCTGCCGCAGGAAAACATCCTGTACTTCATGGAAAAGAGCGCGCCGCGCCTCGCTCCATGGCAGCGTGAGGTGCTGCGCATCGTGCGCATCATCGCCCAGTACTTCTATCCGCAGTCGCAGACCAAGGTCATGAACGAGGGGTGCGCCACCTACACGCACTACACCATCATGAACCGGCTGCATGAAAAGGGCCTGCTCACCGACGGCGCGATGGTGGAGTTCCTGTCGTCGCATACCAACGTCGTGTTCCAGCCGGAATTCGATGACCGGCGCTACTCCGGGCTGAACCCATACGCGCTCGGATTCGCGATGATGCAGGACATCGAGCGCATCTGCACGCTGCCGACCGCCGAGGACCATCAATGGTTCCCTCATATCGCGGGCTGCAATGACCCGATGAACGTGCTACGCGATGTCTGGGCGAACTATCGCGACGAGAGCTTTATCCTGCAGTTCCTCAGTCCGCGGCTGGTGCGGCACTTCGGCCTGTTCCACGTCATGGACGACGCCAGTGAGCCGAACCTGCGGGTCGAGGCGATCCACGACGAGCGCGGTTACCGCAAGATCAAGCAGGCGCTGGCGAAGCAGTACGACGTGTCGTGGAACTCAGCCGACATCCAGGTTGTCGACGTCAACCTGGCCGGCGACCGCCGCCTGATCCTGCACCACCGTGCGCTGAACCGCGTACTGCTGGAGGAGAAGGATGCCCGGCTGGTGCTGCAGCATCTGGCGGATCTTTGGGGCTACGATGTCCTGATGAAGGAGATCGATCCTGGCACCGAGGCCGTGCTGAAGGAGCACGCAGCGTCGCCGCGGCCGGGGATCGTACAGATCGAGACGAACTGACGGTCAGGGGCGGAGAACGATCCGCCCCTTTCCTATCCGTCAGCGGTTCCGCGGCCGCTAGGCCGGAGGCTCTGCCAAGCCTGACAGGGGGTTCAACTGCCGCTAACCGGCGGGGCCCCCCGTCCCTGGCCAGCGGTCCACGCCAATCCTAACCGGGGCCCCGCCACCCAGCCGGGGGCTCCGCCAACCCAGCCGGCGGCTCCACCAACCTGGCCGGGGGTTCTGCCAACCCTAGCCAGGGGCTCCGTCCCAGGGCTCGCCAAGGGCGGACTCCCCCTTTGGAACCGGGAATCGTCCGACGACACCCCCTGCCCAGCAGACATGGTCTGCCGCATACTGATCCGCGCGGAGAATCTCGAGCGGAGGCATCATGGACTGGCCGACACAGCAAGGCACGTTTGAGGCGGGCGACGTCACCCTGCAGTCCGGCGCCATCCTGCCATCGGCTCGGCTGTCGTGGAAAGCACACGGCACCCTGTCGCCGCAGCGGGACAACGTCATCGTCTATCCGACCAGCTACGGCGCCCAGCATCCGGACCTCGAATGGCTGATCGGGCCGGACAAGATCCTCGACCCGAGGCGCTGGTTCATTATCATCCTCGACATGTTCGGCAACGGCCTGTCATCCTCACCAGCCGACGCACCGGACTATCCGACCCTCGTCACGATTTACGACAACGTCCAGGTGCAGCGACGGGCCCTGACCGAACTATTCGGAATCGATCGGGTCGCCTGCGTCTACGGCTGGTCGATGGGCGCGCTGCAGGCCTATCACTGGGGGGCGCTGTTCCCGGCCGCGGTCGAGCGGATCATCGTCAACTGCGGTGTCGCCCGGACGGCGGTGCACAACCAGGTGTTCCTGCGTTCACTGATGGCGACGCTGGAAGCAGCGCCGCAGCACATCGGCAACGGCCGCTTCTCCGCCGAACCGCGGGCCGCCAAGCGCGCGTTCGGCCGGATCTACGCGGCCTGGGGGCTCAGCCAGGACTTCTACCGAGCCGGGTTGCATTTGGCCGACGGACCGACGCCCAACCTGGGTGCGCCTGACCTCGAAACCTTCCTGAAAACCGACTGGGAGGACCGATTCGGCGCGCGCCCTGCGGCGAACCTGTACGCTCAGCTTCGCACCTGGGACGCCGCCGACATCAGCGCCAACGGCCTGTATGATGGCGACCTGACCGCCGCGCTGCGGGCGATCCAGGCGCGCGTGCTGCTGATGCCTGGCGCCACCGACCTGTATTTCCGCACCGCCGACAATGAGGCGGAACTGCCGCTGCTGTCCAACGCGTCGCTGCGGCCAATTCCCAGCATCTGGGGGCATCGCGCCGGAAATCCGGTTGCCAATCCCGCCGATATGCTGTTCATCCAGCGTGAGGTGCGGGCGCATCTCACACAATAAGCAGGGAGACGTAAGCCATGGCCGCCGAAGTAGTCCACAGCAATCCGCCGGCCGTACGTGCGCCGACGGGCTATACCCACGCCATCCAGATCACCGGTGACTACCGCCGCCTGATCATTTCCGGCCAGGTCGGTATGGCGCAGGACGGAAACGTCCCCGGCAGCGGCGAAGGGCAGATCGCCCAGGCATTCGCCAACCTGCGCGCGGTTCTGACGGCGAACGGCATGACGGTGCAGAACATCGTCAAGACGACCGCCTTCCTCACCGACAGGGGCCTGCTGGACAGCTTCCGCCAGGCCCGCGGCGCGGTGTTTGGTGAGCACGCCCCGGCGTCGACCTTGCTGTTCGTCGCGGGCCTGGCGGATCCGCGCTGGGTGGTGGAGATCGAAGCCGAAGCAGTCGTCTGACATGGGCCTGATCCGGCGTAACACCGTCGGTGATGCGCTGCGGCGGACCGCCCGGTTGTTCCGGGACCGTTCGTCATTGGTATTCGGCGATCGCGACTGGTCCTTCAACGACCTCGATCGCGCCGCTGGCCGCGTCGCTGGCTTTTTCGCCGGTCTCGGTCTGCGGGCCGGCGACCGGATCGCCGCCTACGGACGGAATTCCGACGCCTATTTCATCGCCTGGCTTGCCTGTGTGCGCGGCGGCTTCGTGCATGTGCCGGTCAACTACGCCCTGACCGGCGAGGAGCTCTCCTACATCGTGCACCAGTCGGGTTCGCTGCTGCTGCTGACCGGTGCCGGGCTCGAGCGTAACCTGGCGGGTATCGACGTCGCCTCGCGGCCGCTGAGCGAACTGATCGCGATCGCCCGGGATCCGGACGCGCCGGTCGCGACGGAACCCGACCTCGACGACGACACCCTCGCGCAGATCGTCTATACATCCGGCACCACAGCCGCACCGAAAGGTGCGATGATGACGCACAAGTCGATGCTGTCGCAGTACTACTCCGTCATCCACAACATGGATTATTCCGGGTCCGACCGGGCCCTGGCGGCTTTGCCGCTGTATCATACGGCGCAGACCCATGCTTTCACCATGCCACAACTGCTGGTCGGCGCGCGCACCATCCTGATCGAGGCGCCGGCTCCGGACGTCGTGTTGCGGCTGATCGAGCAGGAACGGATCACCTCCTTCTTCGCCCCGCCGACCGTGTGGATCAGCCTGCTGCGGCACCCCGATTTTGCCGAGCGTGATCTGTCATCGCTGGAGAAAGTCTATTACGGGGCATCGATCATGCCGGTGCCGGTGCTGCAGGAACTGCGCGAGCGGCTGCCGCGTGCGCGTCCCTACAACTGTTATGGCCAGACTGAGATCGCACCACTCGCCACCGTGCTGCGGCCCGAGGAGCATGACGCCCGTCCCGCGTCCTGCGGCCGGCCGTGCCTGAACGTGGAGACCCGCGTTGTCGATCCGGACATGGACGATGTGCCGCCCGGAACGCACGGGGAGATCGTGCACCGTTCGCCGCATCTGATGATCGGCTACTGGGACAAGCCCGCCGAGACCGCCGAGGCTTTCGCCGGCGGCTGGTTTCATTCCGGCGACGTCGGGTATTTCGATGACGCGGGCTATCTGTTCATCGTCGATCGCATTCGCGACGTGATCAACACCGGCGGCGTGCTGGTTGCCAGTCGCGAGGTCGAGGAAGTGCTGTTCACGCATCAGGCGGTCTCGGAGGTCGCGGTTGTCGGACTGCCTGACGAGAAGTGGATCGAGGCGGTGACGGCGTTCGTCGTGCTGCGCCCCGGGCACACGGCCGACGCTGTCGCCTTGCAGGCGCTGGTTCGGCAGCACCTGGCGCCATACAAGGTGCCCAAGAAGGTGGTGTTCGTGGACAATCTGCCGCGCAACACCGCCGGCAAATTGTTGAAGCGCGAGTTGCGGAAACAATACGGATAGCATCCCCGTCAGCGTCAGCGCTTCGGTCGTGAAGCTTGTGCAGATACCGGTCGCTACGGTCACAAGACGTTCCGAGTGGTTTCAGTCTGGCCGGATTGGCATGGCTCCCCCCTTGCCGTCATGGTCGCACCGCGTGTCATATCGGGTCCTGGTCCGGCCGGGCATGACTGGCCGGACCGCAATGGGCAAATCCTGCGTCACCGAGCCGAAACCCGAGGATGGCGCAAGGGGTGGCCACGCGGCGATCATCCAGGGGCCGGCCAGCCACGACTGGCCGGACTTGCAAGTGGAAGTCGTGGGTCACCGGGCCGGAACCCGGTGATGCCACAGGGATCGGCCGTGTGCCGTAGCGGGAGACCTCCATCCGGTTCTCAGAAGCTCAGCGCCTCATCCATCACCGGCGTCCAGCGGCGGTTCCTGACCACCGACAGGAACGACCGGCTGGACGCGTGGTGGTTGGTCGGGCTCAGTGACAGCGCCGGACCACCGAACACGTCATGCCAGTCCCGCATGCTCTCCATCGCGTCGAGGAAACTGTCCAGGGTCAGGTTCCGCCCGGCTCGCTCGAGGGCCGCGATGGTGAACGTGGCGCAGGTATACCCCGCCTCACCGAGATAGTTGACGTCGATACCGAAGCGCTTGCGGTATCTGGCGGCAAAGTCCCGCACCGCCGGGTTCGGATCATCCGGATAACGGTACAGCGCCGGCGACATCGCGTAGAAGCCTTCCGCGGGCTCGCCGGGGGCCTCGGCCACGGCGGTCGAATAGCTGGCGAACTGGCCACAGAAATCGACATTCCAGCCCATCTTGCGCGCCGTCTGCAGGATCAGCGAGGTGTCCTTCACGATGGTGCCCATGCAGATCAGGTCGCAGCCGGCGTCATGCTGCCGGGTCAGTGCGGCATCGAAATTGGTGTCCGTCGGCGCATGCGCGGTTTCGGCCGCCGGCTTCAATCCCATCGCCTGAAGCTGCGCCACCACCCCGGCATGCACGTCGCGTCCGAAGTCGGTGTCCTGGTACATCGATCCGACAATCTTCTTGCCGCGCTCCTCGACGAAATACCTCACGCCCGCCCGCATCTGGTCGTAGTACGACGCGAACTGACCGAACTTGAGCCGGTTGAACGGCTCATACATGGAACGGGCGCAGGTGACCGGGAAGACATTGGGAACGTTCTTCTCGAACATCGACGGCATCACCGCGTCGTTGTGTGGCGTGCCGCCGTTGCCGACCGCGATGAAAATGTTGTCGCGGTTGAGCAGCTTGTTCATTGCCTGCACCGCCTTGGGAACGATGTACTGCATGTCCTCGACGATCCAACGGATCCTGCGACCATGGACGCCGCCCCGTTCGTTCACCTCCTCATAGGCCAGGCGCATGGCGTTGGCGTTGTTGGCGCCCTGCACGGCGGTGACGCCCGACAGATCACCCATTGTGCCGATCACGATCTCGGCGTCGGTGACGCCGCGCGGGGCAGCGGCCGCCGCTCGCGCGCGGACGGAAGGTGACGCAAGAACGCCGGCACCACCGGCCAGCACGGAACGGCGCGTGATCGCGCTTGTTGAAGTCATGGCGGAGTCTCCCTGTGTCGGCCGGGTTGGTCCGGCCGTATTGTTCTTGTGAGCTTTGTGCGGCGTGGCATCGCATCCGGCACAAACGCCGCCCGCACCTCGTTCGACCGCCCTCCGTCACCGCGCCTGGTCCACCGGTCGAAGCCACGGCAGGACGGCTGTGTCGCAAGCCGCCGCACGGCGGACACCTCAGACACTCGCCCGCCACGGTCCTCCAAGGCCGGCGCCCATCGGCATCGCTGGGCATGTCATTCCTGTAGACGCTCATTCAGGCACGATGCGGCGGCAGGCGACGCGGGCATGCCGGTCCTGGACGATCGGTGCAGCCGCGTTTACGCACTTCGGCGTCGGCAGCGGAGAGCGTCGTCACAATAGCCCATCGTAGCCCGCTCTGTACAGCGCCGAATGGACGAGACCCTTGCTCTCCCGAACCAGTCACGCATGTGTGACACCGGCTGCGGCGAACAGATCCTCCGCTGCCTTGCGACGGAGGATGGCAATCCCGAACCGGCGCCATGGAGGCGCTTGCGCCTGCGTCAGTTGCTCCCGGTCGATAAACCCTCGTAAATTATTCGCATCGGGAGGGCCGCTGGTCCCTCGGGGCCAGACGCGTGCCGTCGCGAAGCAGCGGAGACGTCGCATGGCCCGCCGTTCGTTGTTTTACGCCCCCGGGGGAAATGCCACCGTGACCTTGATCGCATCCGCCGAAACTGCCCGCGCCAACCGCCGCCGAGGCTCCGCCGCCGACGGCGTAACCTTCTGGCACACACTCTATCTTGGCACCACGCGCTACAACATGGCGCCCGGAACGCCCGATCCGGCGGCCGACGCGCTGTTCCCGATGGCCTTCCTGGTCGAGCAGGATCCCGGCAGCACAGCCAACGCCCACTACCACCAGCAGGACCAGTTCCAGCTCGTCGTCGGCGGCTATGGCACGCTCGGGCTGCACGACGTCCGCCCGGTCACGGTTCACTTCACCGGCGCGCACACCGCGTACGGACCGATCCGCGCCAGCCAGGACGAGGGCGTCTGGTACTTCACCCTGCGCAACGGCTTCGACCCGGGCGCGCGGTTCATGACCATGCCGGAGAACCGCATCGCCCTGCGCACGGTCGCCGGCCGCAAGCACCGCGAAGCCGTCGCCGGTCCGCTGCAAACCCCGACCGCCGCCACAGAGACCCTGCTCGGTCCCGATCCCGACGGCATGTCCGCCTGGCGCTACAGCGTCCCGGCCGGTGAGCCCGTGACAGGCCCCGATCCCGCGCAAGGCCGCGGCCAGTACTGGGTCGTGACGACCGGCGCGCTGATCCACCGGAACGAGGCACTGGGCAAGCTGTCGTGCGTGTTCGTCTATCCCGACGACGCGCCGTTCCAGGCGGTTGCCGGTCCCGATGGCGTCGAGGTCGTCGCGATGCAGTTCCCGCTGCGTCAGACCCATTGATGTCCGCTTCGGTCCACAGGCAGATCCGCCTCAACGCGTTCGATATGAACTGCATCGGGCATCAGTCGCCCGGCCTGTGGACCCATCCGGACGATCGCGCCGACAGCTACAACACGTTGGAGTACTGGACCGACCTTGCTCGCATCCTGGAGCGCGGCAAGTTCGACGCCCTGTTCCTGGCTGACGTACTGGGGGTCTACGACGTCTACCAGGGCTCCGCCCGCACCGCCCTGGAGCAAGCCGTCCAGGTTCCGGTCAACGACCCGCTGATGGTGATCCCGCCGATGGCGATGGTCACCGAACACCTGGGGTTCGGCGTCACCTGCGCGCTGTCCTACGAACTCCCTTACCCGTTCGCGAGGCGCATGAGCACGCTGGACCACCTGACCAGGGGCCGCATCGGGTGGAACATCGTCACCGGCTACCTCGACAGTGCGGCACGCGGCATGGGCATGCCGCGACAGGTCGCGCACGACGCCCGCTACGACGTGGCCGAGGACTATATGCAGGCGACATACAAGCTGTGGGAGGCAAGCTGGGAGGACGGCGCGGTGCTGCGTGACCGCGCCGGCCGCCGCTTCGCCGATCCCGACAGGATCCATCGCATCGTGCATGAGGGCCCGCATTTCCGCGTCGATGCCATCCATCTCTGCGAGCCGTCGCCGCAGCGCACCCCGGTGCTGTTCCAGGCAGGCGCCTCGAACCGCGGCCGCGATTTCGCCGCGCGCCATGCCGAGTGCGTCTTCATCAACGGCCCGTCCAAGAAGGTGATCGGCGGGATTGTTGCCGATCTGCGCCGTCGCGCCGCGGCCGCAGGCCGCAGGCCGCGGGATCTTGTCATCTTCACCATGATGACGGTCATCACCGACACCACGCCTGAGGCCGCGCGCGACAAATACCAGGACTACCTCGGCTACGTGTCGGAGGAAGGCGCGCTGGCGCTGATGTCCGGCTGGACCGGGGTCGATTTCGGCGCCATGCGCCCTGATGACATCGTCCGCTTCAACGACCGGACGAATGCGCAGACCTCGGCGCTGGAGGCATTCACCACCGCCGACCCGGAGCGCCAGTGGACGGTGCGCGACATCGCCCGCCATGCCGCGATCGGTGGCCGCGGGCCGGTGGTAATCGGATCGGGCGAAGAAGTCGCCGAGGAACTGCGCGCCTGGGTCGAGGAGACCGATGTCGACGGCTTCAACCTGGCATATGCGCTGACGCCCGGCACGTTCGCCGACATGGCCGATCTCGTGGTGCCGGAACTGCAGGCGCGCGGGCTGTTCAAGCACGCCTATGCCCCTGGCACACTCCGCGAAAAGCTGTTCGGGCGCGGCCCCCGTCTTCCGGCGAGCCATCCCGCAGCGGCCGTACGGCGGCCGGGGTGAACCTCCGGGTCATCGCATCGGCACTGGCAGCAGCCTGCCACTTGCTTGCGGACGCGGATCGGGGCCTCCGCCGGTTTACCGGGCCCGCACCCGCGGCAGCATCCCATTTGTATCCTGAGCGGGATTGGGTCCCCCAGCGAATCGCTGCATCCTGGCGGACGCCGGCACCGCGTCTGCTCGAGCGAAGGTGGCGCCGGCAACGCCGACGGCTGGAAATCGATCCTCCGGCCGATCCCGCCCCGCCGCTGCGCCGGGGTCGTGGCGTCGGCTGGATCGCGGCGTTTGTGCTGCTGGCCGCACCGGCCTCCGCGGCCGAACTGACGGTGCTCAGCGCCGGCGCCATCAGTTCGGTGGCCAGAACCTTGACCCCCGCGTTCGAGGCCGAAACAGGCAATACCGTGGTCCTGCGGAACGACACGGTCGGTGCCCTCCGCCGCCGCATCGCCGCAGGCGAAGCTTTCGACGTTGTTCTGATGTCGCCGCAGGGCCTCGACGAACTGGCGGCAAGTGGCAAGATCGTGCCGGACTCCGGCATCCGGCTCGCGCGGGTCGGAATCGGCGTCGGCATCAGGAGCGGTTCGCCGGTGCCGGATATCAGCACCGTCGCCGCCTTTAAGACCGCGATGCTGCGGGCCCGCAAGGTCGCCTACATCGACCCGGCATCCGGCGGGTCGAGCGGCATCTACCTCGCGAAGCTGTTTCAGACCCTCGGTATCGCCGAGGCGATGGCATCGAACGCGGTGCTGGTGAACGGTGGCCTCGCGGCGACCGCGGTCCAGGACGGGCGGGCCGACATCGTCCTGCAGCAGACCAGCGAGGTCATCGGCGTCCCCGGAATCACGCTGGTCGGGCCGTTGCCGGCCGAGATCCAGAACCAGACCATCTACGCCGGCGCCATTGCCGCCGCTTCGGCCGCTCCGGACGCGAGTCGAGCGTTTCTGGCCGCGATGATCGGGCCGGCGGCCGCCCCCGTGCTGGCGGCAAAGGGAATGACGCCGCCGTAGCGATCGGGGCAGCGCCTCCTTGCTGCGCACCCTGTTCCGCGGCGACGCGGTCCGCCGCGGACACCTGGAAACGTTCGCCGTCACCGACAGGCGGCGCCGCCAGACATGCAGCGTCATCGGCCCTGGCGCGTTTCACCAGACAGGCGGCGCCGGCGCAGACCGACGGCGCCGGTCCGGGGGCATCTGTCAGGACGCGGTCAGGCGTGCGGCGACTGCCGCAACGCGGGGACCGAAGCGGCCGCCTCGCATCACCTGTTTTGCACCCTACGGAAACTCAACTTGCCCCCCGATGCGGTTGGACGCATAGAAGGGCGCGGCACGCACAGTCGGAAAACAGGATGATATCACTACGGAAGATGTCGCTGCACGGGATACTGCTGGCCGGTATCGGTGTCAGTGCCATGGCGCTCGCCGCGCCAGCCAACGCGCAGCCACCCAACGACAGCAACGTGTTCCTCAACGCGCCGGGCCTTCTGGTTAAGAAGCCGAAGCCGGGCCTGCCTGAGGTCAAGGCGCAGCCGCTGGCCTGGCCCCGGCTCGACCCCGGGTCCGTGCTGTGCCGCACGGAGGCCGATCTCGACCGGCTCGGCGCACGTCGTCGCGGCGAATCGGTGGATGGGCCGATCGATTGCCAGATCATCCGCGCCGCCACCGCGATTTCCATCGTGCAGCGTAAGGGACCCGGACGAGCCGAGGTCAGAACGACCAGCGCCACCCAGGATGACGTTACCGGCTGGACCGACGCCTGGCTGCCGGAGAAGGGCGCCGTGGGTGCCACATCGGTGTCACGGTAGCGTGCAGTCACGCTGACCGGAAACGCCCGCGACCACGGGCCCTTGGATGATCACCGGGTGGGCTCGCGGCCGAGGGGCTGATTATCGCCACGGCGCGCATGTTGAGAAAACGCCGCTAGTCGTGGGTGGTCGGGCCGAAACCCGGCTATGGCACCATGGACGAACAGCACGTATCCCGCCGGGCAGCAGCGTCTGCGCTGAGGCTGACCGCCCCCGACCGTCCTGTCATGAGCTGACGCGTCCTGGCCGAAACCCGGCCACGACACAACCGACCAGCAGCACGTATCCCGCCGGGCAATACCGGCCCGCGATGCTGTCTCGTCCAGGCGTGGATCACGCCCTTCAGGCAATAACGCGGCGCGGCTGCGTACCCGCGAACCGGGACCGCAGCACGATCAGTCGTCGTTCAGTCCCATCGTCAGATCCGCGACCCCCATTGGATCCTCCATGGCGGCGAGACGGCCGGCGGCCAGCCAGGCGAATCGCTCCATCAGCGCCTTGCGCCGCGGCGCGGGCAACCGGACATACAACGGTTCGCGCAGCAGGTCGGCGTCGCGGCCCGCGCAGACAATGAGGCCAGTCTCCGGCGGCAGGATGTCGTGCGGAAAGTCGGCGTCGACGGCAAAGAAGAACTGATCGCAGAATGGCTGGTATTCCAGCCATTTGGCATCGGACAGGTAGTCGCGCAGGCCCGACTTCACCTCGATGCAGGCAAAACGGCCGCCCGGCTGCAGCGCCAGGATATCCGCCCGCCGCCCATTCGCCAGCCGCACCTCGTGCAGCGGCGCCCAGCCCAGCCGCAGGCACAGCCTTGCGGCTGCCCTGCGCACGATCGTCGTCCGCTCCGGGAAGCTCAGGCCGTCCATCAGCCGAGGATTTGATCGATCGCCTGGGCCAGGCGCACGTCGTTGTCCGACAGCCCGCCGGTATCGTGAGTCGTCAGCTCGATCCGTACGGTGTTCCAGACGTTCGACCAGTCCGGGTGGTGGTCCAGCTTCTCCGCCGCGAGGGCCACCCGGGTCATGAAGCCCCAGGCCTCGCGGAAGTTTGCGAACTTGAACTCACGCCGGATGGCGTCGCGGTCGAGCGCCGGCGCCCATCCGGGGATTGTCGTGCCTAGATTGGCCCGTTCGGCGTCGGTCAGACGTTTTGCCATCTCATTCTCCTGCTTCGGTCAGTCGCTGCATGTCCTCCAGGGCTTCCGCGAATTCGGTCATGAACGCGGCGACGACCTGGCGGCAGCTTGGAACATCCTCCACCAGCCCGACGCCCTGGCCGACGAAGTAGCTGACCAGCTCACGGGCGCGCGGATTGCCGGCCTCCGCGGACCGGTTCACCCGAGCCATCGCCGGCTCACTGATCAGACCCTGCAACGGCATCGGCAGCGGGCCGGGGCTGTCCGGCCCCTCCCACGCATCGGTCCAGGCCGAACGCAGCTGACGCGCCGGCTTGCCGGTGCGGCCACGCGAGCGAACCGTGTCGCGCGACCGTGCGGCGACCATCTTCTCACGAAAGATCGGCGAAGTCTCGGCTTCCGTGGTCGCCAGCCAGACGGAACCGGTCCATCCGCCGGCCGCGCCCATCGCCATGCAGGCGGCCATCTGCCGGCCTGTCATGATGCCGCCCGCCGCCAGCACCGGCACCTTGCCCTGGACGGCACGAAGCACCTCAGGGATCAGCACGAGCGTGGAGACCTCGCCGCAATGGCCCCCCGCCTCGGTGCCCTGGGCGATGATGATGTCGACACCGGCGGCAACCTGCCGGACGGCGTGCTCGCGGGCACCGACCAACGCGGCACAGGGAATGCCGTGGCTGCGGGCGCGTTCCAGCATCGAGGCGGGCGGCACCCCCAGGGCATTGGCGATCAGACGAATCGGATGGCGGAACGCGACGTCCATCAGCCGCTCGCCGGTTTCGAGCTGGTAGGATGGCGGCCGGTTCGGATCTTCCCGCTCATGCGTGCCGCGGGCCGGATCCACGTCATGGCGACGCAGCAGGTCGTGGACGAAGCTGCGATGCCTGTCAGGAACCTGACCGACGAGGTCGCGCTGTGTCGCGCCGGCGTCGGTGCGGATGGACAGGTTCTCCGGCACCAGCAGGTCGACGCCGTACGGACGCCCGTCGATATGGGCGTCGATCCAGGCGAGTTCGGTTTCAAGCTGCTCCGGCGTGCAGCCGGAGGCGCCGAACACCCCGAAACCGCCCGCCCGGCTGACCGAGGCGACCACGTCGCGACAGTGGCTGAACGCCAGTAAGGGGAACTCGATCCCCAGCATCCGGCAAAGCTTCGTGTCCATCCGCTATTCCCCCATCACCACTCCGGAGGTCTTGCTCCACCCTCCGGTTGCCGTGCACGACACCGGCAATTGCCACGTCGCGGTATTCCCCGCAATCGGCCGCGGAGCGGAAGCTGCAACCGTCGGGTGCGACTCGAGGCCGCCGTTTGTCGCCTCAACCTCCGGGTGGGCGGATCGCACGGCGCCGGAGGACCTTCACGGTGACTGGCAAACGCCGGCGGTTAGCCGGCCTTTGTGCGCAACCGAGCCGGCGAGCGAGGGCCCGGCCCCTGTGACATCACCGGGCAAGCGAGGCCCAGCCCCCTGTGTCATCACCGGGCTCCGGCCCGGTGACCCACGACTTGCACGTCGAGATATCGCAAGACGTGGGTGGCCGGGCCGGCGCCCGGCCATGACACAAGGAACCGGCCATGACACAAGGAAAGAGCAGCACACGAGGGACGAGCGGCACACGGGGACGAGCAACACACGAGGGACGCACAATACACGAGGGACGGACCACACTCGGGGGACGGCCAACACTCGGGGGACGGGCAACACACGAGGGACGAGCAACACACGAGGGACGGCAACACACGAGGGACGGACCACACTCGGGGGACGGGCAGCACTCGGAGCGGGCAACGCACGGGGGACGAGCAGCACACGCGGGGGACGGACAATGGCAATCAGGGTGAACGCGCTTCGGTGCACATCCGGCGCACGGCGCCACTCGCGGCGCCGTGCCGTCGGACGCCGTTCGGACCGGCGGGCCGATCCCACCGCAAGGGTCCGCACGGCCCGCAAACTATGCAGGCCGCAGCGCGGTCGATCAGGCCGACATCCGGATCGGCGGATCGATCTCGGCCGGAAGCGGACATACATAAGGGGTCTTGCCAACGCGCGCCTGATGGTCCGCCTTGGCGCGCGCCAGCAGCGTCTCATCACGGATCACGTCGAGCGCGGTGCCGGCCATCACCTTGGCCACATGTACCAGCCCCTTATGCGCCGCCGATAGCTTGCCTTGGGCGGTCAACTGCCAGGAATGCCCCGGCGTCCCGATCGCGTAGGTCGCGCCCCGCGCCTGCACCGTTGGCACCACCCAGCTGACGTCGCCGACGTCGGTCGAACCGATGCCGCCGCCCGGCCTCGCGTCCAGCGGGATGATCAGGTCGCACAGCGGCGTGTCCGGCTTCACCGGGACGCCCGCGCGACGATAGGCCGCCTCGATGTCCTCGTCGGTCAGCGTCGCCTGGAATTCGCGCGCCGCGGCGCGGTCGGCCTCATCGAACGGCGGTGGGCCGATGCGGTCGAGGCTGTCCTGCATCGCCCGCTCCAGCGGCGTGTTGGCCAGTAGGTTGGAGACCGCGCTGATCACCTGCGCGGTGACGCGGGTTTCGGTCATCAGCGCCGCCCCGTCCGCGATCTTGCGAACGCGCGTGATCAGGTTCGACAATTCCGGCAGAGTGGTCGCGCGGATCAGGTAGCGCACCTTCGCGAACGCCTGCACCACGTTCGGCGCAACACCGCCGGCATCGAGGATGGCCGAATGCACGCGCGCATCCGAGGGCATGTGCTCACGCATATAGTTCACGCCGACGCTCATCAGCTCGACCGCATCCAGCGCGCTGCGCCCCAGATGCGGTGAGGCCGCGGCATGCGATGCCCTGCCATGAAACGAGAAGTCGATGCGTGTATTGGCCAGCGAGTTCGCTGGATTGACCCCGGCGAACGACGAGGGGTGCCAGGAGATCGCCACGTCCACGTCACTGAACACACCGGCGCGTGCCATGAAACCTTTGGCCGCACCGCCTTCCTCGGCCGGACAGCCGTAATAGCGCACGCGCCCCTGTATGCCGTTTGCCGCCAGGTAGTCCTTGACCGCCGTGGCGGCAAGCATCGAGGCGGATCCCAACAGATTATGGCCGCAGCCATGGCCAAAGCCGGGACCAGGCAGCGGCTTCTGCTCCGGCACGCCCGCCTCCTGCGACAGGCCGGGCAGCGCGTCGTATTCGCCCAGGATGGCGATCACCGGCCCGCCCTCGCCCGCTTCGCCCATCACGGCGGTCGGGATACCGGCGACGTCCCGTGTGATGCGGAAGCCCTTGGCCTCCAACATGGCGGTGTGCTCCGCGCAGGAGCGGAACTCGGTGTAACAGAGTTCCGGCATGTCCCAGACCCGGTCGGACAACGCGATGAAGTCGTCCTGGTGGGCGTCGACGAGACGCCAGATTTCCTCGGTGTTGTACATCGGGCTCACTCCTGGACCTGTTCCGCGCGAAAGCAGCATGCCATGTGGTCGTTCACCATCCCGGTCGCCTGCATGAAGGCGTAGCATATGGTGGAGCCGACAAAACGGAAGCCGGCCTTCTTCAGCGCCTTGCTCATGGCGTCCGACCGGGGCGTCGTCGCTGGCACCTGCGAGCGGTCGCTCCAGGCGTTGCGGGTCGGCGTATGGTCGACAAACGACCACAGATAGTGATCGAGGCTGCCATGCCGGGCGATCGCGGCGAGGGCCGCTCGGGCGTTATCGCGCACGGAAAAGATCTTCAGCCGGTTGCGGATCAGTGGCGAGTCCGCCAGCAGCGTTTCCAGCTCGGCGTCGGTCATTGCCGCCACACGCGCGATGTCGAAACCGTGGTAGGCCTGCCGATATGCGTCGCGCCGCACCAGCACGGTGCGCCAGGACAGCCCGGCCTGGGCTCCCTCCAGCGTCAGCAGTTCGAACAGCGCGCGATCGTCGTGGTGCGGCACGCCCCACTCGGTGTCGTGGTAGGCCAGCATGGCCGCGTCGGAGGTTTCTGCCCAGGGGCAGCGAACCGGCGTCATGCCGCGCGGCTTCCGTCGCGCAGGACAGCGTCGCCGAGTTGGGCCTGGCGTGCCAGCCGCGGACCGCGGGCGATCGACAGTGTCGCGTCAAGATCAGCGACGACGCCCGCGAGCGCGTCACGGTGCGCCGGATCCGCGGTCCCGGCGCGGCTGCGCAGCCTTGCGGCGATATCGATGGCGAGGACGCGCAGACCCACCAGGGTCGCGTCCCCGGTGCGGAGCCGCCCGGCGTCCAGGGCGGCGACGACCGACGCCGCGCCGGCCTCGAACACCGCCGTCAGCGCCACGATCGCGCCGAGTTCAGCCGCCTGCTCCGGCCCGTCCGTGGCCGCGCCGGCGAACCGCCCGATCGCGTGGCGCAGGGCACCCAGCGTGCCGAACGTGCCGACGGCGTCCTCGATGTCACGGAACGGCAGAGCCATCTGCTCATACGCACGGCCCGCCTCCCCCAGCATCGCCGTCGCCGGCACCACGCAACCGTCCAGCGTCAGCAGGCAATGCCGCGAGGGCCGCAGCGCGTGGAAGCCCGGCATGTCGCTGACGCCGAGTCCGGGCGTTGCGCGCGGCACCAGAAAGGCGCTGTAGCGCTTGCGCCCTTGTTCCTCGGCGGTGATGGCGAAGACGATGATCGCGTCGGCGGAAGGCCCGTTGCTGACCCAGGCCTTCTGACCGGAGATCCGGAACCCGTCGCCCTGTGGTTCGGCGCGCGTCGTCAGCAACTTCGGGTGGGCGCCGACCTTCGGTTCGGAGATCGCCACGGCCAGCGCTCGGCCGGCCCACTCGGCTTGCTGCGCCGTGGTGCCGAAAGCATGCACAAAATGACGGAACACCAGCTGACGGCCGCCCCAGACGCTGCCCACGCCCAGCAGCCCGGTGCGCTGCACCAGCGCGGCCTTGATCCGCGCGAGTGTGGCGTAGTCCGGCACCGGGTCGAGCAGGCCGGCCTGCCGCATGCCGGGCAGCGGATCGGTGGCTGGGTCGGCGTTGTTCGCCAGCCAGGCGTCGATGCGGTGATCCCATTGCGCCATGCGCGTTCCTCGGCCTCCCCGTTCCGAACGGATTGTCGCATGGCACGGCACGCGCGGCTATTGGTCGGAGTGGGCGTGGTCATCGGCCAGGCAGGCAGACACGTGAAGCGATGGTGTAGGACCGATCGCGCGTCGGTGCGCCAAACGGCGGTCGGTATTAGAATGGGGATTTGGCGATCTCGCAGTGCAGGTCGTGGATCACCGGGCCGCGCGCTGGCACGGCCCGGTGATGACACGGCGCCCTGCGCGGTGTGTCCGGTCGCGGCAGGAGCGGCCCTAATGCGAGCTGGCGGTGGGCCGGACGACGATTTCGCTGACGTCGACATCGTCCGGCTGCTCGATCGCGTAGGCGATGGCCTGTGCGATGGCATCCGGGCTCAGGGCGACCCTGCGAAAATCCTCCATTCTTTGACGCGCCGACGAGTCGGTGATGCTGTCGGCGAGTTCGGAGGTCGTGACGCCCGGCGAGATCACCGTCACCCGGATCTTGTCGGTTTCCTGACGCAGCCCATCGGAGATCGCGCGCACCGCGAACTTGGTCGCGCTGTAGACCGCCCCCATCGGATTCACCCGGTGTCCACCAATCGAGGACAGGTTAACGAACTGCCCCGCACCCTGCTCGATCATGATCGGCAGGCCCGCAGCGATGCCGTACAGAACGCCGCGAATGTTGACATCGATCATCCGATCCCACTCCTCGACCTTGAGCGCAGCGAGCGGCGAGAGCGGCATGACGCCGGCGTTGTTGACGATGACGTCGACGCGGCCGAATTCGGATCTCGTGAAGCCGATGAACGCTGCCATGTCGTCGCGCGATGTCACGTCCAGGGCCCGGTAGCGCACGGCTCCGCCTTCCGCGGCGATCTCACCCGCCAGCTTCTCCAGCCGCTCCGTCCGCCGGGCGCCAATCGCGATCTTCGCGCCACGCCGGGCCAGCAGTCGGGCAGCGGCCTCGCCAATGCCGCTGCTCGCCCCGGTGACCGCAACAACTTTGCCCTCGATCCCAGACATTTAATGTCTCCTGTCCTCGCTCCGGCACCATGTCCGGTCGCGTTCATAAAGATCGGGTCCCAACCTCGTGGGTGCATGGATCAGAGTTGCGAGATTCTTGCCTGATCCTGCAAAAGGGGGCTATGCCGGGGCGGAACCGAATAAACCCGCCGAGAAGACCAATCGGGCCGACGGTGGCCGCTTGATCACGCAGGGACCAGTCTCTTGGACCACGCCAATCAACTCGCAACATTGATCGCGCGGCATGCCGTCCGGGACGGCGTGCATCAGACCGCCATCCCGCGCCTGTTCCTGGTCAGGTCGTCCCGACCGACCGATCCGATCCACACCCTGCACCAGCCCGCCGTGTGCCTTGTCGTGCAAGGCCGCAAGCAGGTGATGCTGGGTTCGGACCTCTATGTCTATGACCGGACGCACTACCTGACCGTATCCGTGGACTTGCCTGTCACCGGCCAGGTGATCGAGGCCAGCGCCGCGATGCCATACCTCTGCCTGCGTCTCGATCTCGACGTGGCGACGCTGGGCAGTCTCATCCTCGAAGCCGGGGCGACCGACAGTGCCGGCGGGGGCGCCATCGAGAACAACCGGCCGATGCCCGGCCTCGCCTTGAGCCACAGCACGCCGGAACTGCTCGAGGCGTTCACCCGCATGGTGCGACTTCTCGATACACCACGGGAGACACCGATCCTGGCGCCGCTGTCGGAACGCGAAGTGCTGTATCGGTTGCTGCTCGGCGAACAGGCCGCGCGATTGCGTCAGATCGGCATGGCGAACAGTAATCTTCACCGCGTCGGCCGCGCTATCAGCCTGATCAAGCACGCCTATGCGGCGTCCATCAGCATCGCCGCGATCGCGGGCGAAGCGGGCATGAGCATCTCGGCGCTGCATCACCACTTCAAGGCGGTGACCGCCATGACGCCGCTGCAGTATCAGAAGTGCCTGCGTCTGCAGCAGGCGCGCCGCCTGATGCTGGGTCAGTCCGTGGACGCCGCGACGGCCGGCCACATCGTCGGATATGCGAGTCCCTCGCAGTTCAGTCGGGAATACAGTCGCATGTTCGGCGAGCCACCGCTCCGGGATATCAACCGGCTGCGGTCGCAGCCGGCCTGTCCAGCGGAACCGGCCTGTCCAGCGGAACCGGCGGTTGGCCTGTCGCCTGTCCCGCCCCGTCCCGATCCGGCCCGTCCCGACCCGCCCCGTCCCGACCCGCCCCGTCCGGCGACCCACACAAGGCACACGGCAGCGGAACAAGCGGCGCGCTCGTGACCCGAGGCAAGCAGGATCGAGCCGGTATCTCCTTGCCTCACCGCTGACGACAGCGTGTAACAAGCCGTCCGCAGTAGCGGCCTCCCGCCGCTCAGGCTAAAGCAGGATCGGAGAGGAACCGTCATGCCCGCCACCGTCACACCCGCCACAGCCATACACGCCACTGCGCTGCCCGCCGCCCCTCCGCCCGCCGCCAGTCTGATCGATGCCATCCGCGGCATCGTCGGCGACCGGGGTATCCTCACGGATACCGCCGATACCGCCCCCTACGCCGAGGACTGGCGCCGGCTCTACCAGGGGCACACGAGAGCGGTGATCCGGCCCGGCAGCACCGAGGAACTCGCGGCGGTGGTGAAGCTGTGCGCAGCGTCAGGCACGCCGATCGTCCCGCAAGGCGGCAACACCCCCATGGTCGGCGGGGCCGTGCCCAATGCGGACGGCTCCGAACTGGTCCTGTGCACCGCGCGGCTCAACCGGATCCGCGATCTCGACCCGGCCGACATGACGCTGACGATCGAGGCCGGGGTCACGCTGAAAGCCGCGCAACTCGCCGCGGCGGAACAGGGCTGCCTGCTGCCGCTGTCGATCTCCTCCGAGGGCACCGCGCAGATCGGCGGCGTGCTGGCGGTCAATGCCGGCGGCAACAATACCGTCCGCTACGGCAACGCCCGCGACCTCGTCCTGGGCCTCGAAGTCGTGCTGCCGGACGGCACGATCTGGAACGGCCTCCGCCGCCTTCGCAAGGACAACACCGGATATTGCCTGCGCCAACTGTTCGTCGGGTCCGAGGGCACGCTGGGCATCATCACCGCCGCGGTGCTGAAACTCGCGCCGCAGCCAAAGGAAATCGCCGTCGCGCTGTGCGGCGTGGACTCGCCGGAGGCGGCGCTGGCGCTGTTCACCCGGTTCCAGGCGCATGACGCCGCTTCGATCAGCGCGTTCGAGCTGATGTCCGGCCTCGGCATGTCGTTCGTGCTGAAACACATTCCGAACGCCAGCTTGCCGCTGGAACACGCAGCCCCATTCTATGTTCTTGTCGAGTTGGCCTCACCCCGCCCCGGCGCCGGCCTGCGCGACATGCTGGAGCAGATTCTGGAGCAGGCGCTGGGCGACGACATCGTCCGCGACGCCGCGATCGCCGAATCCGACGCACAGCGGTCGGCAATCTGGCGGCTGCGGGAGGAACACTCCGAGGCGCAGAAGCGCGAGGGTGCCAGCGTCAAGAACGACGTGTCGGTGCCGGTGTCGAAGGTGCCCGCGTTCATCCGCAAGGCCACCGCCGCGTGCGAGGCGTTGCTGCCCGGCGTGCGCGTCGTTCCGTTCGGCCACATGGGCGACGGCAACATCCACTTCAATCTCGAGCAGCCAGTCGGGTCGGAGGCGGCCTGGTTCCTGGCGCAGGACCACGTCATCATGGACGCGGTGAACGAGGTCGTGCGGGAGTATGACGGCAGTTTCTCCGCCGAACACGGGATCGGCAAACTGAAGCCTTACATGATGCCGGACTGGCGCGGCGGCGCCGAACTGGCGCTGATGCAGCGGATCAAGGCGGCGCTCGATCCGGCGGGGATCATGAACCCCGGAAAGGTTCTGCCGTAGCCCGCCGTAGAGCCGCCGCCCGCCGCGGCGCCATCTCGCCACGGGACACGGTCGCCCGGTGCTTTGTTCGGATAGCGGCCCGCGGTGACGCCTGTGCGACGTACGCCGGGTTGGCGTGACGGCTGCGCACAAAGTCAATGAGATGCCAGCCGGCCGACCGCCGCCGCATTGATAAGTCGGCTGGCTGGTGTGAGAACGCGGCGCTTTCCGCTGGGGTCGTGGCATCCCCTGGGTCGCGGGCATCCCCTGGGTCGCGGGCATCCCCTGGGTCGTGACCATCCCCTGGGGCGTCGAAAATCCTCCTCAGCCGCCAAGCGCCCCCTGGGTGTTCACGTAAAGCGAATACAGACCATGGCTGGCAGCCATGAACAGGCGGTTGCGGAAGCGGCCGCCGAAGCACAGGTTGGCGGCGCGCTCCGGCAGTGCGACGTGACCGATCGGCTTCCCGGTCGGGTCGAAGATCCGCACGCCATCCAGCGCCTCGTCGCCCATGCCCCAGCCGCACCACAGATTGCCGTGGATATCGACCCGGAAGCCATCCGGCGTGCCGGCCTCGGCATCGATGAACACGCGGTTCTTCGCGAGTTTCCTACCGCCGTCGACAACGTCGAACGCGCGGATCAGCCGGTTCGGTTCGGCCCTTGACGCCACCACATAGAGGATCGACTCGTCGGGCGAAAAGGCCAGGCCGTTCGGCCCCTCGATATCGTCGGCCATCATCGTCGCCTGGCCGGTCTGCCCGTCGATCCGCCACACCGCGGCGCGGATCTCCGACTCCGCCTTCTCGCCCTCATACCAGCCGCTGATGCCGAACACCGGGTCGGTGAACCAGATGGAGCCGTCGGATTTCACCACGACGTCGTTCGGCGAATTCAGCCGCTTGCCTTCGTAGCTGTCCATCAGGGTGGTGATGCTGCCGTCGTATTCGGTGCGCGAGACGCGGCGGCCACGATGCTCACAGGTCACCAGCCGGCCCTGGCGGTCGCGGGTGTTGCCGTTGGCGTTCCACGAGGTTTTCCGAAATACGCTGACCGCGCCGGTCTCTTCCTCCCATTTCAGGATGCGGTCGTTGGGGATGTCGCTCCAGAGCACGTAGCGGCCGTCCCCGAAATACACCGGGCCTTCGGACCAGCGGCACCCGGTCGCGAGTTGCTCGACCGAGG
>DASWON010000518.1:0-7244 GCA_036398735.1 Rhodopila sp.
CGCATCGGACACTGCACATGCAGGCGAAGGACGCCGGCGCCTCCGGATGCATTCGAAAGCCATCAGCTTAACCGCGCGGCAGACTGATGACTCGCGGTCATTCGGTCGGGCCGCTTGCGGACACGCTCGAGCCGGGCGCGGATGAATTGTTCGGCGACCGCCGTCAGGATCCCCGTCCAAGGCCTGTTGGTCGCTGAATCATCTGCCCGCTCTGCACGATGGCGGCCACCCGGGCGTTGCTGCCGCCGCCGTGCGCGGAATGAACGCGTCTGCCGCTGCTCGGCGGGAGATGGCGCCCGGCCGCCGGGCCCAGCTCCGGCGACAGAACTGGTACAAGTCCGATAGGCCCGGCCCACGTTGCTCCCCCGCGTTGCCAGCCTTGGACTGCTCCCAGAGGGTGCCCGCAACAGCGCCGCCCGCTCGGGACTCCTTTCCGGGGTCGCTGCGAACGAGCGCTATGCTGCCTCCGCCACCGTTGGCACGCCATCGGATACCGTCGTGCGATGCATGTCACGCACCTGCGTCTCATCGTATTCGCGCGCTCGGTGCATCGTGCAGCGGTTGTCCCACATCACGAGGTCGCCGACCGTCCAGCGATGCGTATAGACAAATTCGCGCTGGGTGGCGTGCTCCATCAGGTCGATCAGCAGCATGCGGGCCTCGGGTTCCTCCATGCCGCGGATGCGTCCGGCATGCGATGACAGGAACAGCGACTTGCGTCCTGAACCAGGATGGGTCCGCACCAGGACCTGCGGCACCGGCGCCATCTTCACCAGTTCCTCCTCCGACCAGTCGGTGAAGCCGATCCGGGCGCGGGAAAACAGCTGGGTGTGTTCGCAGATCAAGCCCTCCAGCCGGGCCTTCATGCGGTCGGTCAGGGCGTCCCACGCCGCGCGCATGTCGGCGAACTGGGTTTCTCCGCCCTCGGCCGGGATCACTCTGGCGGAGAGCAGCGAGAAACGTGCGGGTACGCGCTTGAAGCTGCTGTCGGAATGCCACAGCCGGTTGCCCAGAGCATTCAGCCGCAGCCGGTCGCTCGAGGCTCGTACCTGGCTGTTGTGATCAAGGTTGGAAATGTCAGCGATGTGGACGTCCAGCCGCGAGACGTTGTCGGAGCGGTAGGCGCGGACGGTGGTCTCCAGTTCGCCGAAATTCCGGCTGAACGCCATCTGCTGCTGATCGGTGATAAACTGGCCGGGGAACACCAGCACGCCATGCTGGTTGATCGCGCCCTCGATCGCCTGCACGGCCGCCGGATCGAGCGCCTCGCGCAGATCGACGCCGGTGACTTCGGCGGCGAAAACCGGATGCAACGGCCTCACGGTGATCGACATCATTCTCTCCTGTGCGTTTCGTTCCCACGATCCCCGCTACTGATCGGACCGGTTCCCGGCGGTGCTTGCGTCACCGCCCAGGATGGTCAAGAACACGACCGAAACTAAAATATCAAGCTCGGCACCGTGTCACTTGGCCGACCGGTCATATCAGGCGGTCAGCCACATGGGGCGCAGCAACCGCCAAAGCCGGTTTCGTGCGGCAAGGACGCCCGATCGTTGCGCCGCTCCAGCGAACCTTGCGCTGGATGAGGGGCAGGCCCGATATGCGAATGGCTGGCCATTGGCCCGTCCATATGTATCTTCCCGTTGCGGCCGCGCCTGGTCGCGGTATCGGAGGTAACCACGATGATCGTCGCCGACGTCATGACGCGCAACTGCATCACTATCGCTCCGGACGCGACCGTGGAGGAAGCCGTCAACCTGATGCTGTCGCGCCACATCTCCGGCTTGTTCGTCGTTGACCGGGGTGGCGACCTCGTCGGCGTCATAACCGAGGGCGATCTGCTGCGCCGCGATGAGCTTGGAACCCAGCGCGATCGCCCATGGTGGCTGCGGCTGCTCGCCTCGCCTGCCAGGCAGGCGGCTGACTTCACGCGTGCCAACGGCCGGCACGTGCGCGACGTCATGACGCCTGATGTGCTCAGCATCGCGCAGGACGCGCCGCTGGAGGATGTGGTCGAGACGATGGAGAAGCGTCGCGTCAAGCGACTGCCAGTCACCGCCGACGGCAAGGTCGTCGGCGTGGTCAGCCGGTCGGACCTGCTGCGCGCGCTGATCGGCCGGGTCCGCTACGCAGAGCCGGTGACGACAGATGACCGCGGCATCCGCAGCGCCATCATGAGCGCGCTGGAAGCCCAGTCCTGGGCGCCGACGACGACGCTGAACGTCACCGTCACCGAGGGCGTCGTGGACGTGTGGGGCACCATCACGACGGAGGAGGAGCGTCACGCCATCTGCGTGGTCGCCGAGAACACGCCTGGGGTCAAAACGGTGCACGACCACCTGGTCTACATCGAGCCCTACACCGGGACCGTCATCGAAGCTCCGGACGAAAAGTCATAGCACCGGCGGCGTTTCCACACCTTCGTTCAGACTTCCGGTGCCGGATGGAAGAGCCGGTAGCCGCGGGCGGGACGTCCGGAATGTGAGCGGGCGGCGCGTCCGGCCAGGAGCACGAGCGCGGCAGGCTTACTCTGCCGCCAGGGCTCAGCCGCGGGTGCATCCGCCGCATTGTCGCTGATCAGATCGAAGCCGCCTCAGCCGCCAGCAGTTTCCGCGCCAATCCACGTCCGGATCGTTCTCGCATGCGCCGATCATGGCTGTGGCGACGCCGCTGCCGATCGGGGTGCCCCGCGCGCGGGCCATGCCGATGAACCGGTCGATCGACAGCAGCGGGACCAGCCCGATCGGCGGGATCGTGGAGACGGAGTTCAGCGTGGGCCCCAGGATCACAATCGCCGAACCCGGCGGACCATGCGCACCCTTCGACGTCGCCCGGGAGATGCTCGGCACAGCGGCAGATTGCCGAACGACGGCGGCGACCGTCGCAACAGGACGTTGGCCGGTTGCGCGATGATTTGGCTGGTCGTCCTGTGGCGTGGCCCTATTGCCACTCCGGAATCGCCGGGACCTTCAGGGTCTCGACCTCCGGCAGATCGAAACCGAAGTGCTCTCCCAGCAGCGCCCGCAGTGCGGCACGGTCGGCGATCTGCTCCTGCCGCGACTGGCTGCCCGTCAGGAACGTCACGTCGCGATTCATCACGTTGATGCGTCCCTCCGGCGTCGGAGCGCTCAGCATGATCGAGTTCACGAACGGCGAGGCGGGGTGCGTGGCGGTGAAATGATTCGCGACCTCGAAGTCCACCTTGTTCTCGTGCTCCAGGGTCGATACCCACCCAGGAACCGTCTGACCGTCGCGTGGCACATGCAGCGTCCACAGGTCGCCGGCGCGCGTCACCCGATGCGTGTTCTGACCGGTGCCGCTGGCTCCAGTGTCGCACAGCGGCACGGGGAAGCGGGGGGCGAACGGACCGAAGCCGGGATCGGCGACAAACCAGACGCCCTCAACCGCGACGGTAAGAAACATGTGGTTGCGTGGAACCTCGCTGGCCGGCGCGAACAGGACGACCCGGGCGGCGTGGCGTCGCACCTGAAAACCAAGCGTTTCGAGTGCGGCGCTGAACAGGGTGACATGCTCGAAGCAGTAGCCGCCGCGGCGGGCATGGATCAGTTTGTCGTGGAGGCTTCCGAGGTCGAGCCTGACCGGGCGTCCCAGCAGCACGTCCAGGTTCTCGAACGGAACGGTCGCGGTGTGGGCCTGGATCAGCCCCGCCAGGGTATCAAACGTCGGGCTTCTGCTGCCGGTCCATCCGATACGGCGGAAATAGGCGTCGAGATCAGGGGAGGCGGTCATCGTTTCGCGCACTCGTCGTCGATGGGATGATGATCCGCTGTGTCTCACGGAAATGCAGCGGACCGATAGTCCGCACGGGCTGTCTGTCGTCTCGGTGTAGCCGGACGGCATCGTGGCTTGGCCCGGTCCGTGGACGATCCCGGGAGACGGCCCCGTCCGGGCAGCGCCGCCGGGACAACGCCTCTCCCGGGTCGTGCTGCCCTGCACCGGAGCGTCTCGGTAACGCTCACCCGACACCGCCGTCCCCCGACACCGCCGTCCCCCGACACCGCCGTCCCGGACACCGCCGCCCCGGATCTTCCTCGGCCCAAGGCGCCCGGGAATGCGGCTGCCCCACGGTGCGGTCGCGCGGGGTGCCTCAAGCCTCGATCGGCAGTCCCGGATGCCCCGCGGCCGCGATCCTGGCCATATCGTGAAGTCCTCGCCGCTTGCCTTCTCCGACCGCAGAACGAATTAACTGAGGGTTCGCCGTTCGCACCCGGCAGGAGATCGTTCGCACCATGAGCCCTCACGCGCGGCGCCTCGCCGTCCTGGTCTGCCCTTTGACCCTGCTCGCCGCCTGCGGCCCCTCCGGCCAGCAACGCACCGCCCAGCGTCTCGATGAACGTCTGCTTGTGGGCCTTGGCCCTGATATTGCCGCGGGAAACGCCATATTGCAGCCGTTGCCGGATGGCGCTCGGGTCGCGCTTCTGGGGTCCTCCCCCTATACGGCTGATGACCGGGCGCTCGATAACCAGCAGCGCGATGTCCGTGCCGGGGTCGTCGAAGGCCTGCTTGATCCGCGCCTGATGCAGATCCAGGTGGCTGACACCTCCGCGCTGCCGGACCACGAGCGGGAGGTGCGGATTGGCAATGTAGGGCGGTACCTTGAGGCCTACGGGCTCCATGCGACGCTGCAGCCCGCTGCGTCTCAGCCGCCGGGTCCGCCGGGTTCGGTGCCCGCGGGCCTGCTCATCACCATCAATGTTCAGTGCCCGGACCGGCCCTATCGGAGCGGCTACGGCAGCGGAGCGTCGATGCCCGTCTGCGACTGACCGAGCCCGCAGTTCGGTCCGTTCTCAAGGCTGCCGTCCGGCGCCGTCCGCAGGTCTCCGCTATTGCCGGTCGACGCGGATCGGCGGCGACGATGGCAAACCGATGTGCCGCACGGCCGTCCGTTTTCTCTCCCGCGGCGCTCCCTGGCACATCCGGGCATCTTATGCCTCCGCCATTCTCGGGTTCGCGCGCCGTTCTCCGGCGGGTCGGATGGCCCGCTCCGTGGCCGAGGCCCGCTGCGTCCGAGCCCCCTGTCGCGGCAGGTCCGGGGAACGGTCGCCGCACGTCCAGGCTCGCTCATGGGACGGTCCGCATCCGCATGCAGAACCCACGTCGGAGCATCGGGCCGACGGTGCAGGCGCCGAGGTCATGAGACGCTGACGGCAGTCGTTGAACGGGCCGGTATTCCGGACCTACGGCTTGCCCTCTCGGCGTTTCGCGTTATCAACAGCACCGGGCAGTCCGCCGCCCTCGGGAAACACCCCCCGATGCTGGGGCGCGACGGCTCCGGCAGCTTGATCTCGACACAGAGCGGGGATGCGCCCGCGGAGGAAGACATGTCTACGACCATAGGAACGGGGCCGCTCGGCGGCGCTTCGACCACGGCGGGCTCACCGTCGCTGGTTGCCGACCGGCAGACCGCGTCCGCCATCCTGGCCCGCCTCGACCGGCTGCCTGCCACGCGCCACATCTGGTTGATGGTCACGCTGCTCTCTTTAGGCGGCATGTTCGAATTCTACGACCTGTTCATGACCGGCTACGTCATCCCGGGCCTGGTCAAGGCCGGAATGCTGACCGGGGTCGCGATCGGCATGTTCTCGGGCCCGGCGCTATTCGTCGCTTCCACATTCTTCGGTCTGTTCATCGGCACCTTCGTGTTCGGCTTCGTCGCCGACCGATACGGCCGCCGGATGATCTTCACCTTCTCGATGCTCGCCTACTGCGCGGCGACACTGATCATGTCGTTTCAGAACACCGGATTTGGCGTGTGCCTCTGGCGCATGATCGCCGGTATCGGCATCGGCGTCGAACTGGTCACTATCGACACCTACATCGCCGAACTGGTGCCGAAGCACCTGCGCGGGCGCGCCTTCGCGTTCAACCAGATGATGCAATTCGCAGTCGTGCCGATCGTCGCATTCCTCGCCTACGTCCTGGTGCCGCAGACGCCGCTGGGCTGGGACGGGTGGCGCTGGGTCGTGGCGATCGGCGCGGTCGGCGCACTGTTCGTCTGGTTCCTCCGGCGCGCCATTCCGGAGAGCCCGCGCTGGCTGCTGACCCATGGCCGCCTGGCCGAGGCCGAGGCTGTCACCGGCCAGATCGAGGCCAAGGTGATCGCAGACCTTGGCGGCAGGGCGCTGCCCCAGCCAGCGTCGCATGACGTCGAGGACCTGGCCGCGCGCGGCTCCTTCAGCGAGATCTGGCAGAAACCCTATCGCAGCCGGACCATCATGCTGATGGTCTTCCAGTTCTTCCAGACTTTCGGCTTTTATGGCTTCGCCGCCTGGGTGCCGACGCTGATCGCCAAGCAGGTGGGCATCAACCTCGCCGCCAGCCTGCAATACGCCTTCATCGTTGCCATCGCCAATCCGTTTGGCCCGCTGCTGGCGATGACATTCGCCGACAAGTTCGAACGGAAGTGGCAGCTCGTGGGGTCTGCGGTGTGCATCGGTGTGTTTGGCGTGCTGTTCTCGCAGCAGACCACGATGCCGCTGCTGATCCTGTTCGGCGTGCTGATCACCCTGGCGAACAACATCCTGTCCTACGCGTTTCACAGCTACCAGAGCGAGCTGTTCCCCACACGCGTGCGCGCTCGGGCGGTCGGGTTCACCTATGCGTTCAGCCGGATCAGCACCGTGTTCGCGAGCTTCATCATCGGGTTCTTCTTCGCGGAGTTCAACGGCACCACCGGCGTGTTCGGCCTGATCGCCTTCGCCATGCTGATGGTGGTGCTGTCGATCGGCATCTTCGGCCCGCCGACGAGCAACCTGGAACTGGAGAAGATTTCGCACTGATCGGCAGTCGACCCCGGGCGGCGGAGGCGACGGGCATCGAGATCGCCGCCGCCTGGGATGATACGGAGGTGCTGCCTGTCGGTGTTTCCAGTCGCCGCGAGGGCGCTCCCCAAGCCTCGCGGCCGGTAGTCGCCCCCGGTCGCCTGTCGGATACGCCTATCGTCAAGGCAGCGGTCGCGCCGGGCTATCACTCCCGCCCGTGCAGCCGCAGCAGGGCGACCAGATCGCCGACGCTGGTCCACGTCTCGCAGCTGTCGACGGCTGCCTCGATCGCGCCGGTGCCTGCCGGCGTCAGCACCTCGCCCGCCAGTTCGTGGAATTTCGCCCGGATTTCCGCTTCTTCGAACGGCTGGTTAAAGTCGCCGCGATGGCTATCGACCGCGTGCGTCACCACACGCCCGTCGGTCAAGGTAACACGCACCCGCGCGGGCCGCAGCGCCGGCA
>DASWON010000519.1:0-9484 GCA_036398735.1 Rhodopila sp.
GATGGCCGGAACAAGTCCGGCCATGACACAGAGCGGTTGTCGTCGCCGGTCATCGGTCATCTTATTGCCGGTTGGTATTAATCGCGTATTTCTCTGTTTGCTTGCTTGATCTGCGAACTTTGAACGTTCCGCGCAGCGCGACCATGCTCCAGATCACGCCACGTTGACCACCATGCAGCGATTGGCACTTCACATCTGACAGAGAAATTGACGATCCTCAACCGGCGTCACCTGGAAGGTTAACCGAGCGCTCTGGAAAAACCTGCGACACAACACCGCACTCCTCAACATCTACAATGAAGGAAGGTAGCATCGATGACCGGCTCCTGGTCGTATAATACGTTTCTTGTAGGGTTTGAGACAGTCGTCGCTGCGATTGTTCTGGCAGCTGCGGCGCTCATAGCAGCAAGACTATGGCGGTTATCGAAACGTCAGATGTTGCTCGTTGATCGGCAGGATGGCGATAGTCAATCATCGAGGCGGATGACGGGCCGCGCCGCAGGGCCATTGAACGAACGCGTCTCGCAGATCTGGAGGTCGACGGCGCGGCAGTCCGAGCGTTGGTCCCGCCCGCTGAGGTCAAGGCCACAAAGTGAGATTTACTCGGTCGGCATGGCCATCGTTACCATCCTCCTGCTTTTCTACAGCACCGTAACCGCGGCCGTGGCTGCCGTGGCGGCATGGTTTGCCATGATCCGACATTTTGCGCAGATCGACTCGGATCGACAGCGGCGCATCACCGAGAGCTTCTCCAAATCCATCGAGCAGCTGGGAAGCGAGAAAATGGAGGTGCGCGTCGGGGGCATTTATGCGCTCCGGCGCATTTCGGTCGAAAGTCCCAATGACTATTGGACAGTCATGGAGAACTTGACCGCGTTCGTTCGCGAACGCTCCCGCCGCAACGCAGCGGACATCGCTTCAGAGGCCGCCGACCGTCTGTCGCGTCGCGCTTACTTTCTCTGGCAGGAAGCCGGTCAGCCGGCCGGAAAGTCCGCGGAGTTCTGGACGCGCGCCGTCGAAGACGAAAAATATGGTGAACCACCCGTGGCGGACATTGACGCCGCTCTGACGGTGATCATGCACCGAAGCAAACAGAACCGGGACCGTGAACAGGCCAACGGCTGGCGTCTCGATCTCAGCGGTGCGGTCCTGAGGCAGGCGAATTTTCGCGGTGCACATCTCGAAAAGGCCAACCTCGCGTTCGCATGCCTCGAAAAGGCTGACTTCCGCGAGGCTAACCTTGACGGGGCCTGTCTGACGCACGCCCGCCTGGGCGAGGCCGACTTCTATCATGCGCATCTCAACGGGGCCGATCTTCGTCACGCACGCCTCGAACGGGCAAACCTCTGGGACGCACACCTGAACGGCGCGAAGTTGAACAATGCGCATCTCAAACGGGCCAACCTAGGATACGCCCGCCTCGAAGGCGCTTACCTCTGGGACTCGGATCTTGAAGGGACGACGCTCAACAGCGCCCGACTCAAGTGGGCCGATCTTCAGGGTGCTCACCTGGAATTCGCCAATCTGGTCAATGCACAGGATATGCTGGAAGGACAGCTTCTCGTCGCCCATGGTGACGCCTCGACCAAACTTCCTGCCGGGATTGCCAGGCCGGCCCACTGGCCAGCGGCCTGCGCGGACGTGGAGCAGCCGTCAGTTAAGAATCAGATGGAGCGGACCTCTGCCTGAGGCCGGACCGGGCGGTTTGGGCGAAGCGGCTCGGCCCCGACTGCCCTGTCCGGATCGCTGTCCGGGCTCCGGTGTGGACGGAACCATCCGGTCCGGCGGTCGGTTCCGCTCCCGCGCAGGGTATATGCCGCGTCTACGATTTGCGATGATCAAGGGCGCGCCGCGACCTCGCGATTCCGCGTTCACCACGCGCCCCGTCCGCGCACTCGTCACAAAGGCGCCCTCGCGGCCGCCGAGCACTGGCTACTGGTCAATGGTCAGCAATCCGCAGGCAAGCCCGCCGGCCAGCCTCGATACCAGGTGCTTCGGTGCTAGGTGCTTCGGTGCTAGGTGCTTCGGCGCCAGGTGCCTCGGTATCAGAACTTCTCGACCCAGGGCCGCAGCTCCACTTCCCACGTCCAGGCGCTGCGCGGCTGGTTGGCGACCTGCCAGTAGGTCTCGGCGATCGCATCCGGATCCAGCGTGCTGTCGGGGCTCTCGTTCGGGTCCGGTCGCGCCGCGCTGCGGATCCCGCCGTCGATGACGAAATGCGCGACGTGCACTCCCTTGGGCGACAACTCCCGCGCCATCGACGACGCCAGCCCGCGCAGTGCGAACTTGCCCATCGCGAATGAGGAGGAGTTCGGATACCCCTTCACGCTGGCCGACGCGCCGGTCAGCAGGATCACCCCCGAGCCGCGCGCCACCATGTGCCGCGCCGCCTGCTGCACCACCAGAAAGCCGCCAAAGGCGCTGACCGAGATCGCCCGCGCGACGTCGGCGGGATCCAGATCCGTCACCGGTCCACGCGCCCGGGCACTGGCATTGTAGACCACGATATCCGGCACACCCTGGGTCGCGATCACCACCTCGAACAGGGCGGCGACCTCCTCGGGTTCGGTCGCGTCGCACGCGAAGGTGACGCCGGCGGTTTCCTCGGCCAGCTTCTGCAGCTTGTCCGGGTCGCGTGCCGCCATCGCCACCTGCAGCCCGTTTCTCGAGAACAGCCGAGCCAGCGAAGCGCTCAGTCCAGGCCCCACGCCGACGATCAATGCGGTTTTCATATCCATTTCAACGCCCTCCGGAGATCGGTACTATGACGCCCGTAATATAGGATGCTTCCGGGGAAAGCAGCCAGAGCACGGCATTCGCAACCTCCTCGGTGCTGCCGACGCGGCCCATCGGCACGCCGCCAACCAGCCGGGTCAGCCGGTCCGGCAATCCGGCCCGGGCATGCAGATCCGTCTGGATCAGGCCCGGACTGACGGCGTTCACCCGGATGCCGCGCATCGCCAGTTCCTTGGATGCGCCGATCGTCAGGCTGTCCAGCGCGCCCTTCGAGGCGGCGTAGTGGATCCACTCGCCGGCCCCGCCGAGTTCCGCCGCCCGAGAGGAGATATTGACGATCGCACCGCCGGCCCCGCCGCGGTCGGTGGCCATCCTGGCGACCGCCTCGCGGATCATCAGGAACGGTGCGCGGACGTTGACCGCAAGCACGGTGTCCAGCACCGCCGTCGTCACCGTATCGATCTTGCCCATCGGCCCCGGCGTGCCGGCGTTGTTGACCAGCGCCGTCACCCGCCCGAGTTCCGCATCGACCCGCCGATACAGCGCGAGGATCGCGGCCTCGTCCGCCATCTCGGCCCGCACCGCGATGGCGGTTCCCCCGGCGGCGGCGATGTCGGCCACCACCGCATCGGCCAGCGCCTGGTTCGACTGATAGGTCAGCGCCACGGCGTAGCCCCGTTGCGCCGCCAGCCTGGCGACCGCCTCGCCGATGCCCTGGCTGCCGCCCGTGACAATTATCACTTCCCGCATGGTGTTTCCCCCTTCATTTGCCCGGTCATTCCCTTATCATCCCGCACCAACCAATACAGACGACCCGGAGGTGACACCCGTGCTTGGTTTGATGCAGACGCAGGGATTGATGATATCGTCGATCCTGACCCATGCCGCACGGCATCACGGGTCCGCCGAGGTCGTGTCCCGCACGCACGAGAACACCACGCATCGCTATACCTGGCGAGATGTGGAAGCTCGGTCCCGGCGTCTGGTGCGCGTTCTGCAGAAGCTGGGCGTCGGCGCCGGTGACCGCGTCGGCACCCTGGCCTGGAACGGTTTTCGACATCTGGAGGTGTACTATGCGGCGCCGGGCATGCAGGCGATCTGCCACACCATCAATCCCCGCCTGCATCCCGACGACATCTCGTACATCGTCAATCACGCGCAGGACAAGGTGCTGTTCGTCGACAGCAGCTTTGCCGGGCTGATCACCGCCATCGCACCGCGGATCGCCGAAAATGTCCACACGGTTGTCATGCTGAGTGCCGCGGAGACCATGCCGGAGGTAACGCTGGCGCCGGGCATGACGCTGGCGAGCTACGACACGCTGATGGATGACGCGGACGACGACTATGTCTGGCCGAGCTTCGATGAGAACACCGCCAGCGCGCTGTGCTACACCTCCGGCACCACCGGGCGGCCGAAGGGCGTGCTGTACAGTCATCGGTCCACCTGGCTGCATGCCTACGCGACGGCGCTTCCCGACGTGCTGTGCCTCAAGGCCGGCAGCCGCGTGCTGCCGGTGGTGCCGATGTTCCACGTCAATGCCTGGGGCATGCCGTACGCCGCAGCCCTGACCGGTGCGGCATTGGTGCTGCCCGGGCGGCACCTCGACGGCGCCAGCATGGCCCGCATCCTCAACGCCGAACGCGTCACCTTCACCGCCGGCGTGCCCACGGTCTGGCTGGGCCTGCTGCAGCACTTGCGATCCAGCGGGGAGCGGCTGGAGACGGTGCAGCGCATCATGACCGGAGGATCCGCCGCGCCGCCACTGCTGATCGAGGCGTTCCGCGATGAATACGGCGTGGCGGTCGAGCACGGCTGGGGCATGACCGAGCTCAGCCCGGTCGGCACCTACAACGCGCCAAAACCGGCGCAGCTTGACCTGACCAAGGAGGAGGCTGCGCGGCACATGCTGAAGCAGGGCCGCATCCTGCCAGGGATCGACATGAAGATTGTCGACGGCGCGGGCAACGCGCTGCCCTGGGACGGGGTCGCATTCGGCGACCTGATGGTGAAGGGCCCCTGGATCGCCAGTGCCTACTACGGCGACGAGCCCGGCAGCGCGCTGGATGCGGACGGCTGGTTCGCTACCGGCGACGTCGCCACGATCGACCCCGACGGGTTCATGGAGATCACCGACCGCTCGAAGGACGTGATCAAGTCCGGCGGCGAGTGGATCAGTTCGATCATGCTGGAGAACATCGCCGTCTCGCACCCCGACGTCGCCGAGGCCGCGGTCATCGCCGCCACCCATCCGAAATGGGACGAGCGGCCGTTGCTGCTGGTGGTGCCGCGGCCCGGCAGGACGGTGGATCCCGCCTCGGTGCTGGCGCTGTACGAGGGCAAGGTCGCCAAATGGTGGCTCCCGGACGAGGTGGTCGTGGTGCCGGAGCTGCCGCACACGGCGACCGGCAAGCTGCTGAAGACCGGCCTGCGCCTGCGCTTCCGCGACCACTATCTCAATTCCGCCGCGGGATAAGCGGCGGGATGCCGCCATTCCAATTCCCTACCATGAGTTCATGTCAGCGCGTTCATGCAGAGTGTGCCCGGTCTGGAGCGCCCGCTCGGTGCGCCCGCCCTGGTGCATCCGCCCTGGTGCATCCGGTCGCGGCCGGGCGTGACACGGACATGACGCATGCGTCATGTCCGGACGTTCATTTAGTGCCGACCCGAGGCGTTCCGCCATGGCAGCAGCGCGACGGCACACCGGTTCGGCCCGCGGTGACGCGGCGGCGGCGATGGTGCTGCGCGAGCCTCGGCTGGACAGCGAGCCGAAGCTGGAGGGCAAGCCTGGGCTGGGGGGCAAGCCGGGGCTGGAGGGCAAGACTGGGCTGGAGGGCAAGACTGGGCTGGACAGCGAGCCGAAGCTGGGGGGCAAGACTGGGCTGGGGGGCGAGCCTCGGCTGTTCTGCCGGCACCGAAGGGCGACTCGGCGCCTGTGGCTTGGTGTGGCGACCGGCGGGCGAGCCGGTATCGACCCGCCCCGGCCCCGCTCGGACGATCGCAGCATCGGTCAGCCCTGATCACCGCGGCCGACGTCGCGCGCCGACGCTGGCTTCCCTCCGCGAAGCCGGATCGCCGCGCCCTGGCACGTCCGCCCCTGGCATACCCCGCCCTGCTACGCCCGCGCCTGACACATCCGCGCCTGGCACACCTGGCCCTGGCATGCCCCGCGCTGCTACGTCCGCCCCGGGCATACCGCGCCCTGCCACGCCCGCCCCTGGCATGTCCCGCCCTGCTACGCCCGCGCCTGGCACGTCCGTCCCTCGTGTATCCGGCATAAGCCTGCCCGGGCCTGGCATGCCCAGCCTTGGCACGAGGCCGCACGTCAGCCCGGAGTGATCCCACGATGGACCGCAAGCTCCTGGCCTGGGGTCTACGCGGCAAGCCGGGCAGGCTGCCGCGGCTGTGGCTGTTCACCGACGAGCGGCGGCTGCCCGACCCGCGCCGATCGGTTGCGGCCCTGCCACGCGGCCGCGCCGGCGTCGTGCTGCGCCACGACCGCGACGGGGCGCGGGCGACCCTTGGGCACGACCTCGCGCGTATCTGTCGCGAACGTCGGCTGATCCTGGTGGTGGCGGGCGACGTCCGCCTGGCAGCCCGGCTGCACGCGGGGGTGCATCTGCGCGGCGGGCTTTGGCCGAACCCGCTTCGCCGCCGCGCCGTGGTGACCAGCTCAGCCCATTCGATCCAGCAGGTGCGACGCGCCCTGACCGCCGGCGCGAGCCTCGTCTTCCTCTCGCCGGCCTTCGCCACGGCCAGCCACGCGGGCGCATCCGGCCTCGGCGCGCTTCGCTGGTCGGCGATGGCACAACGAGCACGAATCGGCGTCCGAACGCGCGGCGCGGGCGTGGCGGCGCTGGGCGGGATAGATGGACGCTCCGTAACGCGGCTGCCGAAGAGCCTGTTCCAGGCCGTCGGCGCGATCGGCGGACTCAGCATCGGTTAACCGTCCAACGGTTCGCCTACGCGACAGTAATGCGTACGTCATAATCAATTGTTGCCGACTCGTTGGGCAGCCCGGCGCGGCGCGGCGCCCCTGATCGCGCCTTCCGATCCCGCGGCCCACCCGCGGAACTCCTACGTTTTTTGCTGAATGGCAGATGCGGTTTGAGGGCGTCGTCTCGAGCTTGTGGCACCGTCGCCACAGTGTTTCGGAAATGCCATGACATCCTGTCGAAGTGGGTTGCGGGATCGTGAACCTCCGTTCATTAACTTCTCGCAGGTCTGGCTGCCCCCCGCCGCGGCGCGGGATGAGACGGGCGGGGCCTGCGGGGTGTCGCCGGCGATCCGGCGTAACAAGGAGGATTTTCATGCGTAAGCTTCTCATGGCGAGTGCCGCCATTCTGGGAGCGTCCGGGGGTCTGGCGGCCGCTCAGACGGCTCACCCGAACCAGGGCCAGTTGGCAGCCCCGTATGGCGCCGGCCCGGCCTCGAACAACAACAACAACGCCTGGGGCACCGCGAATACGCCGAGCGGCTCCGCCGCTGCCGGCCCTCTCAGCACGATCTACGCGCCGAACGTCGACGCCGTCCCGGCTCCCGGCACCATCGTCATCCGCCTGAACGGCCGCGTGGAAGCCGGCATCGTCGCCAACTACACCACCGGCGACAAAGGCGTGAACGCCAACGGCACGCCGAATGGCTTCAAGCTCAACCCGGTCGGCATCTACAGCTATTTCCGCCTGTACCCGGGCTTCGACGGGTTGGCCGCCAACGGCCTGCGTTATGGTGCCGCGGCGGAAATTCGCGAGAACTTTGAATCCGGCGTCCTGAGCCCCAACATGGGCGGCACATCGACCGGCTTGAACGGCGCCCAGACCGCCTTCGGCGGCGGCGGCACGGTCCCCAGCGTGAGCGGCATGACCTCCGCCCAGACGCTGTTCGTTCGCCGTTCATTCGCTTATCTCGCCGGCGACCGCGTCGGTCTGGTCCGTATCGGCGTGACCGACGGCGTCGTCGGCCTGTTCGATAACTGCGTGTTCACGTCAGGATGCTGGGACGCGGGTGTCGGCGGCGCAGGCTTCGGCGGCGGCCTCCAGGCAACCTCGGCAACCGGAGCGGTCGGCAGTGGCGGCATGCCGTGGCTGGCCCAGCAGGGCACCGAATACGGCAACAACAAGATCGTCTACCTGACCCCGCAGTTCTTCGGCTTCGACTTCGGCGTCCAGTACGCCCCGAGCATGGGCAACGACCTGTCCAATGGCGCAACGACCGACCCCAACCGGCCGACGACCTGCAACCAGGCATCCGCAGCCTGTATCTCCCTCTCGTCCGGCGACAACTCGCAGCGCTGGTATAATCAGGTCGGCGTCGGTGGCCGCTTCCAGCAGACGTTCGGCGCTGTCGATGTGAAGCTGTACGGCTTCTATGAAACTGCGGGCAAGGAAGACCTGACCACCGGCGGCACCTTCGGCACCTACATCACACCGGCCGCCTCGCGACTGCTCCAGGGCGCGGCGACAGCGACCGGAACGGGCACTCCAGCCGGCATTCTGCTCAATCAGCGGGCGGGCAACGCCGCTAACCAGCTGCGCTACGACAACCTGAACTTCTATCAGGCCGGCCTGGCCGTAACCGCGATGAACTTTACCGCCGCGGTGTCCTACGTCGGTGGTGCCTACAACGGTCAGCTCAGCATGCGTCCGACCGGCGGCGCGAACGAGAACGCGCTCCTCTACGGTCTGACCTACGCGAACGGCCCGCTCACCGCCGGCGTCGATGTCGGCGTCGTCGACAGCCAGGGCGACGGACGCCTGGTCGGGTTCTCGCAGCGGCGTGAGTTCGAGGTCGTGTTCGGTGGATCCTACAGGTTGGCACCGGGCGTGCAGATGGTCGCTGAATACCAGTATGTTCAGCGCCACCAGGGTGGCTTCGACTTCAACACCGGCGGTCTCGGCGTTCAGTGCTCGACCGCCACGCTCGCCACCAGCGGCGCAGGCTGCAGCACGCGCGACTCGCACGGCCAGGGCCTCCTGCTCTCGACCGTCATGACCTGGTAAGTCCCAGTTCAACAGGACAACGAAACGGCGGGGCAAAACCCCGCCGTTTTTGTATCACAGCCCCCTGCGCATCCGCGTCGTTTTTGAGAATCGTGATTGCTGCTCTCCCCCGCGTGGGGTTAAAGACGGCCTTCGTCCATCGACAGGCAACCCAAGGTACGCCAGCCCAATGCAACCGACCTCGTTCTCCGATCGGCTTCGTCCTGCGGCCCTGATCGCCGTGCTGGCGGTCGCCGCCTGCTCGTCTGACGCCGTCAAACCGAACCCAACGCCGCCGGACTTCATGGGTCTGGGCAGCGGCTCCGCCGGCGATGCGTCGGTGACCCGCATGGGCGGCAGCGACAGCGGCGTCATCTTCGGCATCGGCAAGAACTACAAGGATCGCGATCAGTCCGGCGGTGGCGGCGGTGGTGCCGGCACCGGAATCGGGGTCAACGCCTTCCTGTGGCGCGGCGCGCTCGATACCATCGCCTTTATGCCCCTGGCCTCGGCAGACCCGTTCGGCGGGGTGATCATCACCGACTGGTATACTCCGCCCGGCACCAGCGGTGAGCGCTTCAAGGCCACCATCTACATCCTCAGCCGCGATCTGCGTAGCGATGGCCTGAAGGTCAATATCTACCGCCAGGTGCTGCAGAACGGTCAATGGGTGGATGCCACGATCTCCGACACCACAGTCGGCGACATCGAAAACAAAGTCCTGGCTCGGGCGCGCCACATGCGCGAGCAACTGCAGGCCAGCAGCTGAC
>DASWON010000520.1:0-4188 GCA_036398735.1 Rhodopila sp.
GGCATTTGGCTGTCTTCAGGCTGGTACGTCGCATGGCTGCCTCGGATCGCGTGGTTGCATCATAGAACTCCCTGGAGTAGCGTTCCAAGGAGTTTAATCATGAAACCGGACATGGGGGATGATGCGGCCCAACGGCAGGAAGGCGCTGGTCATTGCCAGCCACAACAGCGGGGCGGCCGACATGAGGAAATTGCGGTGACGCGATCGTCGTCGAAGCGATCGCCGTCGCGGCAATCCCGGTTGCGCGGATCGCCATCGCGCGCATCCCGATCGGGCGGATCGACTTCGTATCGATCGTCATCGGACGGATCGCCATCACAGCGAACGCCATGAAGGGACGGGGGTGATGGGACACAGACGAGCCGATGCGACCGGCCGGAGCGGCACCCGCATGATCCGCCGGGGCGAACTTCCCGCCGCCGGTCAGGATCCGGTCGGTCCGGCTGCCGAGGAACGTGTGGACCCGAGGCGGTGGTGGATGCTGCCGGTCATCCTGATCGGCTCCTTCCTCTCGTTCCTCGACTTCTTCATCGTCAACATTGCCCTGCCGGCCATTCGGACGGATCTGCACGCCACACCGGGTGCGCTGCAGTTCGTCGTGGCGGCCTATGGCGTCGGCTTCGCCGTCACGCTGATCACCGGCGGTCGGCTTGGCGACATCTTTGGTCGCAAGCGGATCTTCATGCTCGGGATCGGCGGCTTCACCCTGGCGTCCCTGCTGTGCGGTATCGCACCGGATGCGGCGTCGCTTATCGGCGCGCGCGTGCTGCAGGCGGTGACGGCGGCGACCGTGACCCCTCAGGTTCTGGCGATCATTCGCACCGAGTTCCCGCCGCGGGAGCGAGCGACAGCGATCGGATTATATGGCACCTCGATGGGACTGGCCTCCATCACCGGTCAGGTGTTCGGCGGTTTCCTGGTGGCATCCGACCTGTTCGGCTGGTCCTGGCGCCTGATCTTTCTGGTCAACCTGCCGGTCGGGCTGCTGGCGATGGTGCTGGCTGCCGGCATCGTTCGGGAGTCGCGCGGCGACGGGAAGCCGACGCTGGACTGGGGCGGCGTGGGCCTCGCCAGCCTGGGACTGTTCCTGCTGATTTATCCGGTGGTGGCGGGGCGGGAGGCTGGCTGGCCGGCCTGGTCGTTCCTGATGCTGGCCGGTGTGGCTCCGATGCTGGTCGCGTTCATCGCTTACGAGCGCCGGGTGACCCGAACAGGGCGGACCCCGCTGATCGCACTGCATTTGCTGAGCGTGGGGACGATCCGCCTGGGCCTGGTGACCTCGGCGGCGTTTTTCCTCGGACTCGGCGTCTTCTTCGTGGTGATGACGGTGACGCTGCAGGCGGGGTTTGGCTTGTCTCCGCTGCAGACCGGACTCCTGTTCATGCCGTTCGCGGTGAGTTTTTCCGTGGCGTCCTCGGCTTCCGGACGCGTGACCGCGCGGTTGGGACCACGCATCCTCAACCTCGGGACCGGACTGATGGCCGCGGGGCTGGTTATAGTGCTGGCGGCATGCGGGAGCGGTCTGCCGATCGGCTGGGTGGCAGTGGGGTTCGCGGTTTACGGCCTGGGTCAGGGGCTGACGCAGCCCGGGCTGATCAACACGGTGATTGGCGGCAGCGGGGTCAGTGGAGGCGATACCGGCTCCGCGGTCGGATTGTTCCTGACCACGGCGCAGTCCTGCATCGCCTTCGGGGTCGCGGCGATCGGCGATGTGTTCTTCGCCCGGCTGGGCGTCGCGCCGGCGTTGCGGGATTACCTGGCGGCGGTCTCGCTGACGCTGTGGTGCAACCTGGCGCTGCTGGCCGTGACCTTCGTCCTGGCTCTGGGGCTTCCGCGGCGCCACTGACTTCCGATCCGCCTGGGTTGGCTCCGCTGAGGTCCGATCCGCCGCAGTCCGACGCGCCGGGGTCTGGTCCTCTGGCATCGGTCCCCTGGCATCGGTCCCCTAAGATCCGGCCCGCCGAAGTCCGATCCGCTGGAGCCCGGTCCGTCGGGGTCCTCGCCGGCGCGGTCCGGTCCGCTGGAGTTCCGCCACCTTGCGCGATGCAGAACCTTCGGCTGCGATGTCTCCCTTCATCCCGCTGCAATGCAACTGTCACGGATGTGTCGCCGCCGGTGGCGTAATCGGAACGCCCGCAACAGAGCCAACGGACGCTGACCATGCTGAACGACGCACCGATGCCGACCCGCCGCGACGTGGTGCTGGGCGGGGCTGCCCTGGCGTTGACGACGACTTTGGCTCGCGCGCAGCCGTCGCCGCAGACGCCTGCGCCCGCGCGTGCGGTGGCTCGGGGCACGGTGTTCGACGCCGACAGTTCATCACGGACCGGCATTGAAGGCGTGATGGTGTCGAACGGACTGGAGGTCGTGAAGACCGGCGCGGACGGGGGTTGGACACTGCCGGTGCGCGACGGTGATTCGGTCTTTGTCATAAAGCCGGCGGGCTGGGCGCTGCCAGTCGATCCGGCGACCAATCTGCCACGGTTCGCGTATGTGCACGCGCCGGACGGCTCCCCGGATCTCGGCTTTCGCTTCGCCGGGCTGGCGCCGACGGGCCCGTTGCCGCAGAGCATCGACTTCGCGTTGCACCGGCAGCAGGAGGTGCCGAAGTTCGATGCTGTACTGTTCACCGATCCGCAGCCGGAAAGCCTGCACGAGGTTGGTTACATCCGTGACGATGTGGTGTCGGTGGTGGATCCGTCGCAGGCGGTGTTCGGTATCACGCATGGTGATATCATGTTCGACGATCTGTCGTACTACCCGCGATACAACCGGATCATCGGCACCATCGGGCTGCCATGGTTCAACTGCCGCGGCAACCACGACATGAATCTGGAGGCTCCCGACAACACCCACGCCGCCGAAACGTTCAAACGGGTGTTCGGCGCTCGCTGGCATGCGTTCCAGTACGGCGACGCCACGTTCATCCTGCTGGACAATGTCGATTATCTCGGCACCGATCCGGCCAAGCCGAACGGATTCGGCAAATACCGGGGCTTCTTCGGCGAGCGGCAGCTTGGTTTCGTTCGCAACGTTCTCGTCAACGTGCCGCGGGACAGCCTGGTAGTGATCAGCTTCCATATCCCGCTGAAGACGCTCGCAGCGACCGATCCGGCGAACAATACTGTCGACATCAAGGATTTTCTGGCCGCGATCGGGACCCATCCGAACACGGTCAGCTTCTGCGGGCACACCCACACGAACGAGCACTGGTACTTCACCGCGGCGGATGGTTACGCGGCCGACAACCAGCGGGACGGCACGCACCACCACCACATCCTGGCTGCGGTTTCCGGAAGCTGGTGGTCCGGACCGTTCGACGCACGTGGCATTCCGATGGCGCTGCAGTCGGATGGCTCGCCGAACGGGTTCCACATGCTGTCGGTGGACGGAGCGGCCTACACCACCACGCTGGTGCCGGCGCACGACCCGGCGCGCGGGCAGTTGCGGGTGATGCTGGACAGCCAGGTGCACGGGCCGGACAAGGAGGTGATCCGCGACTACCACACGGGGGCCCTGCTGACGGGCCCGATCGCGTCCGACCGTCTGGCCTCGACCCGGCTGGTGGCGAACTTCTTCGACGGCGGGCCGCGCTCGAAAGTCGAGGTTTCGCTTGGCGGCCGTCCGTACCGGCCACTGACCAGGACGGAGCGGCTGGATCCCTTCGTGGTGGAGGTCTACGAGCGCAACCGCGACACCAAGAAGCCGTGGGTGGAGGCCGGCAAGTCGAGCCATATCTGGCAGGCCGCGCTGCCGGCCGACCTCGCCGCGGGAACCCACCGCGTCGCGGTGCGGGCGACCGACGAATACGGCCGGATCCACACGGCATCCATGGTGCTGGAGGTGACCGGCTAGCGTTTCACCATGACTGGTACCGCCGCCAAGTGGCCGACCCCGAGGCCATGACATCGGCGGGGAGGAGAACGCGAGCGAGAGGTCGGTGCGTGATCTGGGACCTGCATTCCGATCAGCCGCAAGTCGTGCGTGGCCGGGACAGGCCAGGACAGGTCCGGCCATGACACGCGGGCGGGCAGGGGTACTGTGCGCGCTGTTGTGCAAAAGCGATGGCCGATGAAGTGGCCATGGCATGCTGGTGATGTTTGAGGTCACCAACCCTGTGGAGAGGGCGCACACCATGGCCAGGAGCGGAGATAAGAGGACCGGATTTGATGTGAAAGAGCTGCTGTC
>DASWON010000521.1:0-5305 GCA_036398735.1 Rhodopila sp.
TGCGGGCCGTGTTGCCGGCGGGCACGATGGTGTTGCCGGTTGGCGGTATCGATGCCTCAAACATGGCCGCCTGGCGTGCCGCGGGTGCCGCCGGGTTCGGGATCGGGTCGGCAGTCTACAAGCCGGGCGACACGCCGGCGACGGTCACCGTGAAAGCCAGAGCGCTGGTGGCGGCGCTTGCGTTACCCTGATCGGTCACCACGGTGGCCGCGCGGCGATAGTATTCCGGCTGCGGATCGACATGACGATACGTTATCAGAATTTATGACGCGGCGCCGGGTGAAGCGTCAAGGGACAGCGGCTGTGCAAATGATTCGAGATAATTTTGCATCCAGACGGCGTCCTCTGCACACGCCCTGGTGGTCACCGTGGCGGCGGATGCTCGAGTCTGGGGCTGCAAGCAGCTGAATTTTCGGTAAACCATGCCGCGCCTCACGACGTTGTGAACCTTGCGAGCACCGTCTTATTTTTGTCCATTGTGTATCCAGCGGAACACCGCAAAGTAAGTCCGGTACAACTTCCGAACAGTATTTCGACATATGGCATTCTTTCTGTATATATCCCCGGATAGATGTATCGCGGCCGGACAGTTTATGAAATATCTTGGGATACCCGGCTTCCAAATAATCATCTGGCATCCTCAAATTTCGTACGGTCGGTTCCAAGGCGTATTGCCCGCAGGAATATAAAATGTCACTCGTTCGGCACAGTCATCGTATCTTTGGTCACAGTCATCGTGTCTTCATGGAAATGCCTAGCCGCGCATGACAAGGATACAGGCGCACGCAAATCGCGTGTAGTTCGGGGAAGGCAGCAAATATGGTATCGTTTGTAACTATTAGCGGCAGCTCCCACGACACGATCAGTGTGGGCTTTGACACCAAGTCGAACGCCATACTGGCGGAACAAATCGCCAAGAATATCAGTGCGGGTGTAGCGGCCGGAACGATCGTCACCGCATCGGATGCCAGCGGGCCGCCGCCGCCCCTTCCATCGAGTGTCAGCGGCGTGTTTGTCCAGACGCAGTCCAGTCTCGTCGTATTGCCTCCGGGCTACAGCACCGACATCGTCACCAAGTCGGGGCCCGCGGTGGTATTCGGCTCTGGTTCTCCCGAGACTATTCTTTCAGGTGCCGCAACTGATCTGACATTCATCGCCACGAGCGGCTCCGGCACTGTCATTGCCGGCGGCGGCGCCAACAGATTGTCCGTCAGCGGATCGGGAAGCTGGCTGCTGAACACCGGCGGCGGCAACGACATCGTCGCCGCACTCGGGGCGGTGAGCGCCACGATCGCCCCCGGCAGCGGCAGTAATGCGATTTTGCTAGGCGACGGCAACGACGTCGTCGATTCCACCGGTAAAGATACGATCACGGGCGGCTCCGGCTCCGCAACGATCAACGCAACCGGCGCCGTCAGCGACCTTGTGGAGGGACACGCCAGCAACCTGCTCTTCCTCGGCGGCGGCGGCGGCGTAACAATTCTCGGCGGCACCGGCAGCGACACCTACCTGGGCGCGACTGGGGAAACCCACCGGCAACTGATCGAGGGTGGGTCGGCCGGCAACAACTTCCTGTTCGCCGGCAGCGGCAGCGCGACACTGATCGGCGGAGGCAGTGGCGACCAGTTGTTTGCCTACGGCGCGCAGCACCAGTTGCTGGTCGCGGGGGCCGGAAACGAGACCCTCTCGGCTGCCTTCTCAACCGGTGGCGATACGCTGAAGGCCGGCTCCGGCAAAGATTTGCTGATCGGCGGATCAGGTGCCGATACCTTCGTCGGCGGTTCCGGGAGTGCGACGATCCAGGCCGGCTTCAGTGGCAATGTCTTTGAGTTCATCAACCACCAGGCCGGCGGCACCGATCTGATACAGGGTATCTTCGATCCCGCCTCGATCAAGATCGACCTGGTCGGATATGGCAAGGGCGCGATCGACAACGCGCTCCACAGCCAGACCGTGCAGGGCGGTTCGGTTACGATCGGACTGACCGACGGAACCAAGATCACATTCCAGGACGTGACCAAACTGGACCGCTCGAACTTTGTGTAGCAGCCGATCCTGACCTGAAGCGCACGGCGGTCGGAACCGCCGCGCGTCAGGAATGGCGAGGCCACGATGCGAGGTCAGGCCGGCGGTGCGAGCGGGCAGGCGGTGGACGGAGGTCAGGCTTGGACCCGGGTCGGCCCGCGCGGACCCGGGCGTCAGCGCCGAATGGTACCCTACAGCGTGGCGTCGAGAGGTCGGGCCGCCGCGATCACCCGATCGATGAAGCCCTGCGTGCTGCCGAGGTAGTTGGCCGGGTCGATCAGCTTCCCGATCGCGGCACGGTCAAGTCGCGATGCGACGATGGGATCGCGGGCCAGCGCATCCGCCAGCGAGATCTTCTCGGCCAAAGCGATGTCGCAGGCGTGCTTGACGACGTGGTGCGCCTCCCCCCGGCCGATCACCGGCGCAAGTCCCATCATGACGGCCTCCGAGACGATCAGCCCATGGGTGAGGTCAAGGTTCGCGCGCATCCGTTCGGCGTCCACCACCATGCCCTCGGCGATCGCCCTGGTATGCAGCAAGGCGCCGTGGGTGAGCGCGAAAGCCTGCGGCAGCGCCAGTGCCTCGGCCTGCCACGGGCCGGTGGCGCGTTCGTGGTCCTGCGCCATCGCGCCCAGCATCACCGGCACCAGGCCCTGCACCATGCGGGAGGCGGCGAGGATGTATTCCGAGGCGATCGGGTTGCGCTTCTGCGGCATGGTTGACGACTGGCCACGCCCGGTGACGTAGGGTTCGGCCACCTCTCCCACCTCGGTCTGCGCCAGCAGAATGATGTCGGTGGCAATCTTCGACAGCGAGCCGCAGATCAGGCCGAGGAAGCCGACCGTCTCGGCCAGCGCGTCGCGTGCGACATGCCAGGGGGCCAACGGAGCCCGCAGTTCGAGTTCTTCGGCGAGTGCCTCGGTGACCGCGATACCCTGGTTGCCGAGCGAGGCCAGGGTGCCGGCGGCGCCGGCGAACTCGACCGTCTGCACGCGGGCGCGAATCTGCTTCAGCCGCTCCAGGTGCGCCAGGAATGGCATCGCCCACACGGCGCATTTCAGGCCGAAGGTGACCGGCAGCGCCTGCTGCAGGTGGGTGCGCCCGGCCATGACGGTGTCGCGGTAGCGGTCGGCCTGCGCGGTCAGTGCGGTCAGAATGTCAACGAGTTCGGCCTCGATCAGGTTCAGCCCGTCACGGACCTGCAGGACGGTAGCGGTGTCCATGATGTCCTGGGTGGTGGCACCCCAATGAGTCCAACCCCCTGCCTCCCCGGCGGCCTTCGACAGTCCGGCGACCAGACCGACCACCGGATAGCCGACGTTGCGGGCGCTGGCGGCAAGGTCCGCGGTGCTGAGGTTTTCGATGCGGGCGGCCGCGACGATCGCTTCGGCCGCGTCGGCGGGGATGATGCCCATGCGGCCCTGGACCCGCGCGAGGGCTGCCTCCACGTCGAGCATGCGCTGGAAATAGGTGGCTTCGTCGAACACCGCGCGCATGGCATCGCTGCCATAGAGCGTGCCGAGGATCGGGCTGTCGGCGGGATTGACAGGCATGGGCGGGTGCTCCCTGGTGGCGAGGGGCGGTTTAGCCAGACCCGATCACCGGATGCAACCGGGCGCCTCTCGGGGGTGCGGTTCGCGGGCTGGACCGGAGGGGCGTCCCAGCGCCCGCGCCAAGGAAGCGGAGTATGCAGGTGCACCCGAGGCAACGCCGCGCGGCAGGCCGGACGATGCCGTGGCTGACGGCAGACGTGCGAGATCCCATATCCATCAGGGCGGCCTCGACGAAGCAGGCCGGGCTCGACCAAAACCACAGGCCGTCGCGGCGGGCCGCCTGCCTTGCCACGGTCGCCAGCGCATAGCGGGGGATCAGCATGAACGCGCCCACCGGCCCGGATGGCCAGACCTACGACGTGGCTTATCTCGTGCTCAGTGGCACCACCACCGCGGGGCGTGGTCCTGAACTGCTGAACGAACTCGTCAAGCTCGGCTTCGCAACCGTCATCGCGGTGCCGACGCCAAACGCGTCCCGGGTCATCGCGCCACGCGACCTCGCAGACGTCAGGGGCGCTCAGGTCGTGGAATCCTATTTCGATCTGGCCATTCGGCCGCGACCGCCGTTCGGGGTCGTGCTGTTCGCGCCGTGCAGCTTCAACTCACTGAACAAGATCGCACACGGCATCGCCGACAACCTGGCTTTGTCGATCGTCGCAGAAGCGATCGGTCGGGGTACACCGGTGATTGTTGGCCCGTCGCTGAACCAGCCGCTGCTCGAGCATCCGGCGGCGCAGGCGTCACTCAGGATCCTGCCCGGCTGGAACGTGACGATCGTACCGCCGGTCAACGAGGGCGACGGCCCGCGGCTGGCCCCGTCCGCCCGGTTGCTCGACGCGGTCCGACCGTTTGTCCGGCGCGGCCGATGAGCGGTCCGGTCGATCGGGGGTCGTTCCCGCCGGCGTGCTGCCGCGACATCGGCGGTGCCGCTGCCGTCGGCGACGGTCCCGGACACGGTGGCCTCTTGCGCTGGTGCATCGCATGGCTTCCAGTGACCCTCCGATGATGCCACCTCCACCGTCATGAATGATGCCCCCTCCCCGGTCATGAACGTGTCCGACCGACTGACCGAACCAAGCCCGCGGCTTGCCGCGAACGTCATGCATTTCGCGCGGCTGCTGCGCCGAGCCGGGCTGCCTGTCGGGCCAGCCGAGACGATCGCCGCACAGGACGCGCTGACCCGCATCGACCTTGCCTCCAAGACCCAGGCGCGTACCGCGCTGCGTACTGCGATGATCCACCGCCACGAACACCGGGAGGTCTTTGACCAGGCGTTCGCCCTGTTCTGGCGCGATCCGTCGGCAGCCGAACAGGCGGCGGCCATGGCGCTGCTGGACGCCCAGAAAGAGAAGCAGGCGGAGCGGGCGCCGGCGGCGTCGCGCCGTGTTGCCGAGGCGTTCGCATCGAAGCGAGACAAGCCGCCGCAGCCGAAGGACGAACCGCCGATTACCGACATGACGATGACCGTGTCGGAGCACGAGCGGCTGCAGCAGATGGATTTCGAGGCGATGGGCGCGACCGAGATCGCCGAGGCGAAGCGCGAGATTCGCCGCCTGGTGCTGCCGCTGGACCTGCGCCGCACCCGCCGGCTGCGACCCGATTCCGCCGGCCCCGTCACCGATCTGCGGCGGACGATCCGCGCCAGCCTGCGCCAGGGCGGCGAGATCCTGAGCATTGCCCGCAACCGCCGGGTCACCCGGCCGCCGCCGCTGGTGGTGCTGTGCGAC
>DASWON010000522.1:0-16095 GCA_036398735.1 Rhodopila sp.
ATGCCGTTCGGGCTGCAGATCGTCGGACCGCGTGGTGGCGATGCCCTGGTGCTTCGCGTCGCCGCCGAACTGGAGACGCTGCTGGCCGGAGACAACCGGACCGCGCGCCCACTGCCCGACCTGGCGGCATTACAGGCCGCCCCGCCCATCAGTACCGCCGAGGGATTCCTCGGTTTCGATTGACGCCGGTGGCCGCCGGGCCTGTGTGGGATTGGCTGGGGGGTGTTGACGGCCCGTTGGATCGATCGCGCGGATTGGCGCGGGCGCGTCGCGCCAGTTCAATGGAACTGGCGGCCCCGGACACCGACGCCGTCGTCACCTCCACGTCACGGCCCAGCGCATTTCCACCAGCCGTGCCGGCGCCTGCCGTGGGCGGCAACCCCTGCGAGCGTTGAACGGTCAATAATCCGGGGCGACCAGGCAGTCGGGCTCGGTCCGCTCGCATGACATCTTGCATGTCGCGAGTGCCGTGCCTATCTCACCATCCACACGGATGGTGGTGGGATGGTTATGGGCAAGGTTCACGAGCTGCGGCCGAAGCCGGCGGACAGTGAAAAGATTACGATCAACCTGGGGTTCGTTGACCTCGGTCACATCGACCTGATGGTGCAGGACGGCTTCTACGCCAATCGGACGGATTTCATCCGGACTGCGATCCGTAACCAACTCGACCGGCATGCCGACGTGGTTCGCCGATCGGTGGAGCGGAAGACCCTGGACCTCGGCCTGTGCCACTACAGTCGTCCGGACCTGGAGGCGGCGCGGCAGCGGGGCGAGACCTTGCATATCAACGTCCTCGGCCTGGCCAGTATCGCGCACGATGTAACCCCGGATCTGGCCCGAGCAACCATTGCTTCGGTCACTGTACTGGGGGCGTTGCACGCCAGCGCCGAGGTCAAGGCCGCATTGGCCGACCGCACACACTGATCCGAACGTCGGCATCAACGCGGCTCCACAAGGATGCCCGCGCAATTCCCGGAAGAGAGTAACAAGCATGAGGGTTTTATCGTCGCAAGGCCTGAGCGGGCTCACGCGGCTCGCCCGTCCTGGGCGTCTGATGGACGCAACTGCCGCCCTGCAGCGCGCACTCGGGGGCGTCGGCATTCCGGGCCTGCCCGGTTGGCCCGAACACCAGGCTGCTCCGACCATCGACGGGACGACGCAACCCGCTACGACGCGTGTCGACGCCGGCCATGCCGGGGACTTTCTGACCAGGACCTACAGCGGCGCGACAGGCTCGCGCCCATACAAGCTGTATATCCCAACCGGCTACAGCGGACGGCCCGTGCCGTTGATCGTCATGCTGCACGGCTGCACCCAATCGCCGGATGACTTCGCTGCGGGAACGGGGATGAATGTCGCCGCCGAAGGCGGCACGTGTCTGGTCGCCTATCCCGGACAGACCAGTGCCGCCAACGCTCAGAAATGCTGGAATTGGTTCAATGCGAACGACCAGCGCCGGGACGCGGGCGAACCATCCCTGATCGCCGGCATCACGCGCGAGATCATGCACGATTTCGCTGTTGATCCGGCACGGGTCTACATCGCGGGACTGTCTGCCGGGGGGGCGGCTGCTTCGATCATGGGCGATGCGTATCCAGACCTGTATGCGGCGATCGGTGTGCATTCGGGGCTGGCCTGCGGGGCCGCGCGCGACATGCCGTCGGCGTTCGCCGCCATGCAGCGTGGCGCCGACGGTCGTCCGGCAGGGTTGGACAGGCGACGCCGCGTCCCCGCCATCGTCTTTCATGGCGACCGGGACGCCACCGTCAATGCCCGCAACGCCGATGCTGTCGTTGCGCAGGTGGCGCAAGGCGAGCCGTTGCAGATCCGGGTGGAAAGCGGGCGGGTCGCGAATGGTCACGCCTATACGCGGACCCTGCATATCGACAGCGAAGGCAGGACGGTGGTGGAGAAATGGGCGGTGCAGGGCGCCGGACATGCGTGGTTTGGCGGCAGCCCGGCCGGCTCGTACACCGATCCGCGCGGGCCGAATGCAACGGCGGAGATGCTGCGATTCTTCCTGGAGCATCCACTGGCGGTGTCATAGCCCTGTTTCAACCATCTCCAGCAGCCTAGGGATCAGGGACTCGATCTGCTGATCATCCATGCGTCGCAACAGCCCGTTGATGAGCAGCATGGCCAGGCCATGCACCGCCGACCACGCCAGATATTCGGCGCCGGCGCGACGTTCCGGCGGCAGTACCGCCGCCGCCGCCATCCGGTCCAGCGCCAGGCTGAGCAACTGAAAGGGATTGAGGCCGGTGCTGCCCGCCTGCTCAGCGTTCGAGGTGCTGCCGGACTGCGGCCCGGTTCCGAAAGCGGCGCGGAACAGCCCCGGTTCGGCACGGGCAAAGCGCAGGTAGCCGATCCCGATGGCGCGCAGGCTGGCCTTGGCGAGCGCCGCTGCGGACAGATTCTCGTCGAGCGCGGCGAGTTCCTGCTCCATCGAGATCGCAACCGCTGACAGCGCCGCGGCCCGGACGGCCTGAAGCAGGTCCTGCTGGCTGGCAAAATGGCGGTAGGCGGCGTTCGGCACCACGCCGGCGCGCCGGGTTGCTTCGCGCAAGGTGACGGCCTCCGGCCCACCGGCGCGGGCAAGCTCGATCCCGGCCTGCAGCAGGGCACGGCGCAGGTCGCCGTGGCGATAGGTGCCGCGGGGCGGCGGAATCGTTGCATCGGTCATTCGTCTGGCGGTTATCGCGCGGCTATGTGGACACTGTCCAGAAAGGCTGTTATCTCTATGTGGACGGTGTTCACAACTTCGGTGCTGCCGGCGTGATGGCCGTCCTTTGGGAAGGGAGAGACACCATGCTTGTTCAGCCGTATCTGATGTTCGAAGGGCGCTGCGATGAGGCGCTGAAGTTCTATCAAACAGCCGTTGGCGCTGAGCTTCTGATGCTGATGCGCTACAAGGAGGCGCCGGATCCGTCGATGGTCACGCCAGAGACCGCCGAGAAGGTGATGCACGCCAGCTTTCGTATCGGTGACTCGGTGCTGATGGCGTCCGACGGCCACTGTACCGGACAGCCCGGGTTCAGTGGCATCTCGCTGACAATCAGTGCGCCGGATGACACCGAGGCGGAGCGGATCTTTACGGCGCTGGCGGATGGCGGGCAGGTCACGATGCCGCTGGCCAAGACATTTTTCGCCTCGAAGTTCGGCATGACCGCTGACCGGTTTGGTGTCCGGTGGATGGTACTGGCCGGTCAGCAGGCCTGACCGCCCCGCGGCCGGTGGCGGAGCGCTTGGACCTTGCTGCCGCCGGCCTGCACGAATTGACCTGGATCAATGCCGACCGGCCGTTTCCCCCAAATATTTCTGTCGCCTAATCACTCGACGGAGGGGACTATGACGACGGGCGAAGCGCTATACCTGCTGATGACTCTTGGGATGTTCCTGTTGTTTTCGGTCGTGCTGGCCTATCATTCGTGGCAGCAGTCCACGCTGGGGCCGGAGACGCTGTCCGATCCTGCGCATCATCCGGAGACCCACCGCGTCGTTCCGGCCTGATCGGTTTGGCCGGTCGATCAGCCATCTTTTCGATCACTCGGGTCCGGCTGCGTGCCGGCCCGACTGATCGCGGCGCCTTGGCCGAACTGATTACGCGTTATTTCAGTTCGAACCCGAGCGCGTGAAGTGCGGCGACCAGCTTGTCGCGTCCACTGAGGGCGGCGATTTTGCCCATTCGACCGATCACCCGCTTGGTCCACGTGTCGGTCGCCATCTCGTTTCGTGCCGAAAACGCGGCCATCAGTCTGTCGTATGCCAGGCGGTGCGGCTTCTCGCCTGTCGCGTCGTAGACTTCGTGGTGCAGCACCACGTCCTGCGGCAGGCGCGGCTTTACCTCATTGGCGACGGCGGGCGACGCGTAGCCGACGCACATGCCGAAGACGCCGAAGCACCCGGACGGTAGATCGACGATCCGAGCCACCTCTTGCGGGTTGTTGCGCAGCGCACCGATGTACACGCACGACAATCCCAGCGACTCCGCGGCGACGGTCGCATTCTGCGCCGCCAGGGCGGCATCGATCGCAGCGACCAGGAACGTCTCCTGATACGGCATCACTTCCAACGTCACGCCTTCCTCGGCGCCGAGCCGCTGATTGCGGGAAATATCGGCGACCCACACCAGGAACAGCGGACACTGTTCGATGTGTTTCTGATTGGCGGCGACCTTGGCCAGCGCGGCCTTCTTGGCTGAATCTGTGACGGCGATCACCGACCAGGTCTGCAGGTTGGAACTGGTGGCCGCCGATTGCGCTGCGGCGACCAAGGTTGCCAAAGTGCCGTCCGGCAGCGCATCCGGGCGGTAACCGCGGATCGAACGGTGCGACAGCAGCAGCCCGATGTGCTCGTTCCATGGGCCAGCGGCGGGCGACGCCTCGGCCCCATAGCGAAGAGCCAGCGCGTCCGCGGGGGATAGGGCGGCAGGTTGGGAAACGTCCATGAAAAACGCCTGTTCTCGGGTGACAGGACACGCCCGCCCCTGGCCAGTTTCAGACCGGGACCACGCATCCATTCGGAATGGCGCGAACGCTGCCCTACACCCGCCGGCGTGGCAAGCCCGTCGCCCTGCCAACAGCCCCTGTCAGCGCAGACCGCCCGGAGCCCCGCCGGCCGTGCCGCCGCCCGAGGCCGAACCGGGCGCCGTGGCGCCAGCCGGATTGAAGCGTCCGATATTGCCCAGAAGCTGCTGCATGAACGACGCCTCGGTCCCAGGGGAGGCGGTCGTCCGCGCGATCATGGTCACCGGCAATGCATCGTCTTGGTTCAGCGTGTTGATGGTCTTCAGCACACCGCTCTCGTCGAAGTTCAGCACGATGACGTTCTGCTGCAACTCGCCCAGCGTGCGGCCGATTCGCTGCTGGGTCAGCTCGCTGATGTACAGCCAGGTGTTGTCGTCGAAGGTGTCGCGCGCCGTCGGGGAGCCGATGATCGCCGACACGTCAGCCTTCGTTGAGGTCCCGGGTGTCAGTTCCTTCATCGACTCCGGATCCACTTTGTTGCCGCGCACCTGCGGCGGCGGCATCAGCCACGCACACGAGGACAGCAGCAGGCAGGACACCACCATCAGGCGGCGGATCGTCGATGGCCAGCGTGGCGTTCGCATAGGCAAATGGTGCATCCCGGGGTTTCTCGTAACCGGCTGGTTGGATTGGGGTCCGGTGTTATCTAATAGGTGCGTGTCACGGTCGCCCCGGCCGTGTCAATGAGGATGCGAGGCCGCGAGCGCGCCGCCGGGTTACGGCAGCAGCGCCACGCAAAACAAGCACAGAGGCGCCGTTGGCAGGTTTTCTTCTCAGACGCGATAAACATGAGCGCGCAGGCTTTCAGCTCTACAGCCTCGCCGTCGCGGCCGCGCGCGATCCCGCCCTGTACGTGACGCTCGGTGTGCCGGATACGCTGGACGGGCGTTTCGACGCGATCGTGCTGTACGTCTACATCCTGGTCCGCCGGCTGCATCAGGAGCCGGAGCCCGGGCCGGCACTGGCGCAGGCGGTGTTTGACGCCATGTTCCTCGACATGGACGTCAATCTGCGTGAGATGGGGGTGGGCGACCTGTCCGTCGGCAAGCGGAACCGCGCAATGTGGGAAGCGTTTCACGGGCGAAGTGCCGCCTATGCCGCGGCGTGGGACGATGCGGCGGCTCTTGAGGCCGCGCTCGGCCGGAATTTCTGGCGCGGCGCTGGACCGCCGGCAGGATCGGCAGGAGCGCTGGTTCGCCTGGCGTGGGCACAGACGAACCATCTGGGCGGTCAGGGGCTGGATGTAATGCTGAAGGGCAAAGTGGAATTTCTGCCGACCCAGGAGGCGACCCGATGAACCTCGAATTTTCCCGGCCCGTCTTGCTAGACCGCATCGGGCCGCGAGGACTGGATCTGACGGTCGAAGCAAACCCGACCGAGTGCGCGGCGCTGGCGATCCGGATGAACCTGCCGGCGGTGCTGGCCGTGTCCTGCGTGTTCCATCTGATCCGGGAGAGCCGGGATATCGTTCTGGCGCGGGGGGTGCTACGAGCTCGGGTGACGCAGACGTGCGTCGTGAGCCTGGAAGACTTCGACGCGCCGGTAGAGGAGACTTTTCAGGTTCGCTTCGTGCCATCGGGCGAGGAGTCGGACGATATCGATCCAGAAACGGATGACGAGATCCCGTTCGAGGGCAACATGATCGACCTCGGCGAGGCAGCAGCCGAACAGCTTGGTCTGGCGCTGGATCCCTATCCCCGTATGGAAGGTGTTGAAATGCCGGTTGCCGAGGAAGCGCCGGAACCGCATCCGTTCGCAGCGCTACGTCGCTTGAACTGATCAGCTCGCGGCGCGCGATCTGGACCCAATGATACGATTGGCCGACGCAGTCCGCATGACATCGTCACTCGTCGGCGACAACGGGCACAGGTGCGGCCTGCCGTTCAGGTTGATGGCGCCCCAGCCGACTGGGTCTTGATGTTGATGCGTTTCGGATCATGGTGTTCTGCGTAGGCGCGGGTGAACTCCGCGCCGAACAGAAAGATCTGCGCGGAGTAATAGATCCATAGCAGGGACGCGAGAACCGATCCCGCGGCGCCATAGCTGGAGGCGATACCACTGCTGCCAATATAGATGCCGATTGCCATCCTGCCGATCGTGATCAAGACCGCGGTGACAAGCGCGCCCACGATCGTATCGCGCCACTCCAGATGCCGGTCGGGCAGGATCTTGTAGATCGCGGCAAAGATGGCAGCGAGAAAGACCAAAGAAATGGTGAAATTCAGCAGGTGGAGCAGCACCTCGCTGAACGGTGTGATGGCGTTCAGCGCCTGGCCAACCGCGGCAATGGCGGCCCCGATCACCAGCGAGACCAGCAACAGGAAGCCAAGCGTCACAACCAGAGTGAGGCTGGTCAGCCGAGCCTTGATGAGACGCTCGACTGTGGTGCCTTCGGGGCTGGTGCGCCAGATGGCGTTCAGGGCGGTCTGCATCTCACCGAACACGCCGCTGGCAGTCACGATCAGCGACACCAGCCCGATGATGGTGGCGATGATCCCCGAGCCATGGTCCGACGCACTGCCGATTGCCTGCTGCAGGAAGCTGGCGGTCTGCGGCCCCATGGCCTGATCCAGCTTGGTCATCAAAGCACCTCGGGCGGCGTCCTCGCCAAAGAACAGGCCGGCCACGGCGACCACGATCAGCAGTACGGGGCCTATGGAGGTGACAGCATAGAAGGCGATGGCGGCGCCGCGGGACAGCGCCCCGTCGTCGATGAAAGCCTCGGCGCTGCGTTTGGTTACAAGCCAAAGGGTCCTGAGCATGCCGACCTCGGTCTTAGGGCACGGTAAACGTGCCGCGCCGGCTGGAGTTGCGAAGGATCAAGGCGTCTTTCGCACATTCCAGGCACGACGGCCATGGTTGACCGAGCCAGGACATCGCGCTTCGATGTTGGCGGGCGGGGGTAAATACATGGCGGATGTCGATCCGGGCGGCGGCGCCGCGGACACGGGACTACGAATGCGGCTGCTCGGTCCGGCGTCTTTCGCTATTGGTGGCCGCGAACTTCGTTTCAAAAGCCTGAAGTTGCGTGCAGCCCTCGGCTATATTGCACTGAGCGAGTCGCAGATCGAAACGCGTGAGCGGCTGGTCGGGCTGCTCTGGAGCGAATCCGGCGAAGAGCATGCGCGCGCCTCGTTGCGGCAGAACATCCGGGAGCTGCGCGTCGCCGTGCAGGGATTGCCCTACTCGGGGCTGCACATAACGGGGCACGAAATCGGTTTTGCGCCCGGCACGATCGAACTCGATGTCCTGACCGTGACGCGCGCGGCCGAGGCGGGCGAGGTCCATCCGGTGCTCCTGGAAAGCCGGAACCTGGCGGATGAATTGATGGCCGGGCTCGAAGACCTCGATCCGTCTTTCCGGTCCTGGCTGCTCGCGAAACGTCAGACGCTTCGGGATCGCCTGCTGCGGGCCTTGGAAAATGCGCTGGCGGCCGAACCCGGTGATCTCACCGCGCAGGGAAGGCTGGCTCAGGCCATCCTTAACCTGGACCCGACGCATGAGGACGCGGCCCGCCGATTGATGCGGGCCCGTGCCATGATGGGCGATACGGCCGGCGCGCTGCGCGTCTACAAGGCGCTGTGGGATCTGCTGGACGAAGACTACGGCATGGAGCCAGCGGACGCGACCCAGAAGCTGGTCGCGGACATCAAGACCGGGCTGCTGGAACCGACGAGGGCGGCGGCGACGCCGGATTTTCCGCGCCTCGCCAGCGCCGTCGGCACCGCTCTTCCGCTATCGGCCGCCACGCGGGGCACGCGGTTATGGCTGTTCGTAAGGGCAATGGTGCTGCGCGAGGTTGATCCAGCCAAAGCGCATCTGGTCATGGAGTTCCGCCAGCACCTTATTGCATCGCTGGTGCAGTTTCGCGAATGGCAGGTGGCGGATGCGCCAGCCCAGATCGAGGCGCTGGACACCGCGCCCGGGGTTGCCGGACGCTATGAAGTGCAGATGGTAGCCTACCAGGCGGGCCATGCCGTCAACATGATGATCACGTTGAAAGAACTCGACTCTGGTCTGTACGTATGGACGCAGAACTTCGAGATCAACCTGGAGAACTGGTTCGTGTTCCAGCGCCATGTCGTGAGGCGCATCGCAATGGGCCTGAATGTACACCTTTCGGCGGAGCGTTTGCGTCGGTTCTCGGACCAGCCCACCGTCTCACTTGGGATCTATGATCGTTGGCTGCGCAGTCAAACACTGGCGCGTACCTTCAACCCGACTTACTGGGAGAGCCTTACTCAGCAATTCACTGATATCGCTACCGAGGCTCCGGACTTTGGGCCGGCCTACGGCGGGCTGGCCGACCTCCACAACACCAAGCACATCTTCCATCCCGGGATCTTCAGGTCCCGGGAGAGTGAACAGAGGGCGCTCGACCACGCGCGAAGAGCCGTGCAGCTGGATCCCTCCGATACGCGGGCGCATCGCTCCCTGGCGTGGTCCTATCTTATGGCGAAACAATATGATCAGGCCGACCTCCATATGGGCGTGGCGTACGAACTGAACCCCAACGACTCATGGACCGTCATAGCGGTCGCCTTGATGACCGCCTTCTGTGGACAACCTGACCGTGCGGCCGAGCTGGCTCGGCTCGCACTCGATATGACTCTCGCCCCCAGCCGGACCCATTGGGTGTACCAGACCGACATTCAGTATTTGAACGGAAACTACGAGGCGGCAACCGTCGCCGCGGACCACTCCCTCGATGTTCTGTTTGGCGTTCCCGCCTGGCGGGCCGCGGCGCTGGCCCAGCTTGGGCGTCTGAGCGAGGCCATGGCGGCCGCCGCCGGTTTTCTGGCCAGGATCCGGGCGAACTGGTTTGGCACCGGGCCACCGACGGACGAGGCAATCATGAAGTGGATCCTGCATGTCTACCCGTTCAAGCGTCGCGAAGATTGGGAACATCTCCGCGACGGCTTGGCGCGCGCATCTCTGCCGGTTGGATCGATCGACTACCGCGACCTTTAGGCAGGTCGGACCGGAGTGCTACATGCACTCGTTGATCGTATATTCACCGACCCGGCAGGCTGCGAAAAGCGTGTCCTGATCCTCGTTGAACGCCTTCCGAGGGCCATCATACGCCTCGTTGTAGAACACCGGCAGCGGATACGACTCGCCCGGTTTGGCCGTTTTTCGCCCCTCTTTCAGCATCTCCTCCGTCGGCAGCATGAAGACGAGAGGATCGGTCTCTGTATACGAGTAGAACTCGACCTTGCGGTCCGTCGGGCCATAGACGCTGGCCCCTTTGATGCCGTGGGCGGTCATCTGATTGACGAGCTTGCCGGTTGTGTCAGGCTTCGGATGCAGGTTGTACGCCCAGAGTTCGACAAGCTCCCCCCAGAGCCGCCAGTTCTCGACGGTGTCATTGAAATCGACCTTCATCGGGGTCTTCATGTTGTTCGCTCCATTTTGTTCGGCAGACGAAAGATAGAGGCTGGTTGTTGATGTGAAAATAGGCCGCTAACTGTGAGTCGAACGTGATTACCGGGGAGTCCGTGGCGAACTCGATGGAAACGATCCAGCAACGTCTGCGTGCGGCCGCAATCGCTGTGACCGGGGCCGATACGCTGCCGGAGGCGGATGGGCTGTTGCGCTATCTCGGCTATGACGACGGCGACGCCACGGCCGCGCCCGGGCGTGCCCGAATGATGCAAGCTGCGGCGTCGTTCCGGCGATTGTTCCGCCTTCCCGTGCCCGATGCGCCCGGCTTGGTGTTCTTCGGTGCAGAAGCGGATCCCGCAAGGCTGGGTCCGCATAATGCGGGCTTGCCGATCGGTGGTGTTGCCGGCTCGGGCCTGCAGCCGAAGCAGGCTTTCGAGTCATGCGTCGGCGAGGGAATCGAATATCTCAGCCAGTTTGCCGATCCTGGCGATCCGCTCGTGTGGCGAACGATCGAGGCATTCGGTGAACGCCTGGATGCAGCCGCGAATGAGTTCCTGAGTGCGGTATTTTCGGCTGGCGGCATCGCCGCGGATCGTCCCGTGGCCTGGGTTCCGGCGCGGCGTCTGACGGATGGGTCGGAGTGCTGGTTCCCAGCCGATCTCTGCCTCCGCCGGGCAATGCCGGATTTCGTTCCGCCCTTGAAGTTGAGCACCGGTTGCGCCGCCGGTGTCACACGCCAGGACGCGACACGGCACGGTCTGCTTGAACTGATCGAGCGTGATGCCGTCGCACTATGGTGGCGGGGCGGACGACGCCCCCGCCGGATCGTTCCGGATTCTGAGGCAGATGTCACCGCAGCCGAATTACTGGCGCACCTTCGATATGGGCAGAACGGCCGGACGACGTCTCTGCTGGATATTACGACCGATCTGGGTATTCCAGTGGTGGCAGCATTCTCCGCGCGCGCCGACGGTTATGGTTTTGCCTGCGGGCTGTCTGCGCGCACAACACTCGCTGCCGCGGCGCGCTCGGCTATCTTCGAAATGTGCCAGGCTGAACTGAGCTTGCATGTCATAGAAACGAAACGACACGAGTCCGGTCAGACCGCGTTGAATGACAGCGACCGGCGTCAGATTGCCCGCTCGACCATGCTGGATACCCGCACCTGCGCACTGTTGCAGCCGGAGCAAGCGGTTGGCGCGCCATCGGAAGAACGCGCCGGTGATCCGGTGACTGCCATCGTGGCGGCACTTGCGAAGCACGGAATCGTTGCTTGTTCACTGGATCTGACCCGGCCGCGGTTCGGCGTCCCGGTAATGCGCGTCATCGCTCCCGGGCTGCAGCCTGAGCCCTGTGCAATCGTCGGAGAGCGACTGGCGAACATGATTAAGGAGACCGGCGGAGGTGCGAGACATTCGGGCGGCATCGCGTTGCTGTAATATCAGTCCGCGGCAACGCTGACTGGCATGCGCGCGGGGTTGGCGTGGCGGCTGCCCGCGAACTCCATGCGATACCAGGCAGCCGACGGTCGCCGGAGAGGCACCAACCCGGCTGCCCGGTATAATGCCAGCGGTCCACCGGGCGACTGGTTTGCGCACAACGCCGGTTTGGCACGAAAGCACAAAACACCAGCGGCCAGTCCCCGACGATTGGGCAATACGTCAGTCCGTCGGTATAGGATGCGGCTCACGCCGCCGCTGATTGCCTGAAGCGCGCGCCAACGAACGCCGACAGCGAGTCGGGCAGAGCACCAGCCAGAATCGCGGGAGCCAGCGCGAGAGCATGAGCGCCGGCCAGCGTCACCCCGCTGTGGCAGGTCGCGGCAAATGCGCCTGGGAACCGTTCGGATTGTTCATAGATCGGGAACCCGTCGGGTGACATCACGCGCAACGCCGCCCACATGCGGATGATCGCGGCATCCTTCAAAGCCGGGAAGATGCGTGTGTTGCGGTCGGCGATCCTCTTCAACACCGCGATCTTGGTGGTGGTGTCGAAACCAACATCCTCCTGGCTGTCTCCAAGCATGACGGTGCCCTCGTCGGTCTGCCGCATCAGGTGAGTCGGATAGTTGATGAGGGGACGCACCCGTTCCGTGACAATGATCTGACCCTGCAATGGCGACACCGGCATGTGCAACCCGACCATCGGGGCAAGCTCGCGGCTTCCCAGCCCGGCAGCAATGACGACGCGCGGCGCGATATAGGTTTCAGTCGAAGTGTGGATCGTGAAGTGATTCGTCCGAGCGTCAATGCGAACGACTTTGCGGTTCGCACGATAGTTTGCAAGGCTTTGGTGCAACGCCCGTAGCAGATGCAACGGGCTGGCGTGGCCGTCCATGGGGCAGAAGCTGGCGCCGGTTACCGCGTCGCCGAGACCGGGAACCATGGCGCGGACCTCCTCTCGGGACAGCATGAGGGTGCCAATGTCGCCACTTTCGTTATGCATGCGCCGAATGAGCGACGCTCGCTGTTCGAACTCCTCATCCGACAGACAAAACGCCAGACCTCCAGGCTGATGGAGGGCCGCGTCGGTTCCGGTGGTCTCCTGCAGTCGCATGGCAAGGTCAGGCCACAACGTCGCGGACCGGCGGGTCCAATGCGCATACGGCGGCATGCCCGCACCCTTGCTCTGAACCCATACGAGACCGAAATTGCCCCGTGCGGCTCGGTATGCAACGTCACCCTCATCGAGCAGGATGACTGAGGCGCCCATGGCCTGTGCGCCCCAGGCGATGGCGCCACCGACCAAGCCGCCGCCAATAACGATCAGGTCAGACGTGTTGGACATCCCGCCGCGCACTCCATTACGAGCGAAGTCTAGTGGTGCAGGCGCCTGTCGGAAAGATTTTGCATCACCCCCGGCCTGCAGAGCGGCACAACGCCTTGTTCGGCGCAACAGAGCGCCTTTTGAGCTGCTCGGAGACAGTCAAAGCACTTAGTGCCGCCATCAGTATACGGCGAGTCGTAACCGTATCGAACGAACTGTGAGAGCTTGGCGCAGACCTCGATTCGGGTCGCGCGTCGCGCTTCATCTATCCTAGTGTTTGTATCTTGAACCAAGAAATTGCCATGGATGGATCAACGTCCCAGGACTCTTCAATCGACAACGACTCCAGCACCCCGCGTTCTATTGGGATCTCGCGTTTGAGGTCCGCCTTGCCGCCGATCCGCAGGTTGGTGAACATCGGAAGCCACCACACTCGTTCCTGTTGTGACGGACAGCTTTGTCACCCTGAATGCGTCCCATCACGGCGATGTTCCGCTAACCGTCGGCGCGCGGCACCCACGGGATTTTGGCGATGGAAACGCCTTCCTCGGCCAGGCTTTCTGCCTGTTCATCCGTAGTCTCGCCGTATATACCTTTCGGCTCGATCTCCCCGCGATGCATCGCTCGCGCCTGGTCGGCAAAGTTTGGTCCGACGTAGTCGCAATGCTTCTCCACCTCAGCACGTATGCGCTGCAGTGCGGCCAGCATCTGCGCCGGCAACGCGGCCGCGCCTGGAGCAACCGACTTCTGTTGCGGCGCGGGCGCTTCGTCCTCGGGACTCGACGTCCGGATCGGCGCGGGAAGCGCCTCGCGCTTCGCCACGGCAGGCGCCATCAATGCACGTTCGACGTCCGTGCCGCCGCATTCCGGACACTCTATCAGCCCACGCTTCGCCTGTGCCTCGAAGCTGGCGCTATCCTTGAACCAGCCGTCAAACCCATGAGACTGGCTGCATCGCAACTGGTAGTGAATCATTTCCAGCCCTGACAGAGACCCAATATGTCCAATACATGACGCGAGTTGGCACTCACATCAAGGGAGTGCCAGCACATTTCATGCCAGTCCGAGCATGGGATCCAACTTTCCTGCGCGATCCAGGGCCATCAGGTCGTCGCAGCCGCCGATGTGCTGCCCGGCGATGAAGATCTGCGGTACCGATGTACGCCCACCCGACCGCTCCCGTGCCTCCCTTCGGGCCGCCGACCCGTTTGGTGCGTCGATCTCGCGGAACTGCACGCCTTTGGTGGTAAGGATATGCATGGCGCGCTCACAAAACGGGCACCATGGCTGTGTATAGATCTCAATATCCGGCATCTGCTTCACCTCTTTCCCCCATGTTGGGCAGTTTGGCTCTTCGTGCAAGTTCCGCCAGACATTCGGCGCGCCCGGCTGTGCAGCCGCCATCCAGCCACCATTGCCGGACCTCGCGCAGCAACGCACCAACGGCTGGGCCGGATGGAATTCCTAGCGCCACAACATGACGCCCCTCCAGCGGGAAGACGGGTCGCGGGATGCCGGACAATCGCTGTCGCGCCGATGGGTCGTGATCCAGCCACGTTCGATCGATCAGATCCGCCGGCTGGTGATCCGCCAGAAGCCGGCGCAATGTGTCATCCGAACCGGTCACGGCTGGCGTCGCCACGAGGCGCACGAGTCGCTCCCGGTCCTCATTGGAGAATCTCAGGCGCGTTGCGAGCGCCAGCGGGTCCCCGGTCAGCATCGCCGCGAGACGCAGGATCGGATCTGCCGGCAGGCCGCTGATCCGGGAAACGGCGGTTGCCTCTGGCACGACAGCCGGCCAGACGCCGAGCCGGTCCATGAGCGAGACCGCCTCCGACGGGTCCGGGGCGCCCAGGATGCGCCGAAGCTCGTTCCACACACGCTCGACTGACAACCGCGCCAGGCCGGGGATCCCGGCGCGCAACGCATCGAGCGTGTCGGCATCGGGGGCTGCCGCACCGAAGCGCGCGTAAAACCGGAAAAAGCGGAGGATCCGCAGGTAGTCCTCCGCGATCCGGGTTGCCGGATCACCGACGAAGCGAATTCGCCCGGCCTCCAGGTCGGCGGTCCCGTCAAAGTAGTCGAACACCGTGCCGTCGCGGGCCATCGACATGGCGTTGATGGTGAAGTCCCGGCGCGACGCGTCCTGGCGCCAGTCGGCGGTGAAGGCAACAACAGCGTGCCGACCATCGGTTTCGACATCGCGGCGGAGCGTTGTGATCTCGAAGCCCCGGCCGGACACCACCGCAGTGACCGTGCCGTGCACCAAGCCCGTCGGAACCACCTTCACGCCGGCCCGCTGCAATGTCTGTATCACGACCTCGGGCGGACTTGGCGTTGCCAGATCGATGTCTGCGACAGGCCTTCCGCTGAGCGCGTCGCGCACGGCGCCGCCGACGACGCGCGCGTCGGGCACGGCGTCCCACACTTTGCCCAGAGCGGCATCGGTGAGAAAATCAGGATGGATCATGGCGGTGGAGGCCGGTTTGCCGGCACGACGCGGCCATCCCGCAATTCGTCAGGAAAATACGGGCGGTTCGCGTCCGCGGCCTCGACATGCCACAGCCAGAGCAACGCCACCACCATGAGGACAACAAAACCGCTCAGGCCGGCCATCAGCCAGAGCGGAGGCAGCGGGGAGGGGAACATCAGCCGCCAGACGGCAAAGCTCAGAAACGGTGCCAGGAACAGCACGATCTCGATGATGCGCGACATCGCGGGCGCCCCCTCCACACATCAGTGCCGTGCCTCAGGTCGTTTTCCGCGACCCTGAGAAGGAGTCGTGGCCGACGCGCGTGCCTTCAAGGCGGCGCGGTCGCGAAAATCGTCTCGACGGTCCGGGTCAGGCTGTCACGCCAATGTGGCAGGGCGACGCCGAAAACCTCCTGGAGCCTGGTGCAATCCAGTCGGGAATTTGCCGGGCGCTTGGCCGGGGTCGGCCAGTCGGCAGTGGCGATCGGAGCAACTTCAGGCACGTTGGCGCCGTGACGACCGGCCTCCTCGAACGCTGCCGTCGCAAGACCGAACCATGTCGTGGCGCCCGACCCGGCGGCGTGAAAGATGCCGCGGTATTCCGAGTCCCACCCCTTCGCGTCCAGGCGATCGATGATCGCCCGGATAGCGCCGGCCAGGTCGGCGGCGGTGGTGGGACAGCCGAACTGGTCGGCGACCACGGTCAGTCGGGGGCGGGTCTTGCCAAGCGCCAGCATCGTGCGGACGAAGTTCTTGCCGGTGGCGGCGTAGACCCAGGCAGTACGCAGAACGATGGCCTTGGCTTCGGACGCCATGACGGCCTGCTCACCCGCGAGTTTGCTGGCGCCGTAAACGCCTTGCGGTGCGACGGGGTCGGTTTCGACATAAGGCTCCGGTTTCGCGCCGTCGAACACGTAGTCCGTCGAGATATGGATCAGCGGGA
>DASWON010000523.1:0-1942 GCA_036398735.1 Rhodopila sp.
GGGTCCCTGGCTGCAGACGCTGCAACAGCATAACAGCGCATTGCGGGAGCACGAGTACACGCCACTCGCCGACCTGCAGCGCATCGCCGGGCGCCCAGGGGGCACACTCTTCGATACACTCCTCGTCTTCGAAAACTATCCCGTGGACGCCGCGGTAAAGGAGGCGGACACCCGCCTCGATGTGATCGAAACCGAGATGCGGAACCGCACGCATTACCCGCTGACGTTGACGATTGCGCCGCAGTCCAGCCTGCGGCTGCAATGGGAATGGGATGGGGAGCAGCTGGACCGGAATGCCATCGAGCGGCTGAGCGCCGATTTCGAGGCTGTGCTCCATCAATTCGCGACCCGCGGGGAATGCTGTCTCGGCACGATCGAGTTCGCAGAGGCTCCCGCGACTGCCGTGGTGGCTTATCCGTTCAGGGCACCGGCCGAACGGATTGCCGCACAGGCGACCCTGCGGCCGGAGGCCCTGGCGCTCTGCTGTGCCGGCGTGGAACTCAGCTATGGCGCGCTGGAAAGATGGTCGAACCAGGTCGCGTGGCGGCTGAATCGTCTCGGAGCCCAGCCCGACGAACGGATCGGCCTTTGCGCCGAGCGCTCCGTCGACCTTGCCGCCGGGCTGCTGGGAATCCTCAAGAGCGGCGCAGCGTTTGTCCCGCTGGATCCGGCTTATCCGGAAGCACGGTTGCGCGAGATGATGGAGGATGCCGGCGTCCAGCGTGTCGTCGTGGATGCCCTGACCGTCCGCCAATTGCCATGGCTACGGGGCTATCAGCAGATAGCTCTGTCAGGCGTCGCCGACGAACGGGATACGGCAGGCCATGCCCCGGTGGACCCGGAGCAACTGGCCTATGTCATCTACACCTCGGGATCGACCGGCCGCCCGAAGGGCGTGGCTGTCAGCCACCGCGCCCTCAGCCTGCATCTGGATGACTTCGTGACCCGTTTCAGCCTCGGCGAAGCAGACACGATGCTGCAGTTCTCCACGCTGAACTTCGACGCGGCGTTGGATCAGTTGTTGGGCGTGCTGACGCAAGGGGGACGGGTCCTGATGCGTGGGCCAGATCCCTGGGACTCCTGGCAGTTGAACCAGGCGCTTGCGGACGACGGCGTGACGGCGGCTTACTTGCCTGCCGCCTATTGGCAGCAATGGCTGGATACGCTCCCGGCGACTCTCCCCGCACTACGTCAGCTCATGGTTGGTGGCGAGGCGCTGCCCGGCGATGCCTTGGCCCGCTGGAGGGCCGGTCCGCTCGGCGCAATCCGGCTCGACAACCGGTACGGACCGACGGAGGCGACGGTCACGGCCCTGGTACACGAGGCGATGGCTGAGGACACGGCGGATGCTATTGTGCCGATTGGCCGACCGTACCCGAGCCGCATGGCGGTTATTTTGGATGACGACGGCTGCGCCGTTCCGGCCGGCGGCATCGGGGAGCTGTGTCTCGGTGGCCCAAGCTTGGCACGTGGCTATCTCGACCGCCCGGCACTAACGGCGGAGCGGTTCGTGCCGAACCCCTTCGTACAGGGCGCGCGGCTGTACCGGACGGGCGATCTATGTCGGCAGCGCGCCGACGGCACGGTGATGTTCCTGGGGCGGCTGGATGATCAGGCGAAGATCCGCGGATACCGGGTCGAACCGCAGGAAGTGGCGGCGCGGCTCCGTACATTGCCCGGCGTGCGCGCAGCCTTTGTCGCGGCACGGCCGGACCGCCAAGGACGGCCGCGGCTGGTCGCCTATGCAGCTGGGAATGGTCTTGACCCGACGGCAATGCGGCAGGCGCTGATCGAAACCCTGCCGGAGTATATGGTTCCATCGGTGATTATTGTGTTGTCGTCGTTGCCGCTGCTGCCGAACGGGAAGATTGACCGTCGTGCGCTGCCGGAGCCGGAGGACGCAGCACCGGCCGCACGGGTTGGCCCGCGAACGGCCGCGGAG
>DASWON010000524.1:0-7934 GCA_036398735.1 Rhodopila sp.
TGTCCGACGTCAAGGCCTCGGGTGGTCAGTACCGTGGCGCCGGTGGCCGCGGCTACAACACCAACGCGGAACTCGATTATCACGTCGACGGCACCGATGTGGTCGGCCTGTTCTGCCTGCAGACCGCCCGCAGCGGCGGCCTGAGCCGGGTCGCCAGTTCCGTCGCGATCCACAATGAGATCCTGCGCCGTGATCCGGCGCTGGTCGACACGCTGTATCAGCTGTTTCCGCACAACCGGCAGAACGAGGAGGCCGAAGACGAGGCACCGTTCTATATGGCGCCCGTCTACAGCATGCGCGACGGGCATTTCGCCGCCCGGTACATCCGCAACCACATTCGCGCCAGCCAGTTGCGCACCGACACGCCGCGGCTGACCGAACGTCAGCACCGGGCGCTGGACATGATCCAGGAACTGGCCGAGACGGACGAATTCCGTTTCGACATGACCCTGGAGCAGGGTGACATGCAGTTCGTCAACAACCACGTGCTGATCCATTCGCGCACGCATTTCGAGGACTTCGAGGAGCCGGAGCGGAAGCGCCACTTGCTGCGTCTGTGGCTGTCGACGCCTGAGGGCCGCCCGCTCTGCGAGGGTCTGCTCGACGTTTACAAGAGCGTCGATACCAACACGGTGCGTGGCGGTTTCAAGGGCCAGAACGTCGGTCCGGACCTGCGCGCCTATCAGGCTCGGGCGGCGGCCGCCCTGGGCATGCGCGACACCCCCTACTGACACCGGGAGTACCATCGCGGCGCAGCTGCTCAACCGAACCGCGCCGATGCCGGTCAGCCCCGGGCAAGCCACTCCTTCAGGCAACCGGCCGGCGCCTGCTCAACAACTTACTGCGAAGGACCACAACCATGGTCAAATCCACCCTGCGGGACATCCTGCGCCAGCCCGGCATCCTGACGCTGCCGGGCGTGTTCGACGGCATTTCGGCGCGGGTCGCCAACAGCCTGGGCTTTCCGGCCCTCTATATGACCGGCTACGGCGCGGTGGCCTCGGCCTTGGGCGTGCCGGACGCCGGGCTCGCCAGCGTGACCGAGATGCTGGATCGGGTCCGCTGCATCGCCGCCGCGATCGATGTGCCGTTCATCGCCGACGGTGACACCGGCTACGGCGGATTGCTGAATGTCGACCGCACGGTGCGGGCCTACGCCGCAGCCGGCGCCGCGGGGATTCAGCTCGAGGATCAGGAAGTGCCGAAGAAATGCGGCCATACCGAGTTCCGCCGCGTCGTCCCGCGCGAGGATGCCATCCGCAAGATCCAGGTCGCCGTCGACGCACGTCCCAGCCCCGACTTTCTGATCGTCGCCAGGACCGATGCCCGCTATTCGGAGGGCCTCGACGAGGCGTTGCGCCGCGCCGAGGGGTTCCTAAAGGCGGGCGCCGATATCCTGTTCGTCGAAAGCCCGGAAAGCCCCGAGGAGCTGCGGCGGATCGGCGAGACGTTTCGCGGTGCGGCCCTGCTCGCCAACATGGTCGAGGGCGGGCGCACGCCGTTCCTGTCCGCCGCGGAACTGGAGACCCTCGGGTACAAGGTGGCGCTGTTTCCGGGCACCGGATTCCTGACCGCGGCGAAGGCGCTGCGCGACGGTTACGCGTATCTGCAGCGCAACGGCACCAGCACGGGCGGTCCGGCGCAGTTCCCGTTCTCGGAGATGAACGCCATGATGGGATTTCCGGCGGTACACCGGTTCGAGGCGAAATGGGGCGGAACCGAGCCGGCCTAAGCCGCGACCGATCCCCCCCTGGCGCGGGCCCCCTGGCGTCGGCCCCCCTGGCGCGGGCCCCCTGGCGCCGGCCCCGGACCGGTTTTCGGTGCCGCGTCATGACCCGGGCAGGACCTCCGCGCCAGGCCGGGCTATGGCCTCTGGTCACCACACGGACTCCGCTCCCGGCCACTGGGCCCGGTTCCGCGCCTCATCGCGGTGGCGCGTCTCCCAGCCGCGTGTCATCGCGAGGCGCCGCCGGTCCCGCTCAGGGGGCGGGCTGCGGTTCCCACGTCATCATCGGCTCCGGCCCGGTTCATGATCGGGCACCGGCCCGCTGATCCACCACCGGCACTTCGAAACACCGCAGGTCGTGGATGGGCGGACCAACGCTCACTCGTCCGGCCATCGCACACGCAAGAAGCGCCACTAGTCCACCGTGATGCCACCGACCATGCCGTCCCAGTCGTGGTCGGCACAGGTCAGGTCGTAGTGACCCTTCGCCGGGGCGACAATCAGGATGCGGGCCGTCTGGCCCGGCTGCACCACAATGTCGGTACCGCCATTGGCCAGCAGGTGCTTGTCCTTGACCGTCGCGGCCTTGAGGAAGGCGGGTGCGGTAAACTCGTGCATTTCCTTGCCACGATTTTCCAGGATCAGTTCGTACGGCTTGCCCTGCTCGAACGTCAGGTGGTCGGGCTGGAACCGGTTGTCGACCATGACCACGGTCATCGGCTGCGCGTGTGCCCAGGGGGCGGCGGCGCGTGCCGGAAGCGCCAGCGCCGTCAGGGCCAGCGTGCATACGGGGAGATATTTCATCATCCGGGAAAGATCGAGCCGGACGACGGATCCGCAACCCTCATCATCCCGCCGACCGACGATATGATCCGGCCTGGAATGACACCGCGCTGGAGCATTGTTGATCCCGCCCGCAGCTGCCATCCCGCGCCGGTCGATCGAACCCGCGGGCCGCGGATACCGTCCGGGGGGTCAGCCGGACCCGGACAGCGGCTGTGCGACGTCCTCCAGCGACTTGCCGGCGGCTTCCACGCCTAGGAACGCCTCGCAGACGGCGGCCGCGATCATCAGCGCGGCAGCCCCGGCGTACCCGCCCGCCACCGCCCACTGGCTGCCCGACCCGATCAGATAGCCGAACAGCAATGGCGCGCTGACCCCGCCGATCAAAGTCCCCAGCGCGTAGAACAGGGCGATCGCCATCGCCCGGGTCTCCAGCGGGAAGATCTCGCTGGCGGTGAGGTAGGCGGAGCTGGCGGCGGCGGAGGCGATGAAGAAAATCGCCATCCAGCAGAAGGTCTGCGTCCACGCGGTCAGCACCCCCATTCCGAACAGCACCGCCACACCCACCAGCAGCAGGCCGGACAGGCCGTAGGTGCCGGCAATCATGGTCTTGCGCCCAACGGTGTCGAACAGATGCCCGAGCAGCAGCGGACCGAGGAAGTTGCCGGCTGCGAGGGGAAGGATATAGAGGCCGGTCGAGGCCTCATCGATGTGGTAGAACTGGCCCAGAACCAGGCCGTAGGTGAAGAACACCGCGTTGAACAGGAATGCCTGGGCAACCATCAGCGTCAGCGCCAGGAAGCTGCGCCCGGCGTTCCTGCCCACCATCGCACCGAGGATCAACCCGAACCCGAACACCTTCCTCGGGTGCACTTTCAAGGTATTGGCCGGGGGCGGCAGGTCCCCGCCCACTTTGCGCTCGATGTCTCGGGTGGTCTGCTTTGCCTCCTCCTCGCGGCCGTGGGTGACCTGCCAGCGCGGGCTCTCCGGCACGTAGCGGCGCAGGAACAGGATGCAGCCTCCCAGCACGGCGCCGATGCCGAAGCCGAGGCGCCAGCCCAGGTCGATGCCGACCAGGCGGCCCGAGAGCAGCAGCAGGGAACCGGCGGCCCCGAGCGCGGCGCCGGCCCAGTAGCTGCCGTTCACGATCAGGTCGATGCGGCCGCGCAGGCGGGCCGGGATCAGTTCATCGATCGCCGAGTTGATCGCTGCGTACTCGCCGCCGATGCCGAGGCCGGTGATGCAGCGAAACAGCGCGAAGGACCAGAAATCCCAGGCGAAGGCGCTGCACAGCACGCCCAGCAGATAGATGCCCAGGGTGACGTTGAAGATCAGGCGGCGGCCGAAACGGTCGGTGAGCCAGCCGAACACCAACGCACCGGCCACCGCGCCGGCGACGTAGCAGCCGGCGAGGCTGCCGATGTCCTGGTCGGTCAGCCCCAGTGTCCGGTGGTCCTTCAGGATCGGCCCGATGGAGCCGACAATGGTGACTTCCAGGCCATCGAGCACCCAGGTGATCCCGAGTGCCACGACGACCAGCAGATGGAACCGGCTCCAGGGAAGCCGGTCCATCCGCGCCGGGATGTCGGTGGTGATTTCGGCACCGCTCATTCGTTGCTCCCTCGCGTGCAGCGAGACAGCGCGGTAGGCGGACGCGGGTTGCGTTCGCGCGCGGGAACGTGGCCGGTGCCCGCCGAGCCGCCGAGCCGCCGAGCCGCCGAGCCGCCGAGCCGCCGAGCCGCCGAGCCGCCGAGCCGCCGAGCCGCCGGCCAGGAGAACGGGACGCAAGAGGTCCAGAGCCCAGGAGACCGGAGCCCAGGAGCCCGCGACGCAGGAGGCCGGGACGCAGGAGGTCAGAGCCCAGGAGACCGGAGCCCAGGAGGTCAGAGCCCAGGAGACCGGAGCCCAGGAGACCGGAACCCAGGAGCCCGGGACGCAGGAGGCCGGGACTCAAGGAGGCGGAGCCCAGCGCGGTCGCCGCCCCTGGTCGGGGCCTGTCAGGCCGGAGCCTGGGACCGAGCGGGCCGGGTGGACCGGAGGGCCTGCCAACCGGCCGCGGCGAAAGCAGCCCGCCGGGGACGCCGATGTCTTTGACGCGCCCCCGTCCAGGAGGGTGGGGCACCAGCACGGGCCAGCCCCTGTCGGCCTCTCGGGTATGGCCGGCGCGAACGCGGGGCGCGAGCTGGCGGATCAGCTTGCCGTGGCGGCGAGTTGCGGTGTCGCGGCCAGGTGTTCGGTAATCCGCTCGGCAAGAAACCCCGCGTCACGGCCGACACCGACGAAGCGGCCGGATCCCCAGGTGTAGAGCCATGGCAGCCCCAGCACGTAGACACCCGGCATCGCCGTGACACCCCTGGTGTGTGCGGGATAACCGGCGCCGTCGAAGATCGGCAGGTCCACCCACGACCAGTCGGAGCGGAAGCCGGTGCTCCAGATGATGCTCGTGATGCCGGCGGCAACCGGATCGAGTGCGGTCACCGGCTGCTCCGGGCGCCACGTCGCGGTGTAGCGATGTCCATCAGGGGCGCTGATGTCGTGGGCCTCGATGTACTTGTCGATCGTCGCGCAGATGTTGTTGTAGCTGGCGTCCGCGGCATCGAGGTTCTTTTCCAGGTCGTCGGCGAAGCGCAGGCTGCCGTCGGCATATTCGGTCAGCCGGCCGTAGAGCCGCATGCCCTCCTGGGCTAACTTGCGCAGATCGATGTCGTGGCCGCCGTCGCGTCCGGTCAGGTAGTGGTTGGCCTTCCTGCGGACTTTCTCGCGCAGCGGGTGCTGGTCCACCGGCAGGTCGTATTGGCCGAGGTCCGCCAGCCAGTCGACCGCGTCCTTGCCACGGTAGCCACGCGGACAACGCGGCGCGCTGCCGACGACCAGGTGCGTCTTGCGCCCGTCGAGGTGCAGGTCCTCGGCGATCTGGCAGCCGGACTGGCCGCTGCCGACCACGAGGACCTCGCCGGGCGGAAGCTGTCGGCTGTTGCGATAGGTGGACGAGTGCAGCTGGTGGATGCCGGCGGGGAGCCGCTCCGCGAGGCGGGGGATGTTGGGCTGATGGTAGCCGCCGACGGCGAGCACCACCGCGTCGGCGGTGTACACACCGTCTCCGGTCTCGAGCTGGAAGCCGCTGTCCGTCCGGGTCAGCAACGTCACTCCGGTGGCTTCCTTCAGGGGCGCGTCGATGTGGCGCGCGTAATTCTCCACATATGCAACGATCTCGTCGCGCAGCATGAAGCCGTCCGGTTCGCTGCCCGGATAGTCATAGCCGGGCAGCTTGCACTGCCAGTTCGGCGTCACGAGACAGAAACTGTCCCAGCGCTGGGTACGCCAGGCGTGGGCGGTGCGGTTCTTCTCGAACACGACATGGTCGATACCATTGGCCGTCAGATAGTAGCTCATGGACAGGCCGGCCTGGCTGCCGCCGATGACGGCAACCGATACGTGCTGGGGCATGACATTTACTCCTTGAACGACTTGAAGGTGACTTCGGCGGCGGGATCGTAGCGGGCGGCGGCGGCCTCGATGCGGGCAAGCTGGCCGAGGGCGAGGGAGCACGGTGAACCGTAACGCTGCCGCACCCGCTCACTGGCCGCGGTCAGCGCGGCGCGGCTGCGCGCCAGGAATTCGGCCACCGGATAGCGACTGCCGGCGACGAAATGATCGCGGACGATCGTCGACGGCGAATAGCAGATCTCCGCCGTTCCGTCCGGCCAGTCGATCGAAAAGTACAGTTCAGGCATGCGCACAGCCCAGCAACGGTTGTTGCGAGAAATCCCAGATCGTTTCTGTATCGGCGCCCAGCCTGATCCGCACCGCGTGGTCGGGCGTGACGGTACCGACATCGGCGGCGGCGATGCCGCGTCCGGTGAAGCGAGCGACGACGGCAGCGACGTTCGCCGGAGCGACCGAGAGGATGTAGCCGAAGCTCGGAAACGTCTGCACCCAACGATCGAGCGGCACGGCCGCGGGGCGCGGGATCGCCGCCAGGTCGATCGTCAGCCCGACCGAGGAGCATTCCGCCAGCATCATGGCGGTGCCGACGATGCCGCCCTGGCTAATGTCCTTCGCCGCGCCGCACAGGCCGGCCTCGGCGATCAGCGGCAGCACTTCGAGATCATCGCGCAGTCGCTGCGGCGGCGCGTCGGTCGCAGCCTCCCAGTTGGGAAACGGCTCGCGGTATCGCCCGCGCAGATCGATGGCCGCGATCAGGTGATCCCCGGGGCGCGCATCGAACGACGTGAGAAGCCGTTTCGACTTCCCAAGAATGGCGACCGACAGCTGTGAGCGGTCGGTGTGAAGATTGGTGTGCCCGCCGACCAGCGGAACCCCGAACGCCGCGCCCGCGGCGCGCATTCCTTGCAGGATCGGATCGGCTGCACTGTCGCCGGCGGCCCAGACAGCGTCCACCACGGCGACCGGGCGGCCGCCCATCGCGGCGATGTCGGAGATGTTGACCATGACGCCGCACCAGCCCGCGAACCAGGGATCGACGGCGACGAATTCATTGATGAACCCCTCGATCGCGAGCAGCAGGTAGCCGTCTCCGTCGGGGATCGCCGCGCAATCGTCACCCACCCGGATCGCTTCGGATCCGGACAGGCCAAGCTTGTTCGTTACGGTAGCGATGTCTGCCTTCGCGGCAATGCCTCGGCTGGTACGCAGGGTGTCGATGATCTGACGAAACATCACGCAGCCTGTTTCATATGCGACAAAAAGCCGGTTTCGGGTGTGACGACCGGCGGGTACCAGTCGAGGTCGGCCTGCATGAAGTGATGCGGATGGCCGAGCAGGCTGATCTCGTCCAGAGTTTCCCAGTGCAGCGCGTGGAACAGGTTCGCGTTCTGGCTCTGCACATGGGCAAGGAAGCGCCGGCAGCCGCGGGCGTGCGCGGAGCCGACGGCTAGGCGGATCAGCGACGTGCCGATCGCGCCGACCTTCCGGTATGGCCGCGACACGGCCAGGCGCGACCCCCACCACAGGCCGGGGGCTTCCTCGTGGATACGCACCGTCCCGACGACGTCCTCGTGGGCGATCGCCAGCGACGACAGTGCGACCAGCGGGATTGCGACATCGTCGATAGCATCACGGTCGTCGTGTGCGAAGATCCCCTGTTCCCGACAGAACACCTCCCGCCGCAGCGCCGCCGCCCGGTTGCGTTCCCACGGCAGGGTGGCGAACTTGATACGAAATTCACAGGCAAGAAACGGCCTGATCGGTTCGATGATCATATCACCGGCCTCCGCTCATAGCTCGACAGCGCTGAACACGCACCGCACTTGCCGCAGCCGGCCTTGATGTCGGCGGCGAGCAGGTCGGCGCGCAGCAGCATCGATGCAAGTCTGCCGAGGATCCCGTCCATGAATGCAGAGCTCGGTGCCGGATGGCTTTCGAGCGGCGTGCCGGAAATCGGAACGAATGGCACGACGAACGG
>DASWON010000525.1:0-23253 GCA_036398735.1 Rhodopila sp.
CAGTGTGCCGGCAACAAGCGATTCCTCCGGCAGCGACACCAGCAGCAGCAGCAGCGGAACCGGCGGCAACTGGTGGATGTCGCACCAGACGGCCCACGTCGCTGGTTCGGGATGGCACCACCACGGCTGATTGCCGCAACAGCCGAGACGCTTGAAGCGGATTCCGCAAGACCTGGTCCGGCCCGCCTGGCACGTGTGTATACAGGCGGTTCGGGCCAACCCTGGCGCGCGTATGAACCCTGAGGGATGCCCCGCAGGCGCGCTACTCGCTGGCTTGCTGTCTCGCACTTTGCTATGCTCGAGACGTGCTTACACCTGCACGCTCATCCAAGCACCCTCACGCCAACCGGAAGCGCCCACGGCGGCGCCTCCCTCGTGTCATCACCGGGCTCGGCCCGGTGACCCACGACGTGCACTCCGCGATACCGTACGTGGTCGTGGCCAGTCCAACCAAGCTCGCGGGCCGGAGTGCCGGTATGATGCGGCACCGAAGTGATCCGGGCCGCGCCGGTTCTGCCGTTCCACCGTGGCGTCGCGACCGGGCGTGTCCCGCCGAGCACCAAGGCGACAGCCTCGCCGACCATCCCTGACGGAGCCAGGCCGCGGTCAGCCGTATCGTTCAAACGCCTCACGACGTGGCTTGAACCTTGCGCTCGACAAATGCCCGCATCAGCTGCTTCGTTTCTTCTGTGCCATGGGCCCCGGCGACCGCGCGAATGCCTTCCTGCACAGCATCGGAGATCGACATCCGCTCCCAGTCGCGGATCAGTTCCTTCTGCGCGCGGATGGCGTTCGGTCCAGCCCTCAGGATGGCCGCCACCCAGTCTTCGACCGCAGCGTCCAGGCGGTCCGGCGCGGCAATCCGCTCGACCAGATGACACGCCATCGCTTCGGCGCAGTCGATGTGCCGGCCGGTGAACACCAGCTCCCGGGTCTTGCCCCAGCCGATCAGCTGCGGCAGCAGGCAGGCCTCCATGCCCGACGGCAACCCGAACAACACCTCCGGCATGCCGAACCGGGCGGTGTCGGCCGCGGCCCGCATGTCGCACGATGCCGCGATCTCCAGCCCCGCACCGAGGCACCAGCCGTTGATCCGCGCCAGCACCGGCACAGGCAAGCGCCGGATGGCCTCGCAGACGCGGTGCGTCAGGGTCGGCCCCTCCGAGGCATCATGCCGCACGAAGCTGGCCATCTCCTTCAGGTTGGCGCCGCCGATGAATGACCGGTCGCCGGCCCCGGTCAGAATGACAACGCGCAGGCCGGCGGTAGCGGAGACACGTTCCAACGCCTCCGCCAGTTCGCGCTTGCCGGCGTTGCCCAGTGCGTTGCGCTGCGCCGGATTGTTGACCGTCACTGTCGCGACCAGCCGGTCATCGATCGTCGTTTCGATCATTGACGGCGGCGCAGCACCGCATCCTTGATCAGCGGCATGCGGTCGTTGCCGAAATACATGTCGTCGCCGCCGACGAACATCGTGGGCGAGCCGAAGCTGCCGCGGTCGATCGCCTCCTGCGTATTGGCGCGAAGCGCATCCTTCACCGGCTGCTGGTCGATCGCGGCGAACAACCTGGCCGAATCGATGTCGAGCTTGCCGCACAGTTCGGCCAGCACCGGAAGCTGCGAGATGTCCCGGTCGTCGATCCAGTAGGCCTTGAACGCCTCCCGGGCGAACGGAACCAGCTTGTCTTCGGGTTCGAGCACGATGCAGGCCCGCATCGCCTTCACGCTGTTCACCGGAAACACCGTTGGACGGTAGTGCATCGGCAGGCCGAGGTAGCGCGCCCAGTCCTGCTGATCCTTCTTGCTGTACGCCGTCTTAGCCGGAACCGGCGTGTCTCGGGAATTATAGACGCTCGGGTTGACGGCGTTGAACACGCCGCCGACCAGAAACGGACGCCACTGGATCGTTACACCAATCTCATCCTGCATCTGCAACAGAGATTCGAATGCGAAATAGGTCCATGGGCTGGAGCAGTCAAAGAAACATTCAACTTCGGCCATCGGAATTTCCCTCGAAGAACGGGGGCCCGGCCCACGGATCATGATCGCGACCGAGCCGACCCGGCGTTACGCTGAGATCAAGCGATACCCACCCGAAGCCAAGCTGTCTTGTCGGTGGCCGGACGGGCACAGGCCACGCGGCCAGACCACGGATGGCCCCGGCCAGACGGGCGATCAGACGGGCAGAACCACAGACCGGCGATCAGGCGGCCGGGACCGGACGGGCGCGCTGATTGTACATGATCTTGGCCCTGCGCGCCTGCTCCTCGGCAGACAGTTTCGATGCGTCCTCGGAAAGATCGGCACCAACGGCCATGCCGCGCTGCACGCCGGGACGGGCGGCGAGTTCTTCCTGCCAGCGCTTCACGTACTTGAATTCCTCGATGTCCTGGCCCTGGGCTTTCCAGTTCACCGTCCAGGGATAGGAAATCATGTCGGCAATGGTATATTCGTTTCCTGCCAGGTATTTGCTTTCATACAGGCGGTTGTTCAATACGCCGTACAGCCGGTTCGCTTCGTCCGTGAAACGGCGAACGGCATAGGACTGGTCACCCTGCTTGTCGCCGAGGCGGCGGAAGTGGCCGCACTCACCCAGTTTCGGGCCCTGGTTGGCCATCTGCCAGATCAGCCATTCCGTCACCGCGTACTTGCCGCGGACATCCTGCGGATAGAAGCGACCAACCTTCTCGGCCAGGTACAACATGATCGCGCCGGATTCGAAAATGACGATCGGTTCCCCGCCGCCCGCCGGCGTGGTGTCCACCATGACCGGCATGCGATGGTTGGGGTTCATCTTCAGGAAGTCCGGCGTGAACTGATCGCCCCGGCCGATGTTCACCGGAACGATGTTGTAGGGAATGCCAGCCTCTTCCAACAGGATCGTGACCTTCTTGCCATTCGGCGTCGGCCAGTAATGCAGGTCTATCATGGCATTTGCTTCCTCTCGATTTGCCACGGACGATCGTGGTTGGCCGGGATGTTAGCGCGACCCGCCGGTTTCGGCCAATGACGGTTGACGGCCGCGCCTCCGGCCGGTCTGATAGCGGTCCGTAACAGTGGCTGGGTCCTGACCGTGGCGTCCTCCTCTTCCGATATCGTTCTGGTTCACAGTTCCGATCTTCATGTCGACGACGATCCGCATCAGGGTCCTTATGGGGAAGACGGCACCACCGGCCTGCGCGTGGTGCTCAACGCGGCGAAACGGCACGCGGCCGATTACGTCCTGCTGGTGGGCGACATCTTCGACAACAACCGCCAGTCGCCGGCCATCATCGAGCAATGCGTCGCCCTGCTGAACGATGTCGCACGCCCGGTAATCGTTTTGCCAGGGAACCATGATCCCGTGACACCGGATTCGGTCTGGTTGCGCGGCGGGCTCAATAAACTGCCGCATGTCCATATCATCGGGGTGACACACGACCTGACGGTGCATTTCCCCGACCATGACCTGGAGGTCTGGGGGCATGCGCACGTGGACTACGGCAACATGGTGCCGCTCCGCGAACCTCGGCCGCGGACGGCGCGATGGCACGTGACGCTCGCTCACGGGCACTACGAGGATGACGGCGTGCCGCCGCTGCGGCCATCGTGGCTGATCAGCAATGCCGAGATCGAGGCAACCCGCGCCGACTACCTCGCGCTGGGCCACTGGAACCGCGCGGCCGCGGTCGGGACGGGAACCACGGTGCCGGCCTATTATTCGGGATCGCCGGACCTGGCGAAGACGGTCAACGTCATTCGCCTGCGCGGCAACGGGACCGTCGACGTCACGCTGGAACCGGTCGAGTGGGACTGACCCGCGATCCCATGCGCTGCGGTCGCGACCTCTCTGCCGAGCGCCTCTCTTGCCGCCCCGCCACAGCCGCCGCACACTGAAATCCGGTGCAACCCACGGGAGGGACCCATGATCTACGAACTGCGAATTTACGAATGCGTGCCCGGCCGCCTGCCGGATTTGAACAAGCGCTTCAGCACCATCACCCTGAAGATCTGGGAGCGGCATGGCATCAAGCAGGCCGGCTTCTGGACCACAGTGATCGGCGAGTCGAACATGACCCTCTATTACATGCTCGCCTGGGAATCGCTCGCGGAACGCGAAACGAAGTGGAATGCCTTCCAGGCCGATCCCGAATGGCATGCGGCCCGCGCCAAGACCGAGGAGAACGGTCCGATCGTCGCCAAGGTGACGAACTACATCCTCGGCCCGACCCCCTACTCCAGCGTCAAGTAGCCTGCCGCGGGTGGCTTCGGTCGAGGCCGCCCGCACCTATGGACGGCCGGCGATGAAATATGTTGCACTGCACCCTTGACCATGGAGCATGTGCATGCCGGCGATCGACGGTGACCGTCTTCTCCGCGACCTCTACGCGGTTCGGGAAATCGGCAAATACAAGTCAGGCGTGCATCGGCCGACCTATTCGCCGCAGGACGTCGAGGCTCGCCACTGGCTTGCCGGTCGGCTGACCGATGCCGGGCTTGAGGCTGCGATCGACGGCATCGGCAACGTCTATGGCCGCGACCCGGCGCCGAACCGCAAGCTTCTCACCGGCAGCCATATGGAAACGCAGAACCACGCCGGCTGGCTGGACGGGGCGATGGGGGTCCTCTACGGGCTGGAAGCCGCCCGCACCCTCGGGCGGGGCATCGACGTCGCCGCCTGGGCCGACGAGGAAGGCCACTTCGGCTCGTTCATCGGCAGCCGCTCGTTCTGTGGCCTGCTCACCGAACCCGAGATCGACACCTGCGTCAACCGCGAGACCGGAACCCCGTTGCGCGACGCGCTGCGCGAGGCCGGATTTGCCGGCCGCCCACGGCAGCAGATCGATCCGGCGCGCTACTGCGGCTACCTCGAAGCCCATATCGAGCAAGGCGCCGACCTCGAGGACCATCACCTGCGCCTTGGCATCGTCACCGCGATCGTCGGCAGCCGCCGGTTCCGTATCCAGTTCAAAGGCCAGCAGAACCACGCAGGCACCACCCGCATGGCAGTGCGCAGGGACGCCGGCGTCGCGCTGGTCAAGCTGGTCTGCCGGATCGAGGAGCGCTTCCCACAGATCGCCGGCCCGCGAACGGTGTGGACGACAGGCGACATCAAGCTCGATCCGGGGGCAGCCAGCATCGTGCCGGGCGGCGCGGAGCTGGTGTTCCAGTTCCGCGACACCGACCCGGCGATCCTGGACGCGCTGGACGCCGCGCTGAAAGAGCTGCTGAACGAAACCGCGAAAGGACCCTGCGAGGTCACCGTCGCCTATCGCAGCAGCACCGAACCCAGCGCGATGGATCCCGGGTTCCAGGCGGCTCTCACAACGGCGGCGCAGCGCCGCGCACCGGGACTGCACCAGTCAATGCCCTCCGGGGCCGGCCACGACGCTCAGATCCTGGCGCAGGTGCTGCCGTCGGCCATGTTGTTCGTCCCCAGTATCGGCGGCATCAGCCACCACTATGCCGAAGACACCCGTGATGAAGACATCGTCCTGGGCTGTCAGGTGTTCACCGACGCCGCGGCCGAAATCCTCGCCAAGGCGTGAAACCGGGTGGATGATCAGGAGGCGGCCCATCGATGGGATCAACGGGGGCCAGTGCGGTGGTGCTGAAGTCCGTCACATTGTGGATCCGTGCCAAAGCGGACTTCAAAACCATGAGCCACATTGGAAAAACAAGGGTTTGCTGGTGTCCTTGTCGATCCGAAGCGTCGTTGGAAGTTGATCCATGGCGCGACGAACCTTCGAATCGGGACACGCGCCCCGTCTGCGGGGCCGGGGCAGAGCTCTGGTGAGCCTCGCACCCTCCGTCTCTTGCACCCCATGGGCGACAATGTTAGTGCCGCGCGACTTTCTCAGGGGCTAGGGCATGGCATCGACCTACGAAACCGTGGCGGGGATCATCTCCTACACCTGCGACATCGAACCCGACAAGATCACGCCGGAAAGCCATGCGATCAACGACCTTGGCATCGACAGCCTGGATTTCCTGGACGTCGCCTTCGCCATCGACAAGGCGTTCGGCATCAAGATGCCCTTGGAGCAATGGACCCAGGACGTGAACGCCGGGACGGTGACGACCGACGAATATTTCGTCCTGAAGAACCTGTGTGCCAACATCGACAAGCTGGTCGCGGCGAAGGCAGCCTGAGATATGCCTGACCGTCCGATTTCGTGATCCCCGCGCTGCGTTGACCTGATGCGCCTGGAATATTTCCAGATGGTCGACCGGATCATCACGCTGGACGTTCGAGCGGGCCGGATCGCCACCGCCTGCCAGGTGCCCGAGCAGTCGCCGGTGTTCGAGGGGCACTTCCCCGGCTATCCGATCCTGCCCGGTGTCCTGATGATCGAGACGATGGCTCAGACCGGGGGTTGGCTGCTGCTGGCCACCCTCCGCTGCTCCCGGATGCCGTTCCTGATGCAGGTGGAAAAGGCCAAGATGCGCTCCTTCGTGGCACCCGGCCAGGCCCTGCAGGTCGAGGCCACGTTGCTGCACGAAGGCTCCGGCTACGCGGTCGTGAAAGCCAGCATCGCGGCGGAGGGAAAGAAAGTGACCGACGCCGAAATTCGCTACGGCGTCGTGCCGTTCCCGAACGAGACACTGCGCTCGGCAATGCTGGCAACCGCGTGCCGCATCGGACTGCCCGAGGCGTTCCGGCCGGCGGCGTTGCAAGCCGGCGTACTTCGGCGCGGTGACCCGCCGGCTGATCAACCCCGAGGCGATCAACCCCAGGCCGATCAACCCCAGGACGATCAACGCCGGGCCGATCCAGGCCGCACCGGTGGCGCCGACCGCGGCGGACCCCACGCCGGCGAGCCCCGGGCCGACGAACCGCGAGCCCGAGAACCCCAGGTCGGAGAACTCCGGGTCGGGGAACCGCAGGTCGGGGCACCCCGATCCGGCGAGCCCCGGGCCGACGAACCCGCCGGGGGACGTCAATCCGGGGGACGTGCACGCGACGGACATACGGCGGGGGAGCACAACCGTGACGCATGACCGCGATGCCCTGATTACCGGCATTGGCCTCGTCTCATGCCTCGGCTCCGGGGCGGAGGCCCATTGGGAGGCACTGCATGCCTTCACCCCGACGCTCGATACGACCAGCTTCACGCCGTTCGCCGTGCACCCGCTGGCACCGCTGGACCTCGACAAGCAGATCCCGAAACGCGGCGACCAGCGCCAGATGGAAGCCTGGCAGCGCATGGGAGTCTTCGCGGCCGGCCTGGCCCTGGACTCGGCCGGCGCGAAGGGCGACAGGGATCTGCTGTCCCGGATGGGCATGATCGTCGCGGCAGGCGGCGGGGAACGAGACTATGCGGTCGATACCGCCATCCTGTCCGGCTATCCCAAGGCCGCCAACCAGGGCCTCTACCTGAACGAGCATCTGCTCGGCGACCTGCGTCCGACCCTGTTCCTGGCCCAACTGTCGAACCTTCTGGCCGGTAATATCTCCATCGTGCACGGCGTGATCGGGTCGTCACGCACCTTCATGGGGGAGGAAGTCAGCGGGGCGGACGCGGTGCGGATCGCCTGCGCCCGGATCGCGGCGGCCCAGAGCGACATCATCCTGGTCGGCGGATCGTATAACGCACAACGCCCGGATGTGCTGCTGCACTATGAGATGGGCGGGCTGCTGCGACGATCTCCCTTCGAGCCGGTCTGGGCGCGCCAGACCTCCGGCGGCGGCCTGGTGCTGGGATCGGTCGGCTGCTTCCTGGTCATCGAAAGCCGCGCCCATGCGGCGGCGCGTGGTGCCGCGGCCTACGCCCACATCGCTGCAATCCGCACCGATCGGTGCCGGCGCCTGCCCGGAGAGGCGACCGCCAACGCCCGCGCGCAGTTCGACACGATGGTGCCGCATCACGATCCCCGCGGCTCTGCCGTGATCTCGGGAGCGTCGGGAGTAGCCGCACCGACCCAGGAGGAAGCCACGTTCCTGGCCGGACTGAACCTGCCCGTTCGTGCGACCGCGACCGCGCTGGGTCATTCGTTGGAGCCGTCCTTTCCGGCCAGCCTCGCCCTGGCGGCGCTGGCGGTGCGTCACGGCACCCTGTTCCCGCCGTTGGAGGCAGCGGAACAGGTGATGACGGCGCCGTTGACCCAGGCACTCGTGACCTCCTGGGGCCATTGGCGCGGCGAAGCGCTCGCTCTTGTCACACCGGCCTGAGGGAGACGGCGATGACCAAGGATACCGATCATCTGGGCCGCCCCGTCGTCGTTGTGACCGGCATGGGCGTACTGACGTCGCTGGGACGGGGTCAGGCCGACAACTGGAAGGCGTTGACGGGCGGCGTTTCAGGCATCCGCCGCATTTCCCGGTTCCCGATCGACGGCTTGCGCACCACCATCGCGGGCACCGTGGATTTCATCCCGGTCGAGGAGATGTCGGCCCCTGCCCTGTCGCAGCGCCTTGCTGAACTGGTGATCGAGGAAGCGATCGCGGAAGCCTCCATCGGGCGCATCGGCGACTTTCCGGGACCGCTGTTCCTCGCCCTGCCCCCGGTCGAACTGGAATGGACGCAGCGCTTCGCGCTGGCGACGGCCTCGGGCGCGAATGAGGCGGTGACCTACGATGACCTGCTGCGCGTCGCCGGCAATGGTTCGTTCGGGCCATATTACCGCCGCTTCCTGTTCGGCTCGGTCGGCGAGAACCTTGCAGACCGGTTCGGGACCAAGGGATCGCCCATAGCGACCTCGACTGCCTGCGCCTCCGGTGGAACGGCGATCCAGCTTGGGGTGGAGGCGATCCGCCGCGGCGAGTCGGACGCCGCCCTGGTCGTCGGCACCGATGCCTCGGTCAACGCCGAGAGCCTCATCCGCTTTTCGCTGCTGTCGGCGCTGTCGACCCGCAATGATCCGCCCGCGTCCGCGTCGCGCCCGTTCAGCAAGGACCGCGAAGGATTTGTGATGGCGGAGGGCGCCGGCGCGCTGGTGCTCGAAAGCCTTGCCAGCGCCCGGGCCCGTGGCGCGACCGTGCTCGGTGTGATCGAGGGCTGCGGTGAGGTTGCCGACGGCTTCCACCGCACACGCTCGTCACCCGACGGCAAGCCGATCATTGCCTGCATGCGGAACGCCCTGGCCGACGCGGGGCTCCGCCCGGAGGCGGTCGACTACATCAACGCCCACGGCACCGGCACTCCCGAGAACGACAAGATGGAGTGGATCGGGGTCTCGGCGGTGTTCGGGGACCGAGCCGGAGCAATCCCGATGTCGTCGAACAAGTCGATGATCGGGCACAGCCTGACCGCCGCGGGCGCGGTGGAGGCGATCTTCACGCTGCTGTCGATCCGCAGCGGCGTGCTGCCGCCGACGATCAACTACGATATTCCCGACCCGGCGCTGCCGGTCGATTGCGTGCCCAACGTCGCTCGGCCCGCGGCGGTGCGACATGCAATCTCGAACTCGTTCGGATTCGGTGGCCAGAACGTCTGTCTTGTAATCGGGTCTATCCAGTGAAAGGATCCGGCGGACGATGCGTCCGGCCCTCTGTCGGCCCGTTTGTGCGTTGATCTGGTCACGTCACCCGTCTGTCGGTCCGCTCGCATCGCCTGGGCTGTCCGCTCGTCCGGTTCGCTTGATCGTCCGGTTCGCTTGATCGTCCGATCGGTCGGGTTGTCCGTCCGTCGGCTCGTCCGTCCGGTCTGTTCCGTTCATCGGGCCGTCTGCTTACGCGTCCGTCGGGCTGTCTGTGCCGCCGGTCTATCCATTTTCATCTGTTCGCTTGATGTTGTGGCCGGGCTGTCTACGCCAGCGCCCTTGATACGAATTCGGCCCGGAGGCCGCTTCGGTGTCGGGCTGGGGCCTGCCACGCGTCCTGGCCCGGCGATGACACAGAGGTCGCCTGCGCGGCTGGATGTCCGATCACGACCAATGTGCTCCGGCGCCTCCGCCTCGAATGCTGGCCAGAGATGAGCCAAGGGCGCCGGACCATTGCCATGAATGACCGGCCTGCCGATACGTGTCGCTGACGCGGGAGAGACGGCGGCCTGTAGACTCTTGCCTGAACAGGTCTAGAATGTTTGTCCGTTGCGACAATGCGATTGTATATCGGTTCTGATATTTAACAACATCCTCAATCCGGTTGAGGCCGCACGGCGGTAGCTGACGCCGAACGTGGTGACGAGCGATAATTCAGAAAAATCAGCGATTTGTCGCGCGTTGGGTCGTGCCGTCGATCAGGCGATCTTGATCGGCCGCGAACTAATTTTACTGTTTCCCGATTCATCGCAAGTTTAGGTTGACGATATCGCACGAGGGTCCCGATGTCGTACTCCACTGCCATGCCGGCGCACAAGCAGCGGCTTGCACAGTCGTCGTTCATGTCTATCGATTTCATTCTTGCCGCTCTCTTCATCGTGATTTTCGGGATCGTGATCAACGCGTTTCGATATCACACTGAACTGGCGGAGTCCGATCTGTACCGCGTCCTGGTCGGCCTGATGGACGGCGCGTCGAGTGGCAAAGGCCTTACCACCGACATGCACTATGACCGTGACTTCGGTTTCGGCTACCTCAGCGCGCTTTTTACTTTCGTTGATCACGCGACGCTAACGGACCCTGACCGGCTGGCGGCATTGATGAACCAGATCGGCTTTTGGTTCATGTTCCCGTGTTTGCTGTTTTTCTGGTGCGCGGTGCGACTTGTCCACGGCGCGAGCGCGGCGACCGTCGCGCTCATTGTTTTCGCGCTGGGCCCGATGGTGCCGGAGCTTGCGACATCTGGCCACATGACCATACCGATGCTCGCCTTTCTGTTCGCCGGTGCGACGTTGCTGCTACTGCCCGCCACAGGCTGGAGCGCGGTGCTCGCCGCAGCGGGTGGCCTGGTGCTGCTGCTGATCGGCATGACGGTGCGCGGCGAACTCTTCCTTGCCTTGCCGTGGATCGTGCTGTCGCGAGCCGATACGCGGTCGTTCGGGAGGTTCATCCTGTCGTGCCTCATGCGCTCGATCGCCCCGGCCATGGCCCTCGTCGCGTTTCTGGTGCTGCAGCATCGCGTCGAAGCAGCGGCGGGCACGGCGGTCACACAGACGGTCAGCACCTACTTCCAGGAATCCTACTCCTGGGTGACGGTCGTTCCAGGCATGATGTACATGACGGTCGGGTGCGGCTTCGCCGTCGTAGCCGCCGCTATTGTGGCCCTGTTGTATCTGGGCTGGAAGGTCCGGACGGCGCCGATCCAGCAAGGGCTGCCGGCATTGTTCGGCCCGTTGGCGCTGATCGTCGTGCCGTTGCTGTTCTTCCTGCCGAACCCGGTGCCGCCGCGGCATTTCATCATGCCTCTGGCGGGCATGGCCATCCTGATCGGCATGGCGCTGACCAGAAGCCCCGCGGTCAGCCGTGCCGTGGCAATCGGCATCGCGCTGGCGATCGGCGTCGGCAACCAGGTGATGGCAGAGCTCGCCCGCCCGACGCTGCTGCGCGTGAACGAGGCTCATTCGCCCTATCTTCGGGTGCCGACGGAGTACCCAACCGCCACGCATGCAAACCTGGGATGGGAGTGGCGGCGGCATGCCGCGCTACTCGAGAAACGCGATCGCTGGCATGCATTCGGTGAGAAGCTGCTGACGACCTGCGATACGCACGTCATCGTCCTGAGCGACGAGGTGGAGCAGATATTCTCGCGACTTTATGCTGGTGGTACGCCTGTCGAGGCTCACCGGATCACCATCGCGAGGGATCTGGGCGCCAGCCCGGTCAATCCTGCGATGCGACAGGACGTGCATGTCGTGCTGGTCGGCGAAGGGGCCAACCGGCTGACCGGCATGGTTGGCATGCGGCGCGGCAAGACATTCATCATGCTGGAGAAGTCACACCTCTGGCCGGGCGACGCGGTGGCCACGCTAATGGCCGACCCGGCCTATGACCAGTACAAGCTGATCGCTGATCCCTACACGCTGTCGAAGTTCGACAAGACCCCGATCCCCGCCGAACGAGCGCCTCGCTTCGGCTGCACGGATGCCGGATCATGAACGTCGCAAACTATCGTCCCCATCCCGTGACCCAACCGGGGCGCGATGTTGAGGAGCGCCCTGCCCTGAGCGGCCATTCGGCCGCGACGCCGACCTTTTCGGTGGTTGCGCCGGCGTACAATGAAGCCGAAAACCTGCGGGTCTTCTATGAACAGGTCCGCGCTGTGATGGATGGACTGGGTGAGCCGTGGGAACTCGTTCTGGTCAACGACGGCTCCCGCGATTCGACGCTTCAGGTCATGCAGGACCTCAAGGCAGCGGATCCGCGCATCGCAGTCCTCTCGCTGTCGCGCAACTTCGGGAAGGAAATCGCCACCACGGCCGGCCTCGACCACGCACGCGGGGCGGCGGTCATCCTGATTGATGCGGACCTGCAAGATCCCCCGGAGCTTATTCCTGAGCTGGTGGCGGCCTGGCGACGCGGATACGACACGGTTTACGCGCAGCGCCGGCAGCGCCAGGGAGAGACCTGGCTTAAGCGGGCGACCGCCGCGGCGTTCTACCGGGTGCTCCGTCGGACCACCTCGGTTTCCATTCCGGCCGACACCGGCGACTTCCGGCTGATGAGCCGGCGTGTCGTCACCGCGCTGATGGAACTGCGCGAGCACCACCGCTTCATGAAGGGGTTGTTCGCCTGGGTGGGGTTCCCAAGCTGTGCGGTGCTGTATGACCGGCATCCGCGGCATGCCGGAACCAGCGGCTGGAACTATTGGCGGCTATGGAATTTTGCCCTCGAGGGCATCACCAGCTTCACCACGGCCCCGTTGCGGGTTGCGACCTACCTTGGTCTGCTGGTTGGCGTCGGCGCGGCGGTGTTCCTGGCGCAGCTCATCGTGCGGACGATGTTGTTTGGCAACGAGGTGCCAGGCTATCCCAGCCTCATGGCCGTTGTTTTGTTTCTTGGCGGTGCCCAACTCGTGACTCTTGGTATCATTGGCGAATACCTTGGACGTGTATTCAACGAAGTCAAACAGCGACCGCTTTATTTCATGGAAGAGTATCTGCCGAGCGGCGTGGCGATGTCGAACCATCCGCCGGGCGGACTGGCCGCCGAGGTCCTTGCACCGCAGGCCGAGGCATAGACAGTAATACTCGGCCGTTGGCAGCCTGGCTTTTCTTCCGCCATTCGTTATGCCCATGTGGGCGGTCCGGACTTCTGCTCGCGGGGTTCACAACGCTTCGACCGTTCCGCCCGATACAATCATACTTTGGCTTTCCTGGCATCGGTGGCCAGATCGAGCAATCAGGCCGCGACATTAACAAAGGGATACTCCATTGCCGCGCCGCCATCTATCCGAACGGCCACGGTTCCGGGCACCATGGGCTGCGTTTTGTCCTGGGGCTGCGTGTATCATGGTCGGGATACCATCTCCTGCCGATTGTACAGCTGCGGATTCTCCGGCGCAGTGGTCAGCTTCGCCCGGCCGGGCCTCTGTCTCTGGATGACGCATGGCGATGCGCCGCGACCGCCCGTTCCATACCCAGCATGAGACAACGGGACGATCCCGGCGGTGGCGTCGCCGCGGGGTTTGTACCGCAGCCGTGCGGCAGTGCACCGTCCACCGCCGCGGCACGACGGCCAAAACTATCTTATTGCCGCGTTCGTCACGATTTTCCGCACCAGGCCATTCGATACACCTCCGCATAGCGGCCCGGCGGATACGGTGTAAACGCGATGGTCTTTGCAGCACGGCCTCAGCTTTTCGCCGCCCGTATCGCGGCCCAAACACGTGCTGGCGTCGCCGGCATGTCGAAGTGCCGAATCCCCAACGGCACCAGAGCGTCATTGATGGCGTTCATCGCGGCGCCCAGGGCGCCGACCGTTCCTGCCTCGCCGACACCCTTCGCCCCCAGGGGGTTGACCGCCGTCGGAACCTCCCGCGTGGCGAGACGGAATTCGGGGTATTCGGCAGCGCGCGGCATCTGATAGTCCATAAACGAGGCGGTCAGCATCTGGCCTGACCGGGGATCGTGGATGATGACTTCACCCAGAGCCTGGCCGACGCCCTGAACCACGCCGCCGTGGATCTGGCCGGCGACGATCATCGGGTTCAGCACGCGCCCAAGCTCCTCGACCGCGCTGTAGCGGATGATCTCGGTCACGCCGGTTTCCTGGTCGATCTCGACCTCGCAGATATGGGTGCCGTTGGGGAATGTGACGGCGGTCGGGGTGAATTCTCCCGACTCCACCAGGCCACCTTCCTCCCCGGGTGGGATATGCGCCGGGTCATGCGCGGCACGCGCCACGTCGGCCAGGCCGACCGACCGGTCGGTGCCGGCGATGGTGAAGCGCCCGTCAGAGAATTCGACATCCACCACCGCGGCTTCAAGCAGTTCCGCGGCAATCCGCCGAGCCTTGTCGATCACCTTGTCCACCGCCAGCGTCACCGCCGATCCGCCGATGCACAGCGCGCCCGACCCGCCGTTGCCCTTGCCGCCGGGCAGCAGGTCGGTATCGCCGCCTTCCCACCGCACCTGCTCGATGGGCAAGCCAAAGCGGTCGGCGACGAGTTGGGTCATTGTCGTCTCCAGCCCCTGCCCTACCGACATCGACCCGGAGCGCAGGATCAGCGTGCCATCCTCGGCCAGGCGGAGCATCGCCTGATCCTTCGCAGGGCGGAGGAACGGACCGCCGGCGACCTCGATGCAGTTGCACAGACCGATGCCGCGCAGCTTGCCCTGCTTTGCCGCCTCGGTCCGCCGCTGTTCGAACGTGTCGAGGTCGGAGAGCGCTGCGGCCTCCCGCATATTGCCATCGAATTCGCCGCAGTCGTAGGTGAAGGTCAGCGCGGTCTTGTACGGCATGGCCTCGGGCGGGATCAGGTTGCGGCGACGGAGTTCGTACGGGCTGATGTCGAGTTCGTGCGCCGCCACGTCGATCAGACGCTCGATCGCGTACGTGGCCTCCGGACGGCCGGCGCCACGATAGGCGGCGGTGGGAACCGTATGGGTCAGCACACCACAGACCTGAGCAGCGATGAACGGAATAAGATAGACGCCCGCGATGCCGCCGATGTTGCCCACGCCCCAGCCCGACCGGCCGGAGACATAGGCGCCCAGGTTGACATCCCAGCGCAGTTTCAGCGCGGTGAACCGGCCGTTCGCATCCAGCCCGAGTGAAGCACTGACGCGCATCTCGCGAGCCTGCTCGTCGGTGAGAAAGCCCTCGGTCCGCTCCGCAATCCAGCGCACCGGCCGGTTCAGCCGCCGCGCCGCCCAGGCGACGAGCACGGACTCCAGATGGACCCCGGACTTCATCCCGAAAGAGCCACCGACGTCGCCGGGAACGACGCGTATATCGGTTGGCGCGATCTGAAAATTGCCGGTGGCCATACCGTTGCGCAGGGCGAAGGGGGACTGATGCGAGGCATGCACCTCGATCCGCCCGTCGGCGGCGATGCGGGCCCAGGCGCCCCGCGGCTCCATCGAGTTGGCGGTGACGCGGGAGACGGTGAAATCGAGTGTGGTGACGTGGGCTGATCCGGCGAGGGCCTTGTCCGTACCCTCCGAGTCGCCGCGCTTCCACAGGAACCCGACATTGTCGGGCACGTCGTCCCACACGGCGGGCGCGTCCGGCTGCATAGCGGCCACGGGTTCGGTGACGACCGGCAACGCAGAATAATCGACGATGATCGCCTCGGCTGCCTCCAATCCGGCGGCGCGGGTTTCGGCGATGACCAGTGCCACGGGTTCGCCCACAAAGCGCACACGATCTCCGGCCAACAGCCTGCGGTCGGTCTTCGGCGCGGGGCCGCCGTCGGGACGCGGAAAGCCGATGCCGCCTGGGATCGGCGCGACATCCGTCAGATCGGCTTCGGGATAGACGGCGATGACGCCTGGGACGGCACGGGCCGGTTCGGTGTCGAGGTGGGTAATGCGGGCATGGGCATGGGGAGAGCGCAGCAGGATGGCCACCGCCATGTCGGCGGGCGCTGCGTCGGCAACGTAGTTTCCCTGGCCCGTCAGCAGCCGAAGGTCTTCGCGCCGCCGGACCGATTTTGCCTGTATCGTTGCCATGTTGTTTGCTCCCCGTCTGACCGGGACGAGCATAGCGGTTTTGCCGGGAAGCGCGATTCCCTGAGTGTCGGGACGGCACGGGACCAGAATCATCCAGGCGACGCGGACCCATTTTCGCGTGACAAGCATGGGCCGGCGCATGATAGACTCCCGGCTGAACGGATCATGCTGGCTTACGGTCGAGTCGGGCCTGTCGCCGGTGTGTGGGCGGATCCGCCTGATCAGGAGGAAGCCTCATGATGATGCGCGTTGTTGTTGCGGCGTTCGTTTTGGCGTCCGCATGGATTGGCAGCTCCCGCGCCGACTCCGCCTCCCCGGTTCTTAGTTTTCCCACGCGAGCGGCGCTGCTTGCAGCGGATACGAGCCAGATGGCCGATTCCACGATGGCCATGGTTGCCGGTTATGGACGGCCCAACGACGGTGGCGGCGGGGTGTTTCTGTGGCAGCCCGGTTCGACCGAGCACCCGGACGATGTGGCCATTTTAGCGCACGCGGGCCAGTCAGCCGGGCGCTGGATCCGCCAATGGCAGGACGCCCCCGTCGCCCCCGAGATTGCCGGCGCCGTCGGCGATGGCGTCACGGATGACCAGCCAGCGTTCAACCGTCTCATTGCGCTGTCGCATACACGGGGCGCGTTCACCATCGCGCTGACCACGGGTCGCCATTACTATATGGCGACGACGCTCGATCTCAGTGCGGGCGCGCCGGGATTGGCACTTGCTGGACCCGCCTCGCCACGCGTCGCACTTTATTCCGGCATCACCGCGGTACCGGTCACCCGTATCGAGCTCAATGCCACGGACGGGGCGACCATCAAGCTCGGCAACGGTCAGGTGTTACGCGACGTGCTGGTCTGGCGGCACGGACTGGAGCAGGCACCCGGGTCGCTGGCGGACGTCCGGGCCCAGGTGACAACGTGGTTCGGCGAGGACGGCACCGGCAAGAAATTGAGCGTCGGCATTTTCGTCCCGTTCGATGACACGACGGTAGAAGGTTGCATGGTGGTAGGCTTCCACACCGGCATCCGGGCGAGCGGCGGACGCTTCAAGCTGCGGCACAATATGATCGACGCGGGCGGCTACGCGGTCGAAGTGTCAAAGTCTAAAGACACCTCGTTGATCGAAGATGTGCAGACGCGGGCCTTGTGGAGCCTGCCGGCGGCGGGCCGCGATGCCTTCGGTGACCACAGTTACCGGCCCGGGACCGGATTTTACATTCATGATGGTGCCGACGGGCTGCAGGTCAACTCCGTCATGTCGATCGGCTGGGTTAACGGCATCTGGCTTGCCGGCTCCACGGACGGATCACCGAGCCATGACGACTGGCTGATTTCTCTGTTCCAGCCTAATATCGAGACGCCGTCCAATAACGGTCATGCATCTGCCGGTATCAAAACGACCGGCGGAGTCCGGCGGCTCACCATCATCGATCCTCGCATTGTGGCGGGCGGCGGCGACGCCGATTCCGCGGCGCTCGATTTCGGCCAGGAGGCAGGCGATCCCACGTCCTCAGCGAACAACAACGTAACGGTGATCGGCGGCACGCTGGAAGTGGCGAGCCGCGTCGGCGGAGCGGTGCTTCTGCGACAGGGGTCAACCGGAACCCTGATGGGCGTGACGATGAATCAGATTAATTCCCGCCTGACCGGGACCCTGCTCCGGGCGCTGCCGGGGGCTGGCGAATGGCACATTCTGCAGCCGGAAGTGCGAGGCGACCATGCCGCGCCATGGCTGCACGTCGACCCGGGCATAGCCGAACGGATCAAGATCACGACGCCTGCGTCCGCGCCGGAAACAAAGCCGGATGGCGGCCGCCATGGCCCGCCGCCGAAACCGTAAGAGACAGCGGGGCGTCACGCTGATCGCGGGCAGTGCCGCGTTCGCAGCGACGGCGTGGCCACTGCCACTGCCACGGAGCCAGGTCAGGCCGGCAAGCGGCTCGGGTTGCAAGCAATCAGGGGCGCGTGCAAAGCCGCGGCCTCCGTTCAGCCGCTTACAATGACTGAGGGTTGATCCGCCTCACGATGCCCGTGACAGACTGACGCGACGGCCCCGGCAGTGCAATGGCCTGCCGCTATCGTCTGTGGACGTCCAAGCGCGTCAGACCGCAATTCCGATGCCGACCCGGCGAGGGTCCTTGCCCGGATGGGCTTCAACCGGCGGAGCGGTCAGCAGTGTCACCGTGGTGTCCCCACTGAACCCCCGATTGTCGAACTCCGCGATCAGGCTGTGGCGCGTGTAGATCAGCGGTTTCTCCTGTCCCATAAAGCTGAGGCGCGCGGTCCCCAGGAAATGCGGCTTGCTGATGACGATGGGGAGAAAGAAGCAGATCCTCCCCGGTGCGGGCGCCGGCACATGCACGGCCCACTCGATCCGCTCCTCCGCCGTCCAGCGGAATTTTGTTTGCAGATAACGCTCCACCCCCTGCCACGGGGCGCCGCTGGCCAACTCAGCTGGCGCTGCCAGTTCGATGGTCAGCCGGGTCCGCGGGTTGCCCGCCTCATCGCTTTCGGGCGAAAGCCCGGGTTGCTCGAGCGAAGCACCAAGGGCCGTCCGCCCCTGCGACAGATACGCCGCCATCTGGTCAAGAAACGTGGTCGCCACGGGGGCGATCTTGCGCACGAACAAATGGTGTCGATGCAGATCGTATGGCAGGTCCCGAGGCGAACGGTAGACCCGCGTCCTTCCTGGATCAGAGTAGAAATCGGCATAGACCGGGCCATCGTTGCGGCCGCCTTGGTAGACGGCTTCGCCGATGATCGTCTGGAACATCATTTCGTCTGAAAAAGCGGTATACTCGAATGACTTAACGAAATAACGATCCGCCTCAATGGTTTTGAGGATGAACTCGATAGTCGCTGCGGTCAGGCACCAGAACTGTGACCCGTAGTAGAGTGTGACAGGCTTCTTGCCGATTGTGCGCAGCGCGGCGATCTCGAGGACGGCGGTTTGCAGTCGCTCGTCAATTTCGCCACTCCGCGGCCGTCCGTCCCGGGCGGTGGTTGCCGGATGGTCGAGGAAGAAGAATTTCGGGTAGTCGGCATGATTTTTCGATCCTGGCCCTTGCCCCACGGCGGTGATGAGATCGCCCTGCGCCGCAAGCCTGGCATTCAGATCGCCGGGCGGGAAAAGCGGCATCGTGTCGTCTGACAGCAGCAGAAAGCGGTCATAGGTCCCGGCGGCGCGCGCGTCCTGGATCAGCCGCAGTGCAGCGCGCACCATCGAGTATCCAGCCCAGAAGACCGCGACAGGATCGTCCACGAAGCGGCACATCTCCGCGGCGTTTCCCAATGCCGCCGTGTATGCTGTCCGGTCGGCTTTGGCATCGAGATGCACGAACACGTCCCACCCGGCCGATCGATAGACCGGCAGCGCGCGCGCAAGCACCGGAGCGCCGGAATAGGCCAGGATGAGGCATGCAAGTTTCATCGCGTATCCATTATGTTCGGAGCCGGAAAGCGTTACGACCTTGGACACCGGTTCGTCAAACGCTTGTTGCTGTCACAAGGTATGGCTGCTGACGATAGGGCTGATATAACGTAGGGTACGTCTAGGGTTTGAGGCGGTGCGATGGTTGGTCTGTTCAGCATTTGGCAAAACTGGCGGGAGCGCCGAGACGCATTTCGTGAGATCAGGAGACAAAAAGCAGACCTTGGAGAGTTGGCACATTTTAGGTTTAAGGATGCGATGATTGAAGCGCAGACTGCGCTGCGGGGCGGGGACGACCGGCGGGCTGAACGACTTTGGGACGAGGCGATCACGCAATACCCAAAAGAGGCCACCCAATCACCACTTGCAATCCATGTACTGCTCGGACTGAAAAGATTCGATGACGCCGAAGCGTTGATGAACAAGGGCCAAAAGGAAAGGCCTAATGACATCCGATACGCTGTGGGATTGGCTCAAACTGCCAGAGCACGGGGTGACCTCGAACTTGCTATCCGCCGCGCTGCGCTGGTTCGCAAGCGCTCCCAGAATGTTCCGGAGGGCTATTCAATCGCGATCCAATCCTTGCGAGATCTTAGCCGCTTTGCCGAAGCGGAAGTGCTGACGATCCAAGCAATGGCTCGGGTTCCCAATGACGTTCTGGTTTTCATGGAGCATGCTCGCCTGGCTGACGCGCAACAGAATTGGGAGGAGTCGATTGATCGGTGGGGGGCGGTCAAAAGCCGTTTCGATCACAGCGGCGGCTATATGGGCACCGCCAATGCGATGATCAAGTTGGGGCGCTTCGACGAAGCTGAAGTCCTGCTGACCCAGGCCAGAACGCGTTTTCCGACTGATGTGGGACCGGGCGTTGGGTTGGCCCAGGTCGCGCAGGCCCGTGGCGACGCATCAGAGGCAACGATTCGCTGGCAGCGTCTAGCCCAGCGTTTCCCACTCGATATGGTGATCGTGCTTCTGGCAGTGAGCAATCTGCTCAAACTAAACGCGATCGAAAAGGCGATCGAACTGCTACGCGATGCGGTCGACCACTTCCCGACCGAGCCGAGACCGCGAACGCTACTAACCGAGGCGCTTAGCAGATTACATCGCACAGATACGGAGCACTCTCACTAGTACTCAATGGCAATGAAGCGCGGATCACTCCCAGCGCACGAGACGCGGAAGATTGGCGCCTAAGCCATCGTTAGTAGCGTATTGTGGTTCATCTATTCCGGATATGGGCTGGACCAAATCAACCCGTGGAGCGGGATCGCCGCCAGGGCTTCGTCGTCGGGCCACAATCGCTCAGCATAGCCGTCCTGTCCGTCCGGTTAATTCAGTGGGCGTGAACCTGACCCTCCCAAAGACTCCTGATGATGCTTGGGCTGAGCCTGTAGCGCTCAGCCCTTCACCGGGTGCCACAGGTACGGACGCTCCGCGAATTGCCCGATAAAATCTTTGAAGTCGGCTTCATGATATGTGGGACGCCAAATGAAAGTTCCTGGCGCAAGGTTCCAGGCGTCTGGATCGTTGCGGTAGAAACGGTCACGCCAGCGCCTCGGCGTGAAGCTTCCAGACCCGCCGATATCTTCCACTTTCAAACCACCATCGCAACAGATAGTTGGCCACGCTACCTCAAAATGACCATGCCAGCCTTTCGTATATTTTTCATTAACAAGCGCTACGCACGCGGCGGATGCGCGCAAGAACGGCCCGAAACACTTCACCAACTCCGGCATCGGCTCACCAGCCGTTCCCATGGTGTTCCACCAATGCCAATCTGGGTTCTCCGCCCTCGTTTGGACTGTAGTGGCCAGCAGTGCAGCATCTGAACTCTGAAGCTCATCGGCAAACGTACGCCATGGACCTGTCCAGCGAACGTCATCCTCAATCACCCAATATCGATCGAAATTAGGATGTTCACGATAAAATTTTAAAACCGGAAGATCATGACGGCCGGTCGGTTTGCGGAAATCAATGTTCTTGAGCTGCCCCGGGTACGGCAATTCAGCAAGGTCCTGCCACCCGTAACAAAATAGCCCGTTCTCCGGATCGCTGTCGGCCTCGGTATAGTCGGGTCTGTATGCTACGATGACCAGCGCATAATCAGGCAACTCTGAACGCAAGCGCCCGACCTCCTTCGCCACGCTCTGAGTCATCTCTCGTGTTCGATACACAATGACATCCACGACCACATCTCCATGTCAGGCACGCCCGTGACGACCGTATACATCACGATGCAGTGGGAGTTGTAGGCAAAAGACGCAAGCAGCCGTTCGAATCATGCCTTCGTTAGATCGGGCGAGCGGTGCGTCCGACCGTGAGGCAGCCGGTTATCATCACCGCCTTCGAATTGCTGCATATAATAAAGGGCAGCTGATCTCTGACTAGCACATTTCGGGCCACGGCTAAAGAGGCTGGGTCGCTGTCACCATCCAGCTGGGTTACCTTGCTGATTGAAACGATGCAGAAGAGGGATCGTTGATTGGAGGGGTCACGCGCTTTGTTTGCTGGTCTTCAACTTCTTAAATGGCGATTAACACTGGGAGAAGCTCAAACGCGCGGTAGACATGTCCGACGAATGGACTCCCGATTTCACCAAAGGCACTCCCTATGATACCGCTTCCAACGCGCAACGTCAGCGAAGCTGGGTAGCAATCCCAACGCTCAAATGCGGGCGATCGCCCCCAGCCTAGTTTAGCAATTCGGCACGATTTGCCGGTCCAAATTACTATCGAATCGCGCGCATTATCCGCGTTGCACAACAGCACATCGGTGAGTTACCTCCGACCGGGTGCCATTCAAGGCTTCGTTCTAAAATGATGCCGATCTCAGCTTACCAGAAGGTCCAGAGACAGTTAAGTTTTATTGCGTCTAACTACAAATTTATTACCCTTAATCTCTACTGTCCAGGCCCCCTCGGCTCTTATTTCCTCGACGGCCCTCCTGACACCTGGCCATTCATAGTCGTCCCCCAGTAATACCCCGCCGTCCGAAACAAGCTGAAGCCACGCTCTTAAGTCAAAAATCACCGATTCATATTCATGGTCACCATCGATGTAGACAAAGTCTGGACGTAGCTTGTAGTGCGCGAAGAGCTTGGCCCCAGCAATACCCGTCAATGGCAGTGGTGTAATAATATCTGAGTGGTGTTTACTTAGCACATTCGATAGAAACTGAAAATATAACGTTGGGAAACCATTGACTATTCGTAAATCTCCCTTACTACCGATCCCACTGTCACGAGTCCAATGCTGCCAATTCCCGAGCCAGGTATCAACGCAGACGATTTCAGCTTTCAGCTCAAGTTCCTTGCATATTCCTGCCATATGGATGGCAGACGCCCCCTTCCAAGTTCCGACCTCCACAACCAGTGCAGGTCTGACCTCAGAGAGAAGATCCCTAAACAGCGGGATATCTGACCCCCAACCCTGCAGGTCCTCAGGAAAGGGGCGCTCAAGATTGTCGTAGGGGTCCTTATTGAATACGAGACGCCTGACTTTAAGATCTCGATCATACTTCTGTGGTATTTTCTGACCCTCCGTGCGGTGTCGGCGGTCCGCTACGGCGCGGGCAGGATTTCCCGCTATGATCTGATATGCACCAAAACTTTTCGTAACGACAGCGCCGGCCGCAACAACACAATGCGCCCCGATCTCTACACCATCAAGAATGACGGCATTCGCTCCTACCCAAACATCCTCGTGGAGCCTTATACCTTTGCTGGTGAGAGGCTGATCCTTAACAAACACATCGACGCGTGAGATGCCATGGTTGAAGCCGTATATCGAAGCCATTGACGCGATACGACAGCCACGGCCGATGGATATCCGGCCCGCAAGATGTGCGTAGGG
>DASWON010000526.1:0-7940 GCA_036398735.1 Rhodopila sp.
CCCTCTGCGTCAGCGCCCCCTGTCCATCAACCGCGGTTCGTAACGACATCAGACCGGACCCGGGACATCGGCGCCGATATCGGTCGCATGTCGTGCTCGCTCGCTTCTGACGACCTGGGACACCGTCGCTACCGGGGTCGCGCGAGGCATTGGCCCTGCCTGGCGCTGCCGCGACCCGCGCATGACGCTGCGGCATCCCGGCGCCGCCGCGGCCCATGGCTCGCGCGACCGGCAAGGCGCGACCGCGCCGATCCGCGCGACGGGCAGCAAGCGCAACGGGGTCGTATTTCAGCGGCGCCGCACGTCGCGCCACAGGCTCCACGTCGCCGCTGCCAGAGGCTCCACGTCGCCCCTGATCGTATTGTCGACCAGTTCCGGTTCGGCCGGAGTGCTGTCTCGAACAAAGGCGGTTCGCTGCGGCACATCGCTGCGGAATATATTGTCGCGGATAATCAACGCCTCGGTCGGGTTCCTGGCACTTTCCTCGCCGATGGAAATCGCCACGGCTGGATTGTCGCTGCGCGGACCCTTCTCCAGCACGTTGTCCTGAATGAGCGCGTTGCCGCCGTCCGGTATGTCGATCAGGTAGCTCGCCGTGCCGTCCGGTCCGTCCTCGATCCGGCTGCCGCGGATCACGGTATTGCGCGCCCGTGACTTGATATGATGGGCGATCTTCGTGTTCAGAAACACGCAGTGCTCGACATCCAGCAGATAGATGGCTGCTCCGGCATAGACGCCATGCGCACACGCCGCGATGCAGGCGCCATTGCCGACAAACTCGCTGTCCCTGATGCGCAGCACGCTGTCTGGGCCGCCGCCCGCCAGGATGCCGTTCTCATTGTTGAGAAAGCGGCTCCGTTCGACCGTCAGATTGTCGCCAAAGGCGCGCACACCTGCGCCATTGTGCCAGACGACGGACGCATCGGAGAACGTGATGCCGCGGATGACGACGTCGGACCCCATGATGATGAAGATCCCCTTGTCGGCGCAGGTTTTGCCGCCGATCACCACGCCCGGGCCGGTGGCCTCGATCACCAGGCGAGACGCCTTCCAGAGGGCGCAATCCGTGTAGGTGCCCGGGTCGATGCGAACGACGTCCCCGCTGACCGCCACGGTGGCGGCCTGGCTCGGCAGCTTCAGCGCATGCGAGGGACCGACGGCGATCTCTCGCCCCGTCGCGGGCAGGGAGCAGAGCATTGCGGCTGCGAAAGCGATTGCGGTATGCCATGGCCGGATCATTGGCCGTCCTGTCGACGGAAGGTCCGAGGGAAGTCAAGGTGAAACTGGCGACCGGACAGGCATCCGATGGGACGCGGGCTCTGTTGGTGGCGCACGTCTTTCCGAGCTTCGCCGTGGGTGGCGCGCAGGTCCGCTTCGCCGCCATCGCGAACCATTTCGGCGCGGCATTCCGTCACATCGTGGTGTCCCTGGACGGCGACCTCGCGTGCCGGGAGCGATTGCTGCCATCGCTGGACGTGACCTTTCCGGCCATAGCCGCCGCCAAGAACGCGATGCTGGCGAACGCGTGGCGTTTCCGCGGCCTGCTGCGGCTGTGGCGACCGGATGTGCTGGTCACCTGCAACTGGGGCGCGATCGAATTCGCCCTCGCCAACCTCTCTCCGCTCACCCGTCACCTGCACGTGGTGGATGGGTTCGGGCCGGAGGAACGCACTGTCCAGCTAGCCCGCCGCGTGCTGATCCGGCGCCTCGCACTCAGCCGGACGCCCGTCGTGCTGCCCTCGCGCAACCTCGTGCGCATCGCGACCGAGGTCTGGAAGCTGCCGCCGCGGGTCATCCGCTATGTGCCGAACGGGATCGACGTGGCCGGTTTCGCGACGGACGGGTCCGGCCGCGGGTCGGCTGAACCGGTGATCGGCACGGTGGCCGGCCTGCGTCCGGAAAAGAACCTCGTTCGGCTGGTTCGGGCCGTGGCCAGGCTGCCGTACGGGCGGCTGGTCATCGTCGGCGACGGGCCGGAGCGTGCGGCACTGGAGGGGCTGGCCGCGTCGCTGGGGGTGTCGGCGCGGGTCCACTTTGCCGGCTCTCATCGGGAGACCGCCGCGTATTATGCGCGGTTCAACATTTTCGCGCTGTCCTCCGACACCGAGCAGATGCCGCTTTCGGTGATCGAGGCGATGGCCAGCGGGTTGCCCGTGGTCGCGACCGATGTCGGCGATGTGCGGCTGATGGTGGCCGAGGCGAACGGTCCCTATCTCACCGCACTGGATGATGCCGCCATGGCCGCCGCGCTGCAGGCGCTGATCGCCGACCCTGATGCACGCCGCCGGATCGGCCTCGCCAACCTGGTCAAGGCGCGGCGGGATTTCGATCAGGCGGCGATGTTCGCGGCGCATGGCGCGCTGTGGCGCGGCGAGCCGGCCGTCGGGTGCCCTGGGGGGCACGGTGCGTCATGGCCGGATCGGTATTGCCCGAAGCCGCAAGAGGCTCCCGCGGTACCGTGATCGCGGTCCGGGTCTCGACTGTCACGGACTTCGCCGAACTGGGCGGGCGCTGGCGTGACCTGGAGCGACGGGCCGACCTGTCGTTCTTCCAGAGCTGGACCTGGGTCGGCTGCCTGGCGGCGGAGCGGTTTTCTGATCCCGTCCTGGTCGAGGCGACCGAGCGGGGGCGCGTCGTCGCGCTGGCACTGTTCAATCGTGTTTGTCATGCCGTTGGTCCGGCGGTCTTGCACCTGGGCGAAAGCGGCATGGCCGAGCTGGACAGCCCCTACGTCGAACAGAATGGGGTGCTGTTCGAGGCGGGGCACCCGGAGGACCTGACTGCGATCTGCTTGCGGGCGGTGGCCTCCCGCTATGAGGTGGTTCTGTCGGGTGTTGGCGAACCGGTCCTGGCGTCGGTCCGGCGCGCGGCCGGACTAACCCGCGTGGAGCGCGTGCAGGCCTCGCCGTTCGCCGACCTGGCCGGCCTGAGAGCGGCGGGAGGCGACTACCTGGCGCGACGCAGCGCCAACACGCGCCAGCAGATCCGGCGTTCGAACCGCTGGTATGAGCGGCAGGGGCCGGTTGCAATCGAGCTCGCCGGTTCGGTGGAATCAGCGCTCTCGATGCTCGATGAGATGGCGGCGCTGCATCAGGCGGCCTGGCAGGCCCGCGGACAGCCAGGCAGCTTCGCTCAGCCGTTCTTCCGGCGGTTTCATCGCGAGCTTATCGCGATCGGGGTGCCGCGCGGCGAGATCGCGCTGTTGCGGGTGTCGGACAGCGGGACGCTCATTGGTACCCTGTACAACTTCGTCTTTCGCGGGCGGATGTTGGCCTACCAGAGCGGCTTTGCCTACCAGGCGGGCGGATCGCCGGCGAAACCTGGCCTGACCTGTCACCATCGCGCCATCCTGTTCGCGCTGGATCGAGGCGTTGAGATCTACGACTTCCTGGCTGGCGAAGACCGCTACAAGCGCAGCCTCGCCGATGCGTCGCATCGCCAGATGTGGGTCGTGGCCGGTCCTCCCTGGTCGCCTCGTCTGCTGATCCGTGCCGGCCTCGATCTGCTGCGGCGAGCGCCGGGCGAAGCCGATCCGGCGCGTTGCGGACCTTCGCTGCCGGCGGCGGTCTGAGCCGCCGCAGCGCCCTGGGCCGGATCAGCACGGGCGGTCGATCGCGCGTGCAACTGAAACGATGGCACCTGGCGGCGCTTCTCTGGTATGGACGACCTCGCCGCAAGCGACGCCCGCGACAGCGGCCGAATGCGTGCTCCTTGGGACGGTTTGTCAGCTGGTCTGCCGGCTGGCTCCCTGGGCGCGCGAAGGGTGGGCTGAAGCTTTGAGAGCGTCACTGGCATCCGCTACCTCGCTGCTTGCGCTGCTGTTGCTGGATGGCCGCGAGGCGGTGGCGGACCCGATCGTCAGGTTCGCGACAGCGCCCCCCTCGTACTCCATGCCCGGCAGCCCGTCGGAGGCCGGAAGTGACGTCGCGCACAGGGCCGGCGGCGCCGATCGCTACGTGTTTACCCCGCTGGCAGCGGGAGCGGCCACGGCGACCCGCCCGTTCGTGGATCCCGATCCCTATTCCCTCGTTGGCCGATCGGCCCTGGCTGCCGGAAGCGCCGATGACGGCAACCCCTTGGTCGAGCGCAGGATCACCCGTTCGGTCAGAGCCGCCGGTGCGGGCAACTCCGTCTTTGTCGGAACGACCGGCTATGCTCCGCTTCTGGATGCGCCGTCGCCCTTGCCTGTCACCGGTTCGGCATCGTTCGGCTATACGATCCCGGCGCCGACCGATGGCATGGCCGACGTCCGGAGGGCCGGGCCGCGCGCCGCTGGCCGCGATCGGATGCCGGCCGCGGTGCCGCCCCCGCCCACGGGACCGGAGGAGGCAGCGGACTCGTCCGGTGTCGACGGCGCCGCGGCCGTTCTGGGAGCCGGATCCGGCGGATCTGCCGCCAGCCGACCCGTCGCCGCCCCGTCCGTCGCCGCCCCATCCGTCGCCGCCCCGTCCATCGCCGCCCCATCGGTCGCCGCCCCATCCGTCGCCGCCCCATCCGTCGCCGCCCCATTCGTCGCCGCCCCATCCGCGGCCGAGATGGGCGCACGACCGGCACATCCTCTCGATCCGGGAAACGCCGGACGGGCGGACGGTGCCGGGTCGGGATTCGCCGTGTTTGCCCCGGGCGCGAGCGTATTCAGGTCTGGCGGCGAGACTGCCCCGGTTCAGTTCGGGGCGGCCCCTGCGAAAATCGTGACCGGGGCGGTCAATGCTGCCGCGGTCAGGACGCTTTACCGGCTCCTGCAACGCGCCGGCGAGGCAGGCGGTACGAACGACGGCGCTGCCAGTCGGGCGGTTGCCGGCGATCTGGCGGGCGCCGCGACGGACGCATCGATGTTCAACATCTCGACCGCGCCCGCTCACCCGGCGGCATCGCAAACCGCGGTCGTGCCGGTACCGATCAAGGTGGTTGACAGCGGAAGCGGCGAATTGCCGTCCAGCCTCACGATCTTCGCCGCCAGGTCGACGCGGACCGACGAGGATGACGACCCGCTCGAATACTTTCTTGACCGCGCCAGCGTGCGATAACGCGCCGCGCCGGTGCGGCCGCCTCGCTCTCGTCATCGCGAACAGCCCGGTGTCGCCGGTCCTGGCGGTTGCCCCGGGCCGGGCCGAGGGTGACCCGGCGCCGGTTGCTTTACGGCCTCGGTCGGTCAGGCTGGCCGAGGCGAATCGCGCAGCGCTGCGCGAAGGCGGCCCAGCCGGTGCCGCAGGAGCGCCGCCATGCCCGTCGGCCGCCATGGATTGATCAACAGCAGCCCGATCCGCTGCCGCCGCTGTGTTGCCCAGCCTTGCTTGTAAGGATCGTCGCCGCGGCCAAAGTCGATCTGGCCGACATGCTCGTGGTCCAGCAGGTGGCGCAGCATCATCGCAGTGAGGACGGTTCCCGGCGAATGCGCCTTGAAGGCTTCGTCGTGGGCCAGCTTGAGCACGATGGCATGGCCGTCCTTCACCACCCAGAACTGTGCGGCGACCGGCTCCGCCCCGATCGACCAGACCCCGAGCCGCAGCAGCCCCAGCGGCGCCATCGCCCGCATCAGCGCGACGTTGAAGTCCGGAAATGGTTCAGCCTCTTTCCAGCTTCGCCGGTAGACCGACTCGAACGCCGCGGTCGACGGGTCCATCTGCTCGGGCCGGGTGAACAGCTCGAACCGAGCGGCGGGCAACCTTTCGGCGCGGCGCAGCCGGCGGCGGATCGTCTCCCGCAAAGCTCCGGGCCGGGCCAGCAGGTAGGCCGTCCAGTCGAGACCACCGACATCCTCGTACCAGTTGCCAAAGTGGTCGAACCGCAGGACGGACAGGCCGGCCTGGGCCGCTCCGGCCTCGAGATCCGAGAGACCACCCCATTCGGCGGGCAGCGCATCCAGCCGCACCATTCCATGAGGCCGGCAATACCGGCCAAACCCGGCCATGGCGGCGATCCTGGTCGCCCGGTCCAATCCGCCGGCGAGCAGCGGCGTGTACTCGCAGGTGTACGGCGTGGTCAGGCTGCTCAGCCGGCCGCCGGACTGCAGCATCGGCAGCAGCGCGAGGATGCGTCCCGCCGAACCGATCGCGACCAGCGACGCAGTCGTTCCGGCCGGGACCGCATGTGCCAGCACGATGTCCCACCAGGCGCGTCCGGAGAAGACGCCACCGGCAGCATCAAGCAGGGACAGCGCTGCTTGCGGCAGCGAGGCGGTCGTCGCGAATGCCGCGGCCTCAGCGCAGTCGATACCACGCATAGCCGATCCATTCGTGCATCGCGAAGTAACCGGTTTGCCAGCCCGAGGCGCGCGGGATGAAGTCGAACAGGTCCGGACCCAGCGGATCGTCGAGGGCGGTCGGTGCGGCGGTGACCGTCAGGCCGGTGCCCTGGAACGCCAGCACCGCACGGCGCATGTGCCAGGGGTGGGTCACAACGTAGATCGAGGTGATGCCCTCGGCGCGCAGTATATCGGCGCTGAAGCGGGCGTTCTCCCACGTGTCGGCGGATTTCGGCTCGACCCAGCGGGCCGGCGTCCGGAAATCGTCGGCGAGGCTTTGGGCCATCACCAGACCCACCGCCGGCGTATCGGGCTGCGTGGTGCCGCCGGTCACCAGGATCGGCAGCCCGGTCAGCCGATGCAGCGCGGCGGCGGTGCGCAACCGGTCGAGAGTAAGCAGGCCGGGCCGTATGCCCAGCTTTTCTTGATGCGCCCGGATCACCTCGGCGCCGAGCACCACGATGGCCTGGGGCGGATGATCGGCGGGGGGCACCATCGGCAGGCCGGATTCGAGGCCGAGGAGCATGCTGGATGAAACCACCGGCATGCCGACCAGGATCAAGGCGATCAGTGACGCCCAGGCCAGCCGGCAACCGAAACGGCGCCAGCGACCCCGCAGCAGCAGGCCGATCCCGATCAGCAACACGAAGCCGGTCGGTGGCAGCGCCAGGGCGACGATGATGCCTCGCACCATGCCGTTATCCCGCCGGACCGGTCATCCACGCCAGGACGGCCGCGAGGCCGGAGCGGAGAGGGACCCGCTCTGACAAGCCGAAGACGCTGTTGGCCAGATCGGGGACGCCCAGCGAATGCCGGATCTCACCCGCACGCGGCGGCTGGATCAGCGCACTGAGGCTCTTGCCTGCCAGACCGGCGACCATCTGGCCAAGCGCCTGGATGGAGGTGGCAACGCCGGTGCACACATTGAAGACCGGCGCGTCGGCCGGACGCAGCGCCATGCCGACGAGCAGGACCTTAACCACGTCGGCGACATAGATGAAATCGCGCGTCTGCTGGCCGTCGCCGAAGATGCGGATCGGAGAACCCGCGGCGATGCGCTCACAGAAGATGGAGATGACCCCGGAATATGGCGAAGCGGGGTCCTGGCGCGGTCCGTACACGTTGAAGAAGCGCAGCCCGACCGTGGGGATGGCGTGGACGTGGCTCGCGACTTTCGCATGCAGTTCGCAGGCATATTTGTCGGCGCCATAGGCGGACAGCGGCATGCAGCGTTCGGTTTCGACGATCGGGACCGTCGCCGCGTCGCCGTACACCGCTGCCGATGAGGCATAGACGACGGGGACCCGGCTACCCTGCCGGCGGATCGCATCCAGGATGGTGATCGTGCCCGTGATGTTGGTCCGGTGGGTACCGAGCCAGTCGGTGACGCCTCTTTCGACGGAGGCGATGGCTGCGAGATGGAAGCAGCCGTCGACCCCGTCCAAGGCCTCCGTGACGACGGCCGGATCGGCGACGTCACCCTCGATCAGGATCGCGTCGGCGGGAAGGTTGGCGCGACGGCCGGTCGACAGATCATCCAGCACGCGCACGGTATCGCCGCGGGCCACCAGCGCGTCGCACAGGTGGGAGCCGATGAATCCGGCCCCTCCGGTGACGAGGTAGGTGCTCACGCCACGCCGTCAGGCGTGCGGCAGAAGCACCTGGCGCAGGACCGAGCCGTCGGACAAGCGGTCGA
>DASWON010000527.1:0-12607 GCA_036398735.1 Rhodopila sp.
GACCTTAATGCGCCTCCGCCCAGGTGCGTCCCACTCCGGTTTCCACAACCAGCGGCACCGATAGTTCGACGGCGCTTTCCATGACCCTGCGCGCGACCGCGGCCAGGGCTTCCGCCTCCTCCACCGGCGCCTCGAACAGCAGTTCGTCGTGCACCTGCAGCAACAGACGCGACCGCAGCCCCTCGGCCCGCAGCGCCGCCGGAAGTCGCACCATCGCCCGCTTGATGATGTCCGCCGCCCCGCCCTGCAGGGGCGCGTTGATCGCTTGACGTTCCGCGTAGCTTCTCCGGGCCGGATTCTTGTCGGCAATTCCCGGCACCCAGCAGCGCCGCCCGAACGGCGACACGACGTAGCCCTTGATCCTGGCCTCTTCCTTGGTCCGCTCCATGTAGCTGCGGATCCCGGGATAGCGCTCGAAATAACGGTCGATGTAACCGCGTGCCTCGCCTGGGGTGATGCCAAGCTGACGCGCCAGCCCGAAGCCGGAGATGCCGTAGATGATGCCGAAGTTGATCGCCTTGGCCCGCCGCCTCGTCATCGGATCCATGCCCGCCATCGGCACGCCGAACACCTCGCTCGCGGTGCGGGCGTGGATGTCCTCACCGTTGGCAAAGCTTTCCCGCAAGACCGGCAGATTGGCGACATGCGCCAGCAGCCGAAGCTCGATCTGCGAATAGTCCGCGCTCACCAGCACATGCCCCGGTTCGGCGATGAACGCGTGCCGGATGCGGCTGCCTTCCTCGGTGCGGATCGGGATGTTCTGCAGGTTGGGATCGGTCGAGGACAACCGGCCGGTGGAAGCGATCGCCATCGCGAAACAGGTGTGCACCCGTCCGGTCTCGGGGTTGATCTCGGTGACCAGCGCGTCGGCGTAGGTCGACTTCAGCTTCTGCAGTTGCCGCCATTCCAGGATCCGCGTCGGCAGCTCATGCCCCTGGTCCGCCAGCGCCTGCAGCACCGAGGAATCCGTCCCCCAGGCACCGGTCTTCATTCGCTTGCCGCCAGGCAGCTTCTGTTCGTCGAACAGCACCTCGCCAAGCTGCTTGGGGCTGCCGACGTTGAACGGATGGCCCGCGAGGCGATGGCAATCCTGCTCCATCACCGCCATGCGCGCTTCGAAATCCACCGACATCCGGCGCAGGTCGTCGGCATCGACCTTGACCCCGGCGCGCTCCATCTGCAGCAGGATCGGCAGCAGCCGGCGTTCCACCTGCTCATACAGGGCCAGGCCGCCATTCAGCCGCAGCCGCGGCTTCAGCGCGTCCCACAGCCGCAGCGCGACGTCGGCATCCTCGGCGGCGTAGGCGGTGGCGCGGTCGATCTGCACCTGCGCGAACGGGACGCGGTTGCGCCCGGTGCCGGTCACCTCGTCATAGGTGATCGGCGTATGCCCGAGGTGAAGCTGCGACAGCTCATCGAGTCCGTGGCCATGCATGCCGGCCTCCTGCGCGTAGGAGATCAGCATGGTGTCGTCAATCGGCGCCGGCATCGGGAATCCGGCACGCGACAGCATCAACATGTCGAATTTGGCGTTCTGGAACACCTTGAGCACCGAAGGATCGGTCAGCAGCGGCCCCAGCACCTCGATCGCCGCCTCGGGCTTGATCTGCTCGCCGAGGACCTCGTGTGCCAGCGGCACGTAGCAGGCCCGTCCCGGCGCGGTCGCCAGGGAGAATCCAACCAGCCTGGCGCGCATCGCATCCAGACCGTCGGTCTCGGTATCCATCGCCACGACGCCCGCGGCGATCGCTTCAGCGACCCAGGCGCGCAGATCCTCGACGGTGGTGACGCTGTGATAGGGGCCGAAGCCGGACTCGGTCCGCGGTGCGGCAAGCCCGAGGTCACCCTGGACCGCCGCCGCGGGCTGCGGTTCGGCGGTCGCCTCGGGCCTGGGCGGCGCCGCACCGTCCAGCCCAAGCCGCGCGATGGTGCTGCGAAAGCCCTGCCGGGTCAGCCAGGCGACCAGCTTCGCCCGGTCCGCGTCGCGCTGACACAGATCCTCAAGCGGCAACGGCAGTGGCGCATCGTCCCGCAGCAGCACCAGCGTGCGCGAAATCCTGGCCTTCTCGGCGTGCTCGATGAGCATGTCCCGCCGCTTCGAGGCCTTCATCGTGGGCGCGGCCGCGAGCACGGCCTCGACATCGCCGTATTCGTTGATCAGCTGCGCCGCGCCCTTCGGGCCGATGCCCGGCACACCGGGAACATTGTCGGTGCTGTCGCCGATCAGCGCCTGGACGTCGACCATCTTGTCGGGCGTGACGCCGAACTTCTCCATCACCTCGGCGGGGCCGATCGGCTTCTGCTTGATCGGATCCAGCATCTCCACGCCAGGACGGATCAGCTGCATCAGGTCCTTGTCGGAGGACACGATGGTGACCTGCCCGCCTGCCTTCGTGGCCGCCACGGCGTATGCCGCGATCAGATCGTCCGCTTCCCAGTCCGCGAGCTCGATGCCCGGCACGCCGAAGGCTTCCGTCGCCTCGCGCACCAGTGCGAACTGCGGGATCAACTCGTCGGGCGGCGGCGGCCGGTGCGCCTTGTAAGCATCGTACAGCCGGTTGCGGAAAGTCAGCCGGCCTGCGTCGAAGATGACGGCGATATGCGTCCCCACATGCTCCTTCAGCAGCTTCGCAAGCATGTTGGTGAAGCCGAACGCCGCATTGACTGGCGTTCCGTCCGGCCGTGTCATCGGCGGCAGCGCATGGAAGGCACGGAAAATGAACCCGGACCCGTCGATCAGGATCAGGTGCAGCTTGCGAGGGGCTACCGCCTCCGCTTCGGCAGGGACAGCAGCCGCGATGTCAATGTCCGCCGTCGTGATCCGCTCCCGGGTTCAGGACATACAAACGTGAGCAATAGGGGCACATGACCGACTCGCCCGGAATGCGAAGGAATACCCTCGGGTGGCCCAGAGCACCATCGCCGCCGTCGCAGGCCACGGTGCGCGAGTCGACATGGATGATCTCGGTTGGGCTCGCCGGTGAGGCGTTCGGTGCTGCGGCGCCGTCAGGCATGTGATCCTCTCGCTGGTGGGAAAAGCGACATGATGATAGCGATGCAGCGAACGCTTACAACAGTGCTCTCGTGAACCGCGCAACCCGACGCCTGACCTGTGTCGTGCTGGCCTTGATGCTGCTGACCGGCTGCATCGGGCAAGGCGCGTCGCCGGGTCACTTCATGGCGCCGCCGACGGTGACCACCGGCAGCTTCATCATGCCGGACGGCACCGCGTTGCCGTACCGCGTCTGGCTGCCCGAGGGCACCCCGTCGGCGATCGTGCTGGCACTGCACGGCATGAACGACAGCCGCGACGCATGGGAATATCCGGCGCCCGACTTCGCCGCCGCCGGAATAGCGATATTTTCACCGGATCTGCGCGGTTTCGGCGCGACCGAGACACGCGGCCGCTGGCCGGGCACCGCCGACCTCACCGGCGACATACGAACAATGACCAGGCTGGTGCGGGCAAAATATCCACGGACCCGGTTGTTCCTGATGGCCGAGAGCATGGGGGCCGCGGCGCTCATGGTACTGGCCACCCAGCCGGACCCGCCACCGATTGACGGATACGTCCTGGTCGCCCCTGCGGTCTGGGGACGTTCCAACATGAACCTGCTGATGCGAACGACCCTGTGGCTCGCGGACCACGCCATTCCCGGCATGGCGCTGACCGGCGGCGGCCTGGTGAAAGTCACCGCAAGCAGCAACCGAGCGGCCCTTATCCGCCTATCGACCGACCCGCTGACGATCCACAGCACGCGCGTGGACGCGATCAAGGGCCTCGTGGACCTCATGGACGAAGCGGAAGCGGCCGCGCCGCACTTTCGTGCTCGGGCGCTCTTCCTGTACGGCGGACACGACGAACTGGTGCCGCCACGGGCGACGGCCGCCACCTGGCAGGCGCTGCCGCCGGGGTCGCAACGGGCATTCTATCCGGACGGCTATCACCTGCTGCTACGCGACAAGGACCGCGCCTTGCCGATCGGCGACATCCTGGCCTGGATGGCGAACCCCGGTGCACCGCTGCCGTCAGGTGCGGATCGCGCCGCGATGGCCTGGCTGGCCAGTCAGCCGGGGTCGCACGGCCCGACGATGGAGGCGAGCTACCGGCCGGCCGAGCTTACGGCTGGCCGCGAACGCTGACCGGTCATCCCGCGCGCGGGCCGGCCCTCACGTCCGTCGGAAGGTTACCACCAGCACATCGCGAAAACCGGGTTCGGCCGGGTCCAGCGGTTCCACCGGGGTCACCCCATGCATGACGCGCGCATCATCCACCAACGCGGCGTCGAACGGTGCGGTCAGGGTGAAGTGGCCGAGCGGATTACCGGCGAGGTCATGCACCGATGTCTCGCCGCTGGCGATGTTGGTGCGACTGACCAGCAGCACCAACACATAGTCGACCCCGTCGCGGTGCATGCCTTCGGGAGTTGGACGACCTTCCTCACCGCGGCGCGCCTCGATACGGAACTGGTGCACCTCCACGTGCCAGTCGTGCACCGGGGTCAGCATCCCGAACAGGTTGCGGCAGCACATCAGCACGGTGGTCATCGACGGACCCGAACCGATCGGCTCCGCGACCGGCGTGAACCAGCGCTCGATCCCGCCATTCAGCGTGTTGTAGTCGCGGCTCTGGTAGTGCGGCTGGGCGGGCTGGCGGGTCACGCCGGCGTCATTTACCTTGAACGCCGCGTGGCGGCGCTTCCGGTAGCGGCCCCCGTCGGCCATGTAGGTGTCCGGCCCCAGGTCATTCCAGCTGGCCGCGAAGGCCGGCCAGTCGGTCAGCGGCCCAGACTCCCGCAGCAGAGCAAGCATGTCGGGCGCGTGTACGAATGCATAGCCGTCCGACCGTATCTGGTCAGTCAGCTGCCTGAGCGTGTGCATGGTCGTCCCCTTTCGCAGCGGGGGTCTGGACCGGCACCGTGACGCTGATCGTCTGCACCGGGTTGAAGATCCTGATCCCAAGCTCCTGAAACCGCCGCTTCATGCGCCGGTTGAACTCACGTTGCACGGCCCAACGGCCGGCATCGGTGCAGACCACCTGGCCGGCGATCGTTACCTGGCCGCCATCGACCTTGTCCACGCCCCACAGCTGGAAGTCGCTCAGCATCATGGCCGAAAAGGTTGGTTCGGCGCGCATCCCGGAAACGATGCTGGTCAGTTCCTGAGAGACGCGATCGGTGTCCTCGTCGTAGGCGACGCTCACCACCACCGAAGCGTTGCCAAGGCCGCGGTTGACGTTGGTGACGCTGGTGACGGAACTGAACGGGATGATGTGAACCGAGCCGTCCCCGGCGCGCAGGCGGATGGTGCGCACCGACAAATTCTCGACCGTGCCGGTGAGGCCGGACACCGTGACCGTGTCACCGACCTGCATGGCGTTTTCCAGCAGCAGGAAGATGCCGGTGATCAGGTCCTGGACCAGCTTCTGCGAGCCGAAGCCGATCGCCACGCCGACGATGCCGGCACCGGCGAGCAGCGGGGCGATGTTGATGCCGATCTCACTGAGGATCATCAGGCCGGCGACGATGGCCAGGGTGATCAGCAGCGTGCTGCGCAGCAGCGGCAGCAACGTCCGGAGCCTGGCGGATTTCGCGAGCTGGGCCTCCCGCTGGAGCCGGTCGAGATGCTGCTGGACGCCGACGTTGATCGCCTCCCATACGCCGAATGCCAGGACGGTGGTCAGCAGCACCGTGCCGATCGCGGCCAGGATGCGCAGTCCAAGGTCGCTGTTGACCAGCCACATGAAGGTGTTCAGGCCATAGAGCTGCAGCAGCCCGAGGCCGCACAGCAGGTAGATGATCAGCCGCGTCGTGAGCGTCACCGCGGGATGATAGACGACGAGCCGGGCCTGCATGCCCGGATAGAAGTCGCTGGGCTGGGCGCCCGGGCGCATGACCCGGTCCACCAGGCCCAGCAGCAGCAGCAGCGCGATCCGGGCGCCGATCAGGACCAGGGCGGTGACGATGAAATAGTGGATGACCGCGGCATAGCCGTGCGGCACTTCCACCGCCCAGATCAGCCAGCCTGCGATCAGGAAGAACAGCACGACCCAATGCCAGACGCTGGCGAAGCGGTTGCGCAGGGCCGCAACCAGACCGGTTGCGCCCGGCGGAGCGCGCAGCACTCGCCGGACCGCCCGACGCTTCTGCACGACGATGAAGGCCAGGCACAAATGCAGCAGGAGACCGACGCCCTTCTCGAAGGCATCGTGGCCGATTTCCGACAGGCCCAGAATGAGCCCGGCCTCGCCGATGGCGTATCCGAATACACCGATCAGGATAAGCCGGCGGCTCCAGCACATGAGGTAGTCGGCGGCGGCGTTCTGCAGATGGAAGAGCCGCAGGCGCGATTCTCCCGGCGAGAGCAGCATGCGCATGATGCAGAGCAGTGCGGCGGAGATCGCGTAGGCATCGACCGAAGCCAGGATGATCAGCCGACTGACGATCTGGCCGCCAAGGCTCGATCCGGCGATCAGGTGCCCGATCAGGACGATGCCGAGCACCGGCACCAGTTCCAGCACGAGACGGGCGATGACCAGCGGGACGCGCCTCATCAGGGTCCACGCCGAGGGTCGCGGCCGTGGCATCGGCGCCTCGATTTCGCCGGCTTCGGCGCGGGCCACGGCGTCGGTTTCCACTTCGGTCTGGGCCGGCGCGGCGTCGGGATCCGCGGAATGGTTCGACGGCGCCAGGCTCTCGAGACTGCGGATCGGCCTTCGCATCGCCCGTCGCAGCCCGTATTCGACGGCCGCCGCGCAGGCGAGCGCCAGAATCAGACGCCACGAAACATCCTCAAGGATGTCGCGTGCGACAGGATTGGTCGCCATCACGATGGCCCAGCCATACAGCAATGGCAGGCTCTGCACCGTCTCCAGTGCTTCCATCGCCTGATTGCCGACATGGTTGACGAAAGCGGAGGCTGACAGCAGGACCTGGGCGCCCAGGCTGTCGGGGGCCAGCGGGATGGTCAGGCCCTCGACGGTCGTCTGCGTGGCCGGTTTGGCCGGTGCCGGTGTTGGGGCCGGGGCCGGCGGCGCGGCAGACGATGCGGCAGACGATGCGGCGGGCGCGGTGCCAGCCGGGGGCGCCGACGCGGCGGGACCGGTAGTGGCATCGGTGGCCGGCGCCGCATTCGGCGACTGCGCCTTGACGATCGCGTTGAGGGTCGCGGCAAAGGCGGCCCGCTTGGCCGGATCGTTCAGCACGTCGAGCGCCACATGCGCCTGGTCGGCGGAAATGGACGGGGAGGCGGCGGCCGGAGCAGGGCTTTGCGCGTACGACGGAACCGCCATGCCCAGTGTGAGGGCACCGAGGAGGAGGAGGGCAGCGCGTATCATCAGCCGGGTACGACCACATAAGCTGACGCCTGGTCAACGTAAAATCGGGCATCGGCGGGTTATGCGAGGCCCGCATAACAGCATCACGCGCGCCGGAGGGAACCATGGCGCGGCCCGTGCCGCTCGTTTTAGTCCCAGTCAGTCAGGTCGGTTGCACCCTGTGATCGGCCACACGCGCGAGGCTCTCGGATTGCGTCACGAACGGTGCCGGCGCGGCGCGATCGGTTGCACGGCGCAATGTTTTGTAACTTATCGGCGAGACGAAGCCGAAATCGTTTGACGAAAGTCTATTCCTCCACGGAGTGTGCGCGGAAGGCTGCACGGCCTGACTGACAAAGCCCGGCTTCATCGGCAGGGAGGAAGCAGTGGCATATCTGACATTCCGGCGGAACAATGGAAGCATGGCCGCCGCCCCGGACAGCGCCGCAGCGCGGGTGACGTCGGGGCCGATCCCGAAGATTCGCCCGCTATCGGTGGGCGGCGACCGACGCGATGCGAAATATGTGAGCGGCCTGGCGACCGCCTGGGCGCTGAGCAAACCTGAACTCGCCGCCTGCCCGTCCGACCTGTCGATCCGGCGAGGCCCCGGCCTCGCCATTTCCGGCGAACCGGCGCACAGCCTGGGAGCCCATCGCATCATTCGCCCGTTTCGAAGGCACGCGTCCTTCACCAACCTGACGTCCGCGATCGAGACGGAGCGGAATCGCGGCTATTCGAGCCGTTCCCGGAATGTATGCGATCCGGTCGCGGCGGCGGAGGTGGCCGGGTCCGCGGCGTTCTCCGGGTTTACGACCGATGCCGCTGGCAGACCGGGTCGAGGCCGCCCGCAGGTTGCGCGGTGCTCATGGTTCATGACTCGCCAGGACGTTCGCGACCGATTCCGAGCCGGTCGAGACGCGAGACGGTCCAAGGGCGAGAGAGTCCAAGTACGAGACAGTCTCAGTGAAGGCCCGGGCGGCGTGAAAGCCCGGGCGGCGTGAATGTCCGGGCGGCGCGCATGGCGTCTGACACCCGAAGCACCCTCATGCCAGGTCGGGCGAACGGGCACCTGCCGCAAGCGGGCGTGCCCGCCATAATTAGTGTTTGAAGGGGCGACACAATGGCTGACATCCTTTCCACCGCGAACAGCTTTTTCGATGCGTGTGAAGCTGGCCAAGGCTGGCAGGCCTGCGCCGGCTACTGCGTGCCCGAGGCCTCGTTTTCTGCTCAGGCAGAGCCGCTCGCACACATGACGACACTGCGGGAGTACGTCGACTGGATGCAGGGCCTGTTCGCGTTCATGCCGGACGGCCGGTACGAACTACGATCCTTCGCGGTCGATGAGGGGCGGCGGAGCGTCTGCGCCTACGCCGTCTTTTCTGCCACACACACCGGTCCCGGCGGACCCTGCCCGCCGACGAGCAAAAACACGCGCACCGACTATGTGTACGTGATGGAATTCGAGGGAAGCAGGATCCGGCACATGACGAAGATCTGGAACGCCGGGTGGGCGATGCGCGAACTTGGATGGGCATAGGACCCTGCCGCGCCGCCGCTGGAGGCTGCGGCGGAGGCCTGCGCCTGGCCTGATACCAGCAGTGGGCCTGGCGTCGCCACGGCCCGCACGTTCGCAGCTGCGATTCACGGCAGGTGCGCCGACGGCATCCCGGCGGGCCGGTTTCCCAACGCCTCCGGATATCCTAATGTAGCCGGATGCGCTCGTTTCTGACGGTCCTGGTTGCCATCATGATGCTCGCCACCCTTGGGGTGCTGGTCGCCGGCATGGTCGGCCTGGTGCGCGAAGGCAACCCACGGCGATCCAACAAGCTCATGCAATGGCGCGTCCTCCTGCAGGGGGCGACGATCCTGCTGTTCATGATCCTCATGAGCCTTTTGCGGTCCTGACCTGCGTGGCGGCGTTGTTGCGCCGCCGGCGTTTGACACATGGAAACCCCACCCATATGGTCCGGCGCCCTCTCGCAGGTGCGAACTGGCACTCGGAACCCTGACGGTGCCGAGCGTTTAGGTATGTGTTCACCAACGATCCCAGGAAGCGGTACGGTTTCCCATGAAGATAATTGTCCCCGTCAAACGGGTAGTCGACTACAACGTGAAAGTTCGCGTGAAGTCCGACGGCTCCGGCATTGAAACCGCCGGGGTGAAAATGTCGATGAACCCGTTCGATGAGATCGCGGTCGAGGAAGCTGTGCGCCTGAAGGAAAAGGGTGTCGCGACAGAGATCATCGCTGTCTCCCTGGGTGTTCCGCAATGTGCCGAGACGATCCGGACCGCGCTCGCGATGGGCGCCGACCGCGGCATCCTGGTCGAGAGTGACGCCGATCTGCAGCCGCTGGCCGTTGCCAAGCTGCTGAAGGCGATCGTGGACAAGGAGCAGCCGCAGCTTGTCATCCTGGGCAAGCAGGCGATCGACGACGACATGAGCGCCACCGGCCAGATGCTGGCCGCGTTGCTGGGCTGGTCGCAAGGCACCTTCGCCTCCAAGCTGGCGGTCGACGGCAACACCCTGACCGTCACGCGGGAAGTGGACGGCGGGCTGGAGACGGTGGCGCTGACGCTGCCGTCCATCGTCACCACCGATCTGCGGTTGAATGAGCCGCGCTACGCCTCGTTGCCCAACATCATGAAGGCCCGCAAGAAACCGATCGCCACCATGAAGCCGGCCGATCTCGGCGTTGACGTGACGCCGCGCCTGACGGTGCTGAAGGTGACCGAACCGCCGAAGCGCAAGGCCGGCCAGAAGGTCGGTTCGGTGGCCGAACTGGTGAGCAAGCTCAAGACCGAAGCGAAGGTGATCTGACGATGACGAGCCTGGTTCTCCTGGAATTCGACGCATCGGGCATCAAGCAGCCGTCGCGCAGTGCCGTTGCCGCGGCCACCGCCCTGGGCGAGGTGCATGCGCTGGTGGCCGGTGCCGGCCTGGCCGATGCCGCCGCGGCCGCCGCCAAGCTGCCCGGCGTGGCCAAGGTGCTGGTCGCCGACAATCCGGCCCTGGATCACCTGCTGGCGGAGCCGACCGCGGCCCTGCTGGTGGCCCTGGCGCCCAACTACTCGCATCTGCTGGCGGCGACGACCGCGGTAGGCAAGAACGTCATGCCGCGCGTCGCCGCGCTGCTCGACGTGCAGCCGATCAGCGACATCGCCGGCGTGGTCGACGCCGACACGTTCATCCGCCCGATCTATGCCGGCAACGGCCTGGCCACGGTGAAGTCGTCCGACGGCAAGAAGGTCATCACCGTCCGCGCCGCCAGCTTCGATCCGGTCGCGGCGGATGGCGGCAACGCCCCGATCGAAGCCGTCACCGTGGGTGATCTGCCCGGCCTGTCCAAATTCGTCTCCGCGGAGCTGTCCAAGAGCGAGCGGCCGGAGCTGACCGCCGCGCGGGTGGTGATTTCGGGCGGCCGCGGCATGCAGAACGGCGAAAATTTCAAGCTTATCGAGCCGATTGCTGATAAGCTCGGGGCCGCTGTCGGTGCGTCGCGTGCGGCTGTCGATGCAGGCTTCGTGCCCAATGAGTTCCAGGTCGGTCAGACCGGGAAGATCGTCGCGCCTGAGCTGTACATCGCTGTCGGCATCTCCGGCGCCATCCAGCACCTTGCCGGCATGAAGGACAGCAAGGTGATCGTGGCGATCAACAAGGACGAGGAAGCGCCCATCTTCCAGGTCGCCGACTACGGTCTCGTGGCCGACCTGTTCCAGGCGGTGCCGGAGCTCAAGGCCGAGCTGGAGAAGGCGTGATGAACATCGCGCCTGCCGCTGCGGCGCCTAGCACGCCGGAGATCGAGAGCGAAGCACCCGACGTGCAGATGGTCGGCATCGTCGGCGCCGGGCAGATGGGCAGCGGCATCGCGCATGTCTGCGCGCTTTCGGGCCTGCCCGTCCACATCGCGGACGTGCGGCCGGACGCGCTCGACAAGGCGATGGCCAACATCGCCCGCAACATGGATCGCCAGGTGGCGAAGGACACGATCACCGCCGGCGAGAAGGCCGAGGCGCTCGCGCGCATCACCACAGGCAGCGACTACGCCCTGTTCGACGATTGCGACCTGGTCGTGGAGGCTGCGACCGAGAAGGAGGATGTCAAGCGGAGCGTCTACAAGCTTCTGATCCCGCATTTGAAGTCCTCCTGCATCCTTGCCAGCAACACCAGCTCCATCTCGATCACCCGACTCGGCGCCAGCACGGACCGGCCCGAGAAGTTCATCGGCATGCACTTCATGAACCCGGTGCCTGTCATGAAGCTCGTCGAGGTCATCCGCGGCATCGCGACCGACGAGCCGACCTTCCAGGCCGTCCAGGCGCTCGCCCTCAAGCTCGGCAAGATCACGTCCGTCAGCGAGGACTTCCCGGCCTTCATCGTCAACCGCATCCTGGTGCCGATGATCAACGAGGCGGTCTATGCGCTCTACGAGGGCGTGGGATCGGTCACGGCGATAGACGGCGCGATGCGGCTCGGCGCGAACCACCCCATGGGGCCGCTGGAGCTGGCCGATTTCATCGGCCTCGACACCTGCTTGAGCATCATGCAGGTGCTCTACGAGGGCTTGAGCGACAGCAAGTATCGTCCTTGCCCGCTGTTGGTGAAATACGTTGAGGCCGGGTGGCTCGGCCGCAAGATCGGCCGCGGCTTCTACGATTACACGGTGACGCCGCCGCGCCCGACACGATAGTAAATTGGAGCGGGTGAAGGGAATCGAACCCTCGTATGCAGCTTGGGAAGCTGCCGTTCTACCATTGAACTACACCCGCGTTGCCGCGTCGGCATCGCCAACATAGGCGAAGGGCGCCAGAGTCGCAACTAGGCCGTCGCAACTAGGCCGTCGCAACCAGGCCGTCGCAACCAGGCCGTCGCAACTAGCCCGCCGTAACTCGCTCGCCGCAACCGGCCCCAAGCTCGGGAGGCTCCGTCCAGATGACCAAGCGCTACCGCCCCGCGACCAGGCTCGTGCACGGCGGCAACATCCGCAGCCAGCACGGCGAAACCGCGGAGGCGCTCTATCTCACCTCCGGCTACGTCTATGACAGCGCCGAGCAGGCCGAGGCCACCTTTCTCGGTACGGAGGAACACTACCAATACACCCGCTTCGCCAACCCGACCGTTGCCATGCTGGAGGAGCGATTGGCTCTCTTGGAGGGTGCTGAGGCGTGCCGGGCTACGGCGACGGGCATGGCCGCGGTCAACGCCGCGATGCTCTCTCACCTCAAGGCTGGCGACCGCGTTGTGGCGTCTCGCGCGCTGTTCGGCTCGTGCCACTGGATCGTCTCCACGCTTCT
>DASWON010000528.1:0-4379 GCA_036398735.1 Rhodopila sp.
AAATCAACGCGATACCAGCGGCCGCGCATCGCAGAAGCGTCAACCATTCGGCCGACTGGTATCACATGGCATCTCCTGCGGGAGCATTCTCGGGCACCGATAACCGATCGGATCGATGCGAGAGACCGATAACCAATCGGATCGACGCGGGTTGACATACTTTTGCATTACGGCATAATTAGCCTATCCATGAAAAGGCGCTGCTTGAGGCATGTCTGTTGGGGAAACAACAATCGATTCTACTGAAAAAGTAACAATAGACAGCCGTTATGGACAAATAGCGCTTCCAAACGACCATGATATGATCAGCCGCTTCCTGACCCGGTGCGGCGAATGGGGTTGGGACGAAGTGGGGTTCGTCGCCTCTGTCCTGCCGGATGGCGCGCGTGTCCTGGATGTCGGCGCATTTCTTGGAACGTTCGGCCTCGGCGTGGCGCTCCGCAAGCGCCTCGGCTCTTTGTGCTTTGTGGAGGCCAATCCGGCGATCGTGCCGCTTCTGCAAGCCAATGTGCGCAACGTGGCCGCGATCCCGACCTCGGTGGTCAATGCCGTGGTGGCGGGCACGTCCACCGCGCCGCGGACGGGGCGGACCGACCCGGTAAACCTGGGAGGCACGTCGTTCGCGGCCACCGCCACCGGGGAAGACGCGGCGTGGGGACCTGTCCGGGCGATCACGCTGGCTGAGCTCCGCGCTGAGCACGGAGAGTTCGATCTGATCAAGCTCGACGTGGAGGGGATGGAGCAGGAAATCCTGCAGGGCGACTCCCGTCACCTCGGGCGTGGTGGCACCACGTTGTGGGTCGAATGCAACGAGCGCGCGGAATCGCTCGACATGGCGAAGCTGCTGTTGTCATGGGGCATGGAAGTTTATTACTTCGCGTTTCCCTCGCACAATCCCGATAATTTTCGCCATGAGAACGAGCCCATTTTTCCCTGGGCCTACGAGGCCGGCCTGCTGGTCTCCCCGAAAACGGCACCGCGACTCGATGCTGAATTGATTGCGCACCGTTGCATTCTGCAACGCATCAACGTCGTCGAGGATCTCAGGGAAGCCTTGTGGCGGACCCCCCGCTGGCTGCCGGCCGAGTTGACATATGCCAATACGGTGGAACTCGCGGCGGCCGCGGGGCGCGCCTTGCGCGGCCAGACCCGCGACGACTTTCTGCTCGACGGCGTCATCGAAGGGGCGGCGGGATCCGGCAACCCGGTGCCAGGCCGGATCAAGGCGCTGGAGGCAGGGCTGGCCCGCGCCGAAGCGCTGGTGCACCAGGAACGCGACCGGCGGGAGGCGGCCGAGGCCGGACTGTCCGCAGCGGAAGCCTTGTTGTATCAGGAACGTGATCGGCGGGAGGCAGCCGAAGCAGGGCTTTCCAGGGCTGAGGCGCTGGTGCGCCAGGAACGGCAGTGGCGAGAGACCGCGGAGGCGCGCTTCGCAGCGGCCGAGGCGCGGGTGCTCGAACAACAGGACCAGTTGCAGGAGGAATGCCAGCGTCGTTCGGCGGCCGACCTGCGTCTCGCCGAGGCGGCTGCGCTGGCTCTGGCGCGCATCGCCGAAATCGGCATGGAACGGCAGCGTGCCGAGACGGCGGCAGAACTGCTGAAGGCCGCCGACGCCCGCGCCCACGCGGCCGATCAGCGCGCCCGGGCCCTCCAGGTTGCGGCCGAGCAGCATGCTTTGGAGTTGCAGCGCGCCGCCGACCAGCACGCTCGGGCGCTGCAGCAGCAGCTCGACGACGTGTGGATGCAGCTTGCAACTGTTCGCGGGGCGTTTCTCTGGCGCGCGGCGGCGCCTCTGAACGGCTTCGTCAGCAGGCACCCGCGCCTGCATCGCGCGCTGCGCGGCGTGCGGGTCGCCGCGGGCACCATCCGGCGCCGGACGGGGCGCTGAACGGCGATGCAGTCACAATATTCCGACGTCGATCCGGACGCCGGCCGCCCGCAACCATGCTACGATGAGAATGAAGCGCGTATCGTTGCCGGCTTGTTCGACCCCGCGTACTATCTGGCGGCCAATCCTGACGTGCGCGAGAGCAAGATCGATCCGCTGGCGCATTTTCTCTCGACCGGCTGGCGCGAAGGTCGCAATCCGAGCCCTGACTTCAACGTGGCGTACTACCTGAAGCGCAACGCCGACGTCGCGGCGTCCGGCATCAATCCCCTGATTCACTATGCGTGGGCCGGAGCCAAGGAGGGGCGCCTGCCGCGTCGCCCGCTTGACGCCATGCGCGGTGTGCTGGAAAGCCTGCGGCCACCTAGCGCCCGAGCCGGGGACTGGGTTCCCGCCATCGATCCGACCGCCCCGTTGGACCGCTCCGTGCTCGCGCGCAGGCTGGCCTCTGTCATTGCCGCGGGATCGGCGCTTGCGGTGTCGGTCAGTCACGACGATTACGAACGAAACTTTGGCGGTGTGCAGAACGTCATTCGTCACGAACAAATCGCCTTCCGACAGATGCACTGGAGCTATCTGCACCTGTCCCCCGCGGTGCCCCTGCCGATCCTGGCCGGCACGGCTTCCGCCGCGGATTTCCGTTTCAGTATCCGACTCGGCAACGACTGGCTCGGCGTGGCGCGCGCGACGGATCTGATCGCCTGCCTCACGGAGCTTGGCGGCAACGACAGAATGATCCTGCTGATCGTGCACCACTTCCTGGGGCATGCGCCGGAGGTACTGCGTCAACTGGCGCAGGTCGCGGCCGACCCGGTGATTGTCTGGACCCACGACTACTTCACGCTGTGTCCCAGCTTTAATCTGCTGCGCAACGATGTCCGGTTCTGCGGGGCGCCCCCCGTCGTATCGGCGGCCTGCGGCATTTGCGCATACGGTCCGGAGCGGGTCGATCACCTGACCCGTATCCGAGGCTTTTTCGACGCCGTGCGACCCGTGGTGCTGGCTCCGTCAGCGGCGGCTCTCGACCTGTGGGAACGCAAAGCCGACCTGCCGTATCGGGAGGCGCATGTGCGTCCGCTGGCGCGACTCACGTTTGCGCCCGGGGCGCCGCGGCCGACCCGGGATGATCCGACGCAACCGATACGAGTGGCCCACGTGGGGATGCGCACCGTTCCCAAAGGCTGGCCGATATTCCAGGAACTGGCGCAGCGCTTTGCCAGGCATCCGGACTACGCCTTTTTTCAGCTAGGCACGCCACGTGGCGTTCCGCTGCCCGGTTCAATCCGCAATATCGAAGTACAGACAAGCCGGGAGCAGCCCGATGCCATGATAGAAGCGATCGCGGCGCACGCTATCGATGTCGTCGTCAGCTGGTCCCTCTGGCCGGAGACGTTCTGCCTGGCCGCGCATGAGGCGCTCGCCGCGGGCGCGTTCGTTGTGGCGCGTCGCGGCGCCGGACACATCGCGACGGCGATCGAGACGAATGCACCGGAGCAGGGGCATGTGGTGCAGGACGAGGCATCGCTGTTCGCGCTGTTCGAGGATGGTGGCCTGAAACGCCTGTTGGCCACGGCGCAGCGGCGCCGCGGCGTGCTGATCGCGGAGTCGGGCTCGACCCCCTGGGCCCGCAGAAGCTTCAGGGACTGGGACCGGCTCCGTTCCGAACAACCGGCCGTCGTCTATGACTGAGGTGCATTGCTTTACGAGCGCGTCGTTCGCCTACCTCGACCGGGTGCGGGTCCTGGCCGAGACGTTGCATGAGCATCATCCGGACTGGGTGTTCTGGCTGTGCCTCGTGGACAACGAGCCCCCGGGCTTCGCCTTCGACCCGGAGAGGGAACAAATAGATCGGATCGTGCGGGTCGGGGAGCTTGGTGTGCCCGACCTGTGCCGTTGGCTGTTCGTGCACGACATCGTCGAGCTCTGTACGGCGGTCAAGGGGGCGATGCTGTGCAAGATGCTCGACGCCGGAGCGGGCAAGGTGGTCTACCTGGACCCCGACATTGCCGTGTTCGGCAGCCTGTCCGAGGTTGCGGCACTGCTGGACAGCCACGATGTGGTGCTGACGCCGCATCAGGTGGAACCTGACGATGAGCCCGCCGCGATCCACGACAATGAGATCAGTTCGCTCAAGCACGGCATCTACAATCTCGGGTTCGTTGCGGTCGCGGGATCTCCGGAGGGCAAGCGGTTCGCCCGGTGGTGGCGCGACCGCCTGCTGCACTATTGCTTCGACGACATTCCGAACGGCCTGTTTACGGACAAGCGCTGGTGCGACCTGGCACCGGCGTTTTTCCCGACGTTGCACGTGCTGCGGGATCCGGGGTACAATGTCGCGAGCTGGAACCTGAGTCGCCGCCCCATCTCGATCAATGAAGCGGGCGATATCAGTGCCGGCGGTTCGCCGCTACGGTTCTTTCATTTCACAAAGGTGACATGGGTCGGCGAGCTTATGCTCGAGCGTTATGCGGGCGGGCGTCTGGAAGTCTTT
>DASWON010000529.1:0-7657 GCA_036398735.1 Rhodopila sp.
TTCGGCGGCCTCCCACTCAGGCTCGTTGCGGAACATGAAGCCGTAGTCTTTCACCGTCGTGCCGCACCCGGAGGCATTGATGACGATCGCATCCAAATCCGCCTCACGCGCCCACGCCGAGATATTGGCGCGCGCCAGGGCCATTGCCTGATCATGCTGGCCAATGTGGTGATTGAGGGCGCCGCAGCAACCGGCGCCTTTCGCCACCACGACCTCTACACCCAGCCGTGTCAGCAGACGAATGGTCGCCTCGTTGATTCGCGGCATAAGAACCTGCTGAGCACAGCCGGTCAGCAGCGCGACACGCGCTTTCTTCTGCCCCTCGGCGGGATAGATCCGGGGGGTCTGGACAGAACTGCGTGGCGGAACTTCAGCCGGCGCCAGCGCCAACATGCCGCGCAGCCGCCGAGCCGTCATCGAGCCTCCCGGGATAAGCCGGCCGAGCGGTCGGCTCAGACGAGCCGCCCGGAGTGCCAACCGGAACAGGTTGGGCCGCGGCAGCAGCATCCCCAGCAATGATCGCAGCCACCGTTCGGGAAGCGGACGGCGATATGTCTGCTCGATGTAGCTTCGCGCGTGATCGACCAAGTGCATGTAATTCACGCCGGAGGGACAGGTCGTCATGCAGGACAGGCACGAGAGGCAGCGATCCACGTGACGCACCACTTCCTCGGTGGCGGGACGGCCGGTCTCCAGCATGTCCTTGATCAGGTAGATCCGGCCGCGCGGGCTATCGAGTTCGTCACCCAGCAGCAGGAAGGTCGGGCAGGTCGCGGTGCAGAACCCGCAATGCACGCAGGTGCGCAGCACCGCGTTGGACGACGCGGTATCCGGATCCCGGAGTTGTTCAGCCGTGAAGTTGGTCTGCATCGGCCCGCTACATAATGGTTTTTCTGGGGGGCAGCATGCGCATCTGACGGATCATGTAACCCAGGCAGGTGATCGCGGTCAGGAAAAACACCAGCGACAGCCAAGGGTTGACCCGGTTGTACAATGCGATGATCACGATCATTGCCAGGCAGAACGCCACCATGAAGAACTGGATGTTGGTGACGGGATTCGGGCGCCGCAATTGCACATGCTGAAATCCCGAGAGGTAGCAGGTAATCAACAACAGAATGTTGCTGATCCAGGCGGGGATGAAAAACATGGTCAAAGTCCTGCGTAGAGACGTCCCGGATTGAGGATGCCGGCCGGATCCATCGCCGCTTTCACCTCCCGGGTAATGTTGGCCAAAGGGATCGCCTCGTCGGGAACGACGCGGACAACGCCGCGCAGCGCGTCGGGCGCGCGCAGCAAGGTCCAGGTGCCACGGGCGGCTTGCGACGCTGCTTCCACCGCTGCATGGGTCGCCATATTGGCCGGGCCGCAAAGCCAGACCAGGCCGCCGCCCCAGTCGAGAAACCCCTCCGTACCGTGGGCGCGCAGCACGCCGAGCACCGCAGGTCCGGCGGAGGGCCGCACCGAGACCCGCCAGACCGCGGCTGCCTCGTGGGCCACCAGCGGCCTCGCGTCCCGAACGTCTCTCCAGACCGAGCGGGAGCGTTCGTCGTCCAGAATGACCGCGCCATCCTGCGAGAACTGATCCCGCAGCCGGCCGAGGCGATAGACCACAGATGGGGCGAACTCCTCGATCCGGATGAGCGTCGCTGTGTCGTTCAGGCCCGCGAGGCCGGACACCCTGGTCGTCGCGTCCCGCGGCAGCCAGGCAGCACCCGAGACCCCGAACGGCGAACCCAGGGCGGCGGACAGGGCGGCAACGGCCGCGGTGGCATCCAGCCCGGGAAGCACCAGTGTACCAGTGGTCTCCGGCGCCGGCAGCACCTTCAGCGTGATCTCGGTGATCACCCCCAGCGTGCCGTGACTGCCCGAAAGCAGCTTGCACAGGTCGAGGCCGGTGACGTTTTTCAGGACGCGGCCGCCGGATCGGATGATTTCGGCGCGACCGGTCACGGCGCGGATGCCCATGACGTGATCGCGCATCGCTCCCCACGCGACCCGGCGTGGCCCGGACAGGTTGGTGGCAACGACACCGCCGAGCGTCTGAGGCTTACCGATCGCACCCAGCAGGTCCGACAGGTCGGGCGGTTCGGCGATCAGGTGCTGGCCGGCCTCGGCCAGGGCGGCCTCCACCTCGGGCAGCGGCGTACCGGCCCAGGCGGAGATGATCAGCTCCTTCGGCGCGTACAGCTTGACACCCGTAAGACCGGCCGTGGACAGGGTTCGGGCCGCCTGCACCGGTCGTAGCATGCCGAGTTTGGTGCCGTTGCCCTGGACCAGCAGCGGTTCGCGGCTGCGAACAGCGTCGGCGACGGCGGCCACGATCGAGGCCTCCGTGGTCATGCAGCTTGCGGCAAGGTGTCGGGTTCGGGTTCAACCAGCGGAAACACCTTGCTGGGGTTCAACAGCCAGCCGGGATCGAAGGCGGACTTGATGCGGCGCTGCTGCTGCAACTCGTGCGGCTGGAACTGAACCGGCATCAGGTCACGCTTCTCGACGCCGACGCCGTGTTCACCCGTCAGACAGCCGCCGACCTCGACGCACAGCTTCAGGATGTCGGCGCCGAATTCCTCCGCCGCGTGGAAGCTGGCGGGATTGTTGGCATCGAACATGATCAGCGGGTGAAGATTGCCATCACCGGCGTGAAAGATATTGGCGACCTTCAGGCCATAACTGTCCGACATCTCCTGGATGCGGCGCAGCACGTGCGGCAACTGGCTGGTCGGTATCGTGCCGTCCATGCACAGGTAGTCGGGACTGATCCGGCCGATGGCGCCGAACGCGCCCTTGCGGCCCTTCCAGATCGCCAGCGATTCCTCCGGCGACTGCGAAACCTTCAGGCTGATCGGGTCGAACTTCTCGCAGATCGCAGAAAGCTGGCCTAGCAGGCGGTCCTGCTCCTCGGCACTGCCTTCGACCTCGATGATCAGCATCGCCTCGGCATCAAGCGGATACCCCGCGTGCGCAAACGCCTCGCAGGCGTGTATCGCGGGCCGATCCATGAACTCCAGCGCGACCGGGATGATGCCGGAGGAGATGATGGCATCGACGGCCGCGCCGGCGACCTCATTGGAGCGGAACGCGGCGAGCATGGCGCGGGCGCCTTCGGGGCCGCGCAGGATGCGGACGGTGACCTCGGTGATCACCGCAAGCATGCCCTCGCTGCCGGTCAGCAGACCGAGCCAGTCGTAGCCGGCGGCATCGAGATGGGCACCTCCGATGTCGATGATCTCGCCGGCGATGGTGACGATCTTCAGGCCGAGCAGGTTGTTGGCGGTAACGCCGTATTTCAGGCAGTGCGCGCCGCCGGAGTTCATGTTGACATTGCCGCCGATCATGCAGGCGAGCTGGCTCGACGGGTCCGGCGCATAGAAGAAGCCGTCGGCGGACACGGCATTGGTGATGCCGATATTGGTGACCCCGGCCTGAACGACGGCGCAGCGGTCGGGATAGTCGATGTCGAGGATCCGGTTCATCCGCATCATACCGACGACGACGGCGTCTTCCATCGGCAGCGCCCCGCCCGACAGTGACGTCCCTGCCCCGCGTGGCACCACGCGCACGCCGTTCTGGTGGCAGAAGCGCAGTACCGCGGCGACCTGTTCGGTCGTTTCCGGCAGTGCGACGGCGAGCGGCACCTGCCGGTAGGCCGACAGACCGTCGGTCTCGTAGGGCTTCAGCCGCAGCGGTTCGGCGATCAGGCCGCTCTCGGGCAGCAGCGCGCGCAGCCCGGCGACGATGCTGTCGCGGCGGGCCATCACGTCAGGCTTGGGGGCCGGCTGGCGGATCATGCGACTGGGCCTCTCTCGCTTGGAAGGACGAGGCCAACAATATAGCCCGGGCCACCGCCGACGCACAGGGGCGATGCCGGGCGCCTGCGTCATGAGCGGTTCGCCCGGCCGCGCCATGCGAATGGAAGAATGAACAGCGGGATCATGGCCGGGTCAACGATCGGCCCGCCCCCGCGCCCGGGGTTGACGCGAACCCTAGCCAATCACATGCGCCTCCCGCAGTGACCGCAACCGAGCGGCATCCAACCCCAGCAGCGCGGACAACACCTCGTCGGTGTGTTGGCCCGGTGTGGGGACCGGCCCGACGCGACCAGGCGTGTGCGACATTTTTACCGTCACGCCGGGTGCATAGACCTCGCCCGCCACCGCGTCGTCCATCTTCACCAGCATCTCACGCGCCCATAGGTGCGGGTCCTTCACGACCTCCGGAATGCTGCGCACCGGCGCGACCGGCACCCCAAGGTCAAGCAACGTCGACACGATCGCATCCACGGTGCGCTCGGCACACCATGCGTCCAGCACGGCGCGACGGTCATCGGCGGCCGAACCGATTGGCCTGGTATCGACGCTGCCAGCAGCAACGCCGGCCTTCGAGACCAGCGTCATCAGCCGCGCAGCCATCTCCCGTCCGACGGCCGAGATGACGACGTAACCATCCTTGGCGCGGTACGGGGGGCGGCCTGCCTCGCCGCCCTCTTGCCCGGTCGAGAGATAATAGGAGGCCGGAATTTCCACCATGGTGAGAGCGGAATCCAGCAGGCAGCAGTCGACCATCTGCCCCTCGCCCGTCCGGTCGCGATGGCGCAACGCCGCCAGGGTGCCGATTGTCGCGTGCAGCGCGGTATAGCGGTCGACAACGGAGGACGCGACGCCGAGGGGCTGCCCGACGGGCTTGCCGGTCAGATCCATCAACCCGCTCATGGCCTGGCCCAGCGGATCGAACGCGGGGCGCTCGGTGTATGGACCATACTGACCGAACCCGGAAACCGAGGTCAGGATGATGCCGCTGTTGATCGCCTTGAGCGCCTCATACCCGAAACCCATCGCCGCCATCGTGCCGGGACGGAAATTCTCCAGCACCACATCGGACTTGCTGACCAGCTCGGCGAAGATCGCCTTGCCCTGGGCGCTGCGCATATCGAGGCAGATGCTCTTCTTGCCGCGATTATAGACGGTGAAGTAGAGGCTCTGTCCGCGCACGACGGGGGCGTTCTTCCGCGTTTCCTCACCGCCGATCCGCTCGATCTTGATGACCTCGGCGCCGAGGTCCGACAGGATCATGCCACCCCGCGGACCCGCCTGATAGCGGGCAAGTTCCAGCACGCGGACACCGTCGAGACTTTGACTCATGGCTTCCCCCCATTATGCCGGTGGCCCGCCGCATTGGCTGGTCACCGCAATGACGGAGCGCTGATTGCATCGTCGTCTGCTCAGCCCGCCGCCCCAGCCATCCCGCGCGCACGCCAGCCGCTCCGAACCCGGGCCAGCCGCTCCGAACCCGGGATTGATTTCGTGCACCGCCGCCACGCCGACACCGCGCGCCTGTCAGTCGAGCCGGCAGGCTTGGCATGGCAGCTGGAATTCAATACCCGACCGCCTCGCGGCGCAATCGCCCAACCGTCGGGTCCCGCCGCCGTCCAGCTTGTGCCTGCCCGATGTGTGACCGATAGTTGAACCCGGTAAAACGCAACACGACCGGGGGACACGTCACGATACCCAGACCGGGACATTCGTGGTGGAGGCACACGCCCGATCGAGGGAGGACTACGAGGACCATGCAGACCTACGACTTCATCGTTGTCGGCGCCGGATCGGCCGGCGCGGTGGTTGCGAATCGGCTGTCCGCCAACCCGCGCAACAAGGTCCTGCTGCTGGAAGCCGGTCCGGCCAGCCATCGCTGGGCCCGCATCCCGATCGGCTACGCGAAGCTGCTGAACAACCCCGCCGCCAACTGGCTGTACACCGCCGAACCGGAAGCCAGCACCAACGGCCGGAAGCTCGCGGTCCCGCGCGGCAAGCTGCTTGGCGGATCCAGTTCGATCAACGGCCAGGCGTTCGTGCGCGGCCAGGCGCAGGATTTCGACACCTGGGCGCAGATGGGCAACCGAGGCTGGAGCTACGAGGAAGTGCTGCCGTTCTTCAAGCGCATGGAAAGCTACGAAGGTGAGGGCGACGACGCCTTTCGCGGCCGCGAAGGCCCGCTTCGCGTCACCAACCCCGAACCGCGCGAGCCGCTGTTTGCCGCGCTGATCAAGGCGGCCGGCGAGGTCGGGATCGCACACAACCGCGACTACAACGGTGCCACGCAGGACGGCATCGCCATGAGCCAGGCCACCATCGCCTCCGGCCGCCGCATGAGCACGGCCCACTGCTACCTGGATCCTGTGCGCAAACGCCCGAACCTCCGCATCGAGACCGAAGTGCTGGCCGAGGCGCTCCTGCTCGATGGCAACCGCTGCACCGGTGTCCGCTACTCGATGAACGGCGAAGTGCGGGAGGCTCGGGCGGCGCGCGAAGTGGTGGTCAGCGCCGGATCGATCAACTCGCCGCAGTTGCTCGAGCTGTCCGGCATCGGCCAGCCCGAGCGCCTACGACAATTGGGGATCGAGGTACGGCACGCGCTGCCGGGCGTCGGCGAGAACCTTCGCGACCACTACGCGCCGCGAACGCGGTGGGCGATCGGCGCGAAGGGGATCACCTACAACGACACGGGCCGCGGTCTCGGCCTCATGCGGCAGGCACTGACCTATGCGATTTCCGGGCGTGGCCTGCTGGGGATGGTGGCGGCGCCGATGCGCGCATTCGTCCGTTCCCGCGAGGGACTGGAGGCACCGGACGCGCTGCTTGGCTGGGTGCCGATGCTGACCGAACCGGGCCCGAAAGGACCGAAGATTTCCCGGCAGTCCGGTGTGACGTGCTACGCGCACCCGATGCGACCTGAGAGCAAGGGCCACATCCATATTACTGCAGCCGATCCGCGACGGCCTCCGGCGATCAATTTCAACTTCCTCTCGTCGGCGATCGATGCGGAGATCACGGTGCGCGCGGTCCGCATCGCGCGCGCCGTGATGACCGCGCCGTCGCTGGCACCGCTGCTGGTGACCGAGATCGCGCCCGGCGCGTCGCAGACCGCGGACGATGAGATCCTGGACTGGGTCAAACGATCGGCGGAGACGACCTATCACCCCACCGGGACCTGCAAGATGGGAACGGACGCCATGGCGGTCGTCGACCCGCAACTCCGGGTGCACGGGATCGAAGGGCTGCGGGTCGCCGATGCCTCGATCATGCCCACGCTGACGTCGGGCAACACCAACGCGCCGTCGATCATGATCGGTGAGAAAGCGGCGGATATGGTGCTGCGGCAGGCCGCGGCCTGACCGATCGATCATCCGGCGGCAGCGCGCCGCGCGAACAGGGCCGCCAGCGGACTGGTTGGCTTCGCCGCGACACGCGCCGCCGCCAGTGATCGTGCGAGATCCCACTCGCCGGCCCGGAGCGCGGCCTCAATCAGGGTCAGATCGATGACGTCGCGCTGTGCGTGGCTGCCGCCGAAACGGTGGGCACCGCCGCGGACCGGCCGGATCAGGCGCACCACCTCATCATACCGGCCATCCCCGAATGCCTGCATGGCGAGCGTCAGCGGATGGCCGACATCCCGGGTCAATGCGGCATTGTCGGCGCCGCCTGAGATGGCGATCCGCTGTGCCGCCAGCACCTGCTCCGCAAGGTCGCGCCGCCCGGCGCCGACGAACGCCATCATTGCGTGCATGTCGTTGAACGCATAGTTCGCTGCCCCCGCGGCCGGCGCGAAGGCGTCGGCGACGGACTGCCATCGATCGCCCACGTCGACACCCCGCAGATGC
>DASWON010000530.1:0-5959 GCA_036398735.1 Rhodopila sp.
CACCGCAACGTGCTGTGCGCGATGCGTGCGATGTACGCGCTGCTGGCCGGGCTGATGACACTGCTGGCCGCGCTGCAGGTAATAACCCCCGCGGCGGTGCTGGGAATCGCCACGGTGACGGGATTGATCCGGCCGTCCGACCTGGCGATGCGCAACGCGCTGGTGGCGGAGACGATGCCCGGCGACCGGCTGATGGCAGCCATGGGCGTGGCACGGACTACGACGGATTCCGCCCGCGTCGTTGGATCCCTCGCCGGCGCCGGTCTGTTCGCTTTGCTCGGCATGGCGCCGGCATACGTGGTTATCACTGCCTTCTACGCCACCGGGTTCGCGCTGACCCTGGGCGTCGGCGCCTCCAGGCGCACCACCGGCGCCGCGCCGCGCCTGTCAATCTGGCGCGACCTGCGCGAGGGCCTGGCCTATGTCTGGGACACGCCCGCTTCGCTGGCCGCGATGTGGCTCGCCTTCCTGGTCAACATGACCGCCTTCCCGCTGACCCTTGGCCTGCTGCCGTATGTCGCGCGCGAGATCTACCACGTCGGCCAAACCGGCCTCGGGTCCCTCGTTGCAAGCTTCGCGATCGGCGCCCTGGCTGGTTCGGTGACGATCAGCTTTGCCGGACGATCGATCCGGCCGGCGCGGATGATGATGCTCTACACCGGTGCCTGGTATTTGATGCTCCTGACATTCGTGCATGTCCCCGGGATCACGGCCGGACGCATCGCTCTGGTGCTCGCCCGGTTTGCGCAAAGCCTCAGCATGGTGCCGATGGCGGTGATGTTGCTGCACGGAGCCGGCGCGAAGTTCCGCGGCCGTGTCATGGGTGTGCGCATGCTGGCGATCTACGGCCTGCCGCTCGGACTCCTGGCGGCGGGCGGCCTGATCGAACGCTTCGGCTTCGTCGCGACGGCATCAGGCTATTGTGCGGCCGGGTTGCTGCTCACCGGCGTGATCATGGCCCGCTGGCACGCCGCCCTCTGGCCGCTGGACGCACCCGCCAATGCTCGGTGAGCGCATCAGGGTCGGCGAAAAATCATCAAACAGGCGCGCCGCCGCCGCAATCCGGTCATTCTCGATCCCCACATATGGATGGATCGAAGTCGCGTTACAGGAGTGAACGCCATGATGCGCCTGAAGGCTCTACTGATTGCGGCGCCTGTCGCGGCAGCGCTGCTGGCGGCCCCGGCGGCCCATGCGGACTGGCATGGTCGTGGCGGTGGCGGTGGCTGGCACGGAGGTGGTGGCCCCGGCTGGCATGGCGGCGGCCCCGGCTGGCGAGGCGGCCCTGGCTGGCACGGCGGATACCGTGGCCCGGGTGTTGGCGGAGCACTTCTTGGTCTGGGCGCCGCAGCCGTGATCGGCGGGGTGATCGCCTCACAGGCCTACGCGCCGCCGCCACCCGTCTACTACGCGCCGCCGCCCGTGTATTATGCGCCGCCGCCGCCAGTCTACTACGCGGCTCCTCCGGCGTATTACGCACCGCGCTACTGACCGAACCGCGGCGGCAGGGTCAGGCGACTGATCCGGCCGGGGTTGCGTGGGGACGACCGGTCCGGCGATGGGGGTAACCCAAACGGCCGGTGGCCCCCGGTGGCTCGATCAAGCGAATCGTCCAACCGCGGCAGGAGCCTCGGGATGACGCAGGGCCAATGCCGCCCCTCGCCCGACACGACGTGCCGGTAACACGACGGCGGGCGCCGTGGCATTGAGCCACAGGACTGATTGGCTGACCCCGACCCGGAAGGACGGCGCGACGCCCCGACAAAACAGGGGGTCCGCGCCGCCACATTGGCCCGTATCAGCGCCGCCGCGATGCGCCGACATCGCGGACCGCGCCGCGCGCGGCACTGGTGGCCATCGCCGCGTAGGCCTTCAGCGCGGTCGAAACCTGCCTTGCACGCGGCTGTGCCGGCTGCCAGGCGGCGTCACCCTTGTCCTCCATGGCGGCACGGCGATCCGCCAGCACCGCATCGGGCACGGCGAGGCGCAGTGAGCGGCCGGGGATGTCGATCTCGATGATGTCGCCGTCCTCGACGAGGCCGATCAGCCCCCCCTCGGCCGCCTCCGGCGAGCAGTGACCGATCGAAAGTCCCGATGATCCGCCGGAAAAGCGGCCATCGGTCACCAGCGCGCACAGCTTGCCGAGACCTTTCGACTTCAGGTAGCTGGTCGGATACAGCATCTCCTGCATGCCCGGTCCGCCGCGCGGCCCCTCATATCGCACCAGCACGACGTCGCCGGCCTTTACCGATCCGCCCAGAATTCCGGTCACCGCCGCATCCTGGCTCTCGAATACGCGCGCCGGCCCGGAGAATTTCAGGATCGCGGCGTCGACGCCGGCCGTCTTCACGATGCAGCCTTCCTCGGCGAGGTTGCCGTACAGCACCGCCAGCCCGCCATCAGCCGAGAACGCGTGGGCGCGGTCGCGAATGACGCCCTTTTCCCGGTCGGTGTCGAGCTTGTCCCAGCGCGCCGCCTGGCTGAACGCCTCCGTCGTCGGCACGCCGCCAGGGGCCGCCCGAAAGAAGGTCTTCACCGAGTCATCAACCGTGCGCTGCACATCCCAGCGTTCCAGCGCCTCCCCCAGGGTCTCGGAGTGGACGGTGGGAACCGCGGCGTTGATCAGTCCGGCGCGGTCCAGTTCGCCGAGAATAGCCATCACGCCGCCGGCCGCATGGACATCCTCGACGTGCACATCGGCCACCGAGGGCGCCACCTTGCACAGCACCGGCACCCGCCGCGACAACCGGTCGATGTCGAGCATGGTGAACGGCACCTCCCCTTCGTGCGCGGCGGCCAGCAGATGCAGCACCGTGTTCGTGGATCCGCCCATCGCGATATCCAGCGTCATCGCGTTCTCGAACGCTGCGAAGGTCGCGACATTGCGCGGCAGAACGGAAAAGTCGTCGGTCTCGTAATGCCGGCGGGTGATCTCCACGATGCGCCGACCGGCCTCGAGGAACAGACCGCGGCGATCGGCATGGGTGGCGACCACGGTGCCATTGCCCGGCAGCGCCAGACCCAGCGCCTCGGTCAGGCAGTTCATCGAGTTGGCGGTGAACATGCCCGAGCAGGAGCCGCAGGTCGGACAGGCGGAACGCTCGATGACCTGCACTTCCTCGTCGGTGTTCGAGCTGTCGGCGGCGGCGACCATGGCATCGATCAGGTCAACCGACCGCATCTTGCCTTTATGCAGCACCTTGCCGGCCTCCATCGGCCCGCCGGAGACAAAAATGGTCGGGATGTTGAGCCGCATGGCCGCCATCAGCATCCCAGGGGTGATCTTGTCGCAGTTCGAGATGCACACGATCGCGCCGGCACAATGTGCGTTCACCATGTACTCGACGCTGTCGGCGATCAGTTCGCGTGACGGCAGGCTGTACAGCATGCCGTCGTGCCCCATGGCGATGCCGTCGTCGACCGCGATCGTATTGAATTCCTTGGCAATCCCGCCCGCCGCCTCGATCTCCCGGGCTACCATCTGACCAAGGTCCTTGAGGTGAACGTGTCCCGGCACGAACTGCGTGAAGCTGTTGGCGACCGCGATGATGGGTTTGCCGAAGTCGCCATCCTTCATGCCCGTCGCACGCCACAGGCCGCGGGCGCCGGCCATGTTGCGGCCATGGGTGGTGGTCCGGGAACGGTACGCGGGCATGAGTTTGGTCCTTGGCTTCGAGTGGGGCGCCGAGCGCCGAACGGGGTGTCTAGCGCCGCCGGCGAACATAGACCAGATCCGGCGGCGCCACGGCTGGATTGCGTATCCCTGCCGGGTACTGTGGACGACAGCGACGCGGCGATGCACGCTGCCGCAGAACGCCTGAACGCCCGAACGCCCGAACGCCCGAACGCAGAACGCCTGAACGCCTGAACGCCTGAACGCCCGAACGCCCGAACGCCCGGACGCCTAAGTGCCGCAACACCGAACGTCGGGTCGCCGAGCGCTTGGTCGCCGGAACCCGCCGGGCCCCTGGGTGCTGCAACGCCTGAACCCCCAAGGTTGCACGGTGAAGCGCTTGGAAGCCTGGACACCCGAACGCCTGAGTGCCCCCAACGCCTGAGTGCCTCAACGCCTGAGACCACGAACGACACCGTAACCGGGAGAACACGCCATGCCCGCTGCCCCCACGTTCGGCCGCTACACCGAACTGACGCTCGACGAGATGACGGCCGACCAGAAGGCTGCGTACGATTATCTGGTGGACGGGCCCCGTGGCAGGTTGCCCGGGCCCTACAAAGTCTGGGTGCACAATCCCAAGCTGGTTCACGCCGCCGACCCGCTGGGTCGCCACTTCACGCCTGGCCAGTACTCGCTGACCGAGCGGGAGCGGGAGATCGCGGTCGTCGTGATCACCGCGAAGTGGAACTCCGCCTATCCGGCTGCGGCGCACGAGAAGCGCGGCAAGGAGGTCGGCCTGCCGGCGGCCGCCGTCGAGGCCATGACCGCCGGCCTGCCCACCTCATTCGATGATCCGCGCGAGCAGGTGGTTTACGAGGTCGCGCTCAGCCTCGCCGACAACCGCCCGGTGTCGCAGGGACTCTACGAGCGCGCAGTCGCCCTGCTCGGCCATCCCGGCGTGTCCGACGTGATCACGCTGATGGGATATTACACGGCCGTGTCGCTCACCATGAACTTCTACGCGGTGCCGGCGGGCACCCCCGGTCTGGCGCGCTAGAAAATGGTGCGGGTGCCCGGAGATACCGGCGGGCGGTGCGTCCTGTGGCGGACGCCTGTGCCAGCGCAGAACGGGCCTTCCTTGCACCGTCGGCCGACAGGTCCTCGGCGGCGCCACCGTCCGTGCTGTCCACAGTTCTCGAAGCTGAGCGTTCACTGATGCAGTTCGAGCAGGTTCTCAGCCTGTTGCGCTCCTACCGGTCACCGGCGGGCGATGCGGTACTGTTCCTGCTGGCCGAACAGACCATGGAGAGTATCTACCACTGCGTCCTCGACAGCGGCGCCTCGGCTTGTCTTGAACTGGGAACCGGCCTGGGCGCCACCACCTGCGTGATCGCGGCGGCGCTGGACGAGCGGCGCGACGGTCGCGTGACGACCGTGGACATGCTGGTCCGTGAGCCCATCGGCGTGCAAGTCCTGGCGCAGCATACCGGACTGGCACAATACATCGACGTCGTTGCGGACCCAGTCGGTTACACCTGGTACCTGAAGGAGATCATAGAGCGACAGACCAGCCGGAACACATGCGAACCCTGTTTCGACTTCTGCTTTCTGGACGGCGCGCATGAGTGGGCACCCGATGCGCTCGCCACCTTTCTGGTCGCCAAGCTGCTGCGCCCGGGTTCCTGGCTCGTGCTTGACGATCTTGACTTCAAGCTGCGCGGTTGTCAGCCGGGGTGGCGTACCGTATTCGCAAGTCGAACCGACGCGGAACTGGACGCTTTCCAGGTTGATCGCGTGTTCAATCTCGTCCTGCGCCAGCACCCCGATTTCGCGGACTTCGCCGTCAGCGACGGCGGACGCACCGGGTGGGCACGCAAGAAATCATCCAATCCGGCGGCTTGGTTCCCGATGGGCCTGGTGCTGGACCCGATTGCTCCGGACTGGCAGGAATCGTTCCAAGCGGAAAACATCGTCGGCGAGTCCCGGTTCTCCGACAGCCTCGCTGTCACGAGCGAAGATACAGTCGTTGCCCTGCGCGCAATCCGCGATGATCCGAATTTCGCCCTTCCGCCCGGCGTCGACAAGGGACGCCCCATCGACGTCATATCGTTACGCCTTAGACTTGTGGCGCCGGACGCGGAGACCCTGCAGCTTTTCTGGATCAACCGGCTTGGCGACCCGTTCAACGAGCGGCAGAGCGTCCGGGCCCGCATCGCCGCCTCCGATGATTTTCAGGACGTGACGATCCGGATCAACGGATCAGGAGAACTCCGTCCGGTCCACGCGATAAGGGTCGATCCGACCGATGGTCCTGGCAGCCTTCTGCTGCAGAGCGTATCGGTC
>DASWON010000531.1:0-1622 GCA_036398735.1 Rhodopila sp.
GGTCAAGCGCACCGTCCGGGCGTTCGGTGATCATCGGCGCCTCGACGTCGTCGTGCTCATCGGCGATGTCCCCGGTGATTGTCTCGACCAGGTCCTCGATGGTCACCAGTCCGTCGATGCCGCCGTACTCGTCGACCACCAGCGCCAGATGGATCCGCTGGGTCCGCATCTGCAGCAACAGGTCGAGCACCGGCAGCTGCGGCGCCACCATCAGCGGCTTGCGCAGCACGGCCTCCAACGAGAACGCCTCCGGCCGGCCGACATAGGCGAACACGTCCTTGATGTGCACCATGCCGATCACATCATCGAGTTGCTCGCGGTAGACCGGCAATCGGGAATGCCCGTCGTTGCGAATCAGCTCGATCGCCTGTGCCAGCGTGACGTCGGACCGCATGGCCACGATGTCGGCTCGTGGGACCATCACGTCATCGGCCGTCGTCTCCCGCAGGCGCAGGATGTTGGCGATCAGCAAACGCTCATGGCGATCGAGTTCCGGCTGCTCGCCCGGAACCTGCTGCGCGTCCGCGGCTTCCTGCACCAGCTCGGCGATCGACTCGCGCAAGGAATGTTCGGCCTGCCTGCGCCCAAGCAGGTGGCCCAGCCGGCCGAGCAGGCTGCCGCGATGACCGCTCATGCGCGCTTCCAGGGGTTGGGCACGCGAATGCGGTGCAGGATACGGGATTCGGCCATTTCCATGCGACGCGCATCGCCGGGATGGTCATGATCCTCGCCGCTCAGGTGCAGCGCGCCGTGGACCACCAGATGCGCCAGATGATGCGCCGGACGGCGGCCCTGCGCGGCAGCCTCCGCTCGAACCACCCCGAGCGCGAGGATGATCTCGGGCGCGGGGTGCTCATAGGTCAGAACATTGGTGGGTTTGTTCCTGCCGCGATGCCGCCCGTTCAATCCGCGGACGACCCGGTCGGAAGACAGGACGATGGTGCCCTCCATCCCGGCGGCATGGGCCGCCCGCCGCACGATCGTTCCGGCGTTCGGTATCAGCCTGTGCCAGGCCGGATCCGCCACGACGACGTCGATGGCCGAACCATCGGTGTCGGGCGGCCGGGTACTAGGAGGTTCCATCGCTGTACATTTGCTCGCTCGTCTGCGGGCGCTCCCGCTCCCGGCGTGCCTCTCCCTGAGCCGCTTCCCGTTGATCATAAGCCCCAACGATCCGCGCCACCAGGGGATGACGCACCACGTCCCGCTGTTCGAATCGGACGACGCCGATGCCCTGGATGCCCTCGACGGTGTCCAGCGCGTCACGCAGCCCGGAGCGCACGCCGCCGGGCAGATCCACCTGGCTCAGGTCGCCGGTGATGACCATCCGGGTACCCTCGCCCATGCGGGTGAGGAACATCTTCATCTGCATCGGCGTGGTGTTCTGCGCCTCATCGAGGATGGCGTAGCAGTGCGCCAGGGTGCGGCCACGCATGAACGCCAGCGGCGCGACCTCGATCTCGCCATTGGTCATACGGCGGATGACCTGATCGGCGGGCATCATGTCGTGCAACGCGTCGTACAGCGGCCGCAGATAGGGATCGATCTTCTCCTTCATGTCGCCTGGCAGGAAGCCGAGGCGCTCACCTGCCTCGACCGCCGGACGGGACAGCACGATGCGA
>DASWON010000532.1:0-20326 GCA_036398735.1 Rhodopila sp.
CTCATCGATACGATCGCGGCCGGCGACCCAGGAATGTGGTGGCAGGCGCTGCGACAGCTTGGCCTGCCCGGGATCACGCTCGGGATATCCACCATGGCTCCCATCGCCCGGCTCACCAGGGCATCAATGGTTGAAGCCATGCAGAGTGATTATATCCGGACCGCCATCGCAATGGGCCATCGCAGGCGGACTGTCTGGTTCCGTTACGGATTGCGCAATGCGTTGCTCCCGGTCGTGACACTGATCGGCGGCATAGCCGGACACATCTTCGGCGGCGCAGTCCTGCTGGAATCAATCTTCGGATGGCCAGGGCTCGGTCAGTACGCTCTGCAGGCAATTGAACAATCCGACTTCGCGGCGCTACAGGGCTTCGTCATCTACGCCTCGCTGCTGTACGTCGTGGCGTTTCTGATCGTCGACGTCCTGTACATCGTCATCGACCCAAGAATGCGCTCATGAAATCAAGGCGCGGCGTTGGCGCGATCAAGCCTCGACGCCGTGCTGGTCGCTTCAGATCGCAGATGTCCATCACCACGTAGTGACAAATCCATCCTCGCGGCGGTGCGGATGTGACTGGCGCCAGGTTTTGGCCCCTGTTGAATGATGCGCTCATCGATAATGCACATATATTAATCCCATATCGCACGTATTATAGCGTATTGCATATATAAACATCTCATCAGTATCTAGTTCGCATAAATTATGCCCAGTTTGGTGTTTGCCGAGGTTCCGTGCTGGTGCAATTAAGGCTATAAGGTTAAAATTGAAGCAGGAGGACAGCAGTGACATCCGGAGCCGAATTGTGAGGATGGGCATCGGTTCAGATGGCGCGTCCGGCGTCGAGGCCGCGCTGCACCCAACTGCCCTCCGGGCCACACCGGACTCAACCGGACGGGCCGCACCAAGGCGGCGCGCGTCACTATCCTGGTCGATGCGTATCGGAATCGCTTTGGTGTGTATCTACACCGGCATTGCGGTGCTGTCTTTTTTCTGGACGCCGTATGATCCGCTGAGCCCGGGTGTCGGCGATGGCTATGATCCGCCGAGCAGTACGTTTCTTCTGGGAACGGATCGGCTCGGTAGCGACATGGTCTCGCGGTTGATGGCCGGCGCCCGATATGACTTGGGGATCACCGTGATTGCCGTCAGCATCGCACTCAGTGCCGGGACGACGATCGGCGTTATTGCCGGCTACTTTGGCGGCGTCCTCGACACTGTGGTGCTGCGCCTCGTCGAAGTCTTCCAGGCATTCCCCGGACTGCTGTTCGCGATGCTCGTGGTGCAGGCAGTGGGGCCCGGCATTGTCAATGTGATCCTGGTGCTGTCGTTTGTAGGCATCCCGGACTATCTACGCCTGGCTCGAGCCGAGATCCACGCACGCCGCGACTGGCAGTATGCTGAGGCAGCTCGAATGGTCGGCAACCGGCCATGGCGCGTGGCATTCCGACATCTTCTGCCAAACAGCGCCGGACCATTACTCGCTTTCACATCCATCAACGCGGCTTTCGTTGCGCTGATCACCGCGAGCCTCGGATTCCTCGGGCTTGGACTTAGTCCGAACACCCCGGAGTGGGGCAGCATGATCGCACGCGGCCAGGACGGCGTCATGACCGGGCAGTGGTGGGTTTCGTTCTTTCCCGGTCTCGCGATTCTCGGCTTGACGGGCGCGTTCTATCTATTGGGTGACGCGCTCTCCGACCTCACGGACCCGCGGCGGCGATGAGTGCCGATCTGCTGGAGGTGGAGAACTACAGCGGGTCCTTTCGGTCGAAAAGCGGCCAGCTTGCACCGGTCCTGCATCAGGTGAGCTTCCGGCTCAGGACGCATGCGATCACCGCGGTCGTCGGTGAGACCGGCAGCGGCAAATCCCTGGTGGCCCTCTCCACGCTTGGCATCCAGCCGCCAAGCTTCGTGCGTACGTCCGGACGAATTCTGTTCCGGGGCATCGATCTCCTGACATTGGACGAGCCAGGCCTGCGCGCCGTCCGGGGGGGCCAAATCAGCATGGTCTTCCAGGATGCCCGCGCCGCCCTGAACCCGGTGTTTACCGTGGGCCGACAGTTAGCCGACGTTTGGCAACTGCGCCATCGCGGCAGCCGGTCGGCGGCGATGCGGCAGGCGATAGAGGCATTGCGCCGCGTCTCCATTCCGGAACCCGAGCGACGGGCCCGCCAATATCCGCACGCGTTCTCCGGCGGCATGGCACAGCGTGCAATGATCGCCATGGCCGCGCTGGTCTGCGAGCCTGCGCTGCTGATACTGGACGAGCCGACGACCGGTCTCGACGTAACGATCCAGGCGGAAATCATGGATCTCATCGTCGACCTCACCCGGACACAGGGATTGACGACCTGGTTGATCACGCACGACCTCGGGGTCGTCGCCGAATACTGCGAGGACGTGGTGGTCATGAACTCCGGGCGGGTTGTCGAAACCGGCAGCAGCGAGGCGATCTTCACGACCCCGCGGGACGTATATACCCGCCGCCTGTTGTCCGCGAGCCAGCTCGCCGAACCGGCATGAGCTACGACGACAGCGCCGTTCTGCGGGTCAGAGAGTTGCGCAAGCACTTCCCGATGGGCGGCGGCCGCAGCCTCGTGGCGGTGGACGGCGTAAACCTCGACATTGCCGCCGGCGAGACCCTCGCGCTGGTCGGCGAGAGCGGTTCAGGAAAATCGACGGTCGCGCGCTGCATCGTGCGCCTGATCGAACCCACGAGTGGCGATGTCGCGATCGACGGCGCACCCATTCTCTCGCTTGATCCGGCCGCGCTCTCACGTGTTTACCGGCGGATCCAGATGGTGTTCCAGGATCCCAACGCGTCGCTCAACCCTCGCATGACAGTGCGTCAGGTGCTCGACGAGCCGTTGCGGCTGCACCTGAAGATGCCGCGGCAAGCGCGCGAGGCGCGTGTTCGAAGCCTGGTGGAGATGGTCAACCTGACCGCCGCGCATCTGGATCGATACCCGCACGAACTGAGCGGCGGGCAACGGCAGCGCGTCGGCATCGCCCGGGCGATCGCAGTATCGCCTGAAATTGTCATCCTGGACGAGCCGACCTCGTCGCTGGACGTTTCGGTGCGTGGTCAGATCCTGACCCTGCTGATGGATCTGCGGCGCCAGCTGAACCTGGCGTATCTGTTTATCAGTCACGACCTTCAGGTGGTCCGGCACGTCGCCGACCGGGTTGCCGTCATGTACCTGGGCGGCATTGTGGAGACCGGACCAACCAGCGAGGTCTTTGGCTCTCCGAAACATCCTTATACGCGCGCGCTGCTGTCCGCCGCTCCCGTGCCGCAATGGGGGGTGGCCGGCGCTCGTGCGGCGCGCCTGAGGCTGGTTGGCGAGATATCAAGTCCGATCGACCCGCCCGATGCTTGCCGGCTGGCAGGTCGCTGCCCGCTGCAGCAAACGTCCTGCACGCAGGGAAAGCCACAGCTCACCGACCTGGGCGGAGGTCACGCGGTGGCCTGTCGGATTGTTGCCGCCGCGCCGGTCACTTCCCCCTCGGGGCACGGATGATGAGCGCGCCCTGGCCGGCCATACGGTGTCGCCGGCCTGGCGCGGGATCGCAAATGATAAGGAGACCGTAACAATGGCTTTGCTGCGTCGCGATCTTATCCGGCTGACGATGCCCACCGCCACGGCGGCGGTGTTCGGCTGGCCCGACGCGGTGATCAGCCGCGCCGATGCGGCGCCGGCCACGCCAAGGCCGCTGGTGCACGCTACCCCCGCGGACACCGCCAGCTTTGATCCCGCGGACATCCGCGGCGCGCAGGATCAGGAAACCGGCCTGAACGTCTACGAGCGGCTGGTGCAGTACAAGTTCAATGCGGACAAGGACGGAACACTCTGGGCCGATACAGAGCACGTCGTGCCGCAACTCGCGGAATCCTGGACGGTCGACGGTCCAGTCATCACCTTCAAACTTCGTCAAGGCGTGAAGTTCTGGCCGACCGGCAATCCGCTGACGTCGGAGGATGTCCGCTACAGCTTCGAGCGGCTGGTCACGATCCCGGCCAACGGAAGGAACCAGGCCGGGATCGCCGGACTGTTCCGCGCTGATCAGGTCGTTGCCGTTGATCCGCAGACGGTCCGGATCACCTTCGCCGATTCAAACGGTGTGCCGACTGCGATCCCGGTGGACCTCGTGTCCATGCGGTTCAACCAGTTCGCCATCATCGACTCTGTAGAGGTCAAATCGCATGCGACGGCGGACGACCCGTGGGCGAACGCCTGGCTTCTGAAGAACGCGGCGGGGACCGGGCCCTATTATGTCGCCAGCCGCACCCTTGGCCAGCAGATCGTGCTCAAGGCGGTGCCGAACCATTGGTCCGGCCAGCAACCCGCCTTCGAGACCGTCATCCGGCGGATCACCGGCAACGCCGACCTGGTGTCATTGATCAAGGGCGGGGTCGTCGATTATGCGGCCGAAGGGCTGACCGGCCGCCAGTACGACGCACTTGCCGCGGCGGGATTGCCGGTGCTGCACGCCGACGTCCCGAATATCCTGAGATTATCAATGGCGATGGACAAGGAGCCGTTTACCGACGCGCGGGTGCGCCAGGCGATGCTGTACGCTGTCCCGACCGACAAGATCATCAAGACAGCCTTGTCGGGCCGCGCCACCCGCGCGATCTCGCTGTACAATCACGATGACCCCACGGCGGTGAATGATTACGAAAAGTTCAAGCTGGATCTGGATAAAGCCAAGAGCCTGTTGGCGGCTGCCGGCAAAACCAGTTTTTCATTTGATTTCTGGTACAGCTCCGCCCTGCCTTACAATAACGATATTGCCATCCTCATTGCCGACTCGCTGAAGTCCATCGGCGTCACCGCCAACCTCAAGCCGACGCCCGCGCTGCAGTTACTCGATGCGATCCGCGCCCGGATCATTGGCACCGATCAGGCAATGAGCGGCATGTTGCTGAACGAAAGCGTCATTTGGTTGAACGATCCGTCGACTTTGACCAATTCGGCGATCGTGACCAAGTCCGATGCGGCCGGCAGCAGCAACTGGGCGCGTTACAGCGATCCGGAGGTCGACGCCCTGCACATCAAATATCGCAACTCCAGCGATGCGCCAGCTCGGCTGGCAGCTTACAGGCGAATCCAGGAAAAAGTGGCGGACGCGGCGGCAACCATGAATCCGCTGGTCATTCTGGGCCGCACGATCGTCGTCAGCCCGAGGATTACGGGCGTGACCTTCACACCCGACCCGTACGCCCGCTATACGTACCTCCGGCCGAAGACCTGATCGACCCTCCACGGCGTCTCTGATCGTCGCCACCGGCCGTCTGATCACCTCGGTCGAGCGGCACGGCGCGGGTTGAAGGCCCTGCTTCATCAGGCGACGGCGTATCTTGCTGTTCAGCACAAGACCCCGGCGACGCAGGGCCGCATCCGACGGCTGGTAGCCGTATACCTCGGGTTCCTCTCGGATCAGCCAGCCGAATTATCAACGCCGGCGATAGGCAACTCGCCGGCCGCTCAACGGCACCGGCCTGGATCCGTCGGAAGATGGTAGTGCGGTTCACCTCGACGCCGCGATCCGGCACCATGAGTTGAAGCTCGCGGTCGCTGATCGGCACCATCAGATGCCATCGAACCGCCCACACGATCATCCCAGCACTCGACTGCCTGCGCCTGAAGGCTCGATCCCGCGGTACCGGCGCCGCCCGTGGTCGCCTCGCCGTGCCACGGCTTGTACCGAACCGGACCCGCCGCACGAGGTTGCAGCGGAACGCAACATCCTATCGCCAGCCTGGGTGTCGCGACCAGGTTCAAAGGATAGATGACTTTCATCAATAATGAATCCCGACACTCGCCGGATCGGACAGCCCGGCCGTTTCACCAGCACGGACTCTGCGACAGAACCGCGTGGGCTCTGTCCGCTGCCCCCATTCAACCTCGCACGCGGCCTGAGCGACGACGGAACGAAGCCAGGGCGTCCGCGGGACGAGGGGACCCGAAGTATGTTTACCTCGACGACGCGATCAATCCCTGGCATCCCATGGCGCCATTGCAGGACTGATATGAGGACACGATGACCCATCAGACCGATCGCCACCTGAACGCACGGGACCTGGATACGCTGCTCGCGACCATCGAGGCCGGAAGTCTGACCAAAGCGGCCCAGCAACTGCGCATCTCTCAGTCGGCGATATTGCATTCCATTGCGAACGTCGAGCACGCGCTTGGAGCGACCCTGCTCGAACACACACGGCGTGGCATCGAGCCGACGTCGCATGGACGCGCATTGATCGCGATCCACGACGCGCAGTGCCGAAGCGGCCGGATGGACCGTGGCGCCAGAACGGGACCAATCCGGCAAGGCGGCGGGGCGTCGCCGGGCCGCCGCGAAGTAATCCAGATGGCCGCCACCATCACGCTCACCTATCCGTTCAGCGCCGACGACACCGCGCTGCTGAACAAGCTGCTGGAGAATGGTCGTGACGCCACTCCATCTCCGTCTCCGTCTCCGTCTCCGTCTCCGTCTCCGTCTCCAGCCAGGGAGAACTATTTCCCGGCCGACCCGGCCAAGGCCCCCTTCCCGTCGCCGGAGAATTCGCAACAAATGGTCTTCAATGGAGTCATCGGCGGCGAACCCTATCTCAGGGATCAGGCCGGAGCCACGCATCAGATCCGGATGCTGAATGGCGTGCCGGCCTACTACAAGATGGACCAGGTCTTCCCCGTCTACCAGGGCGAGGCGGTCGGCCAGATCCTGGTGCGTCAGGGGGAGGTCTACATGCAGATCACCTCCGGCATTTGGAAGCATGTCGAACCCAACGGGAGCATGTACAACAAGAGCCTCCCGCCGCCCTGGACCACGGCCGGCGTTGACGGCAGGTCGGGTTTGCCCGCGCTGCCCCCGATGCCGAAGCCGTCAGCCATCGCACCGGGCAGTTCCGGCAAAGTCATCCAGGCCGGTCCGTCACGTGCGCTCAAGACGCTCTCCGCGGCGATCCCGACGGCGACCGCCGGCGACAAGATCCAGCTTGATCGCGGTGTCTATACCGATACGCCGCCGGCCTGGTCAGTGCCGCTGTTGATCGACCTCGGTGGGGCCACGTTCAATGCGGCGGGCAAAACCGCGACGCTGGCTCGCGGCATGGGGTTGCTGTGCCCGGCAGCGGATTCAATCATTCAAAACGGTACCATTACGAATGTCGCGATGGATCAGGGACAGGGGCAGCTGACCTCGGCCATCCGGCCGGATGCCGGCTGCGGTTACCTGAAGATCGACAATATGACGCTGACCAATAACCAGTGCGGTGTCGGGCACGGCGGATTCCCGTCCGTTATCGCCATCTCGGACAGCAACATCAGCGGCAACGGGCTCAAGGCCAATACCGGGTCGCTGACCCACAACCTCTACGTTGGCAGCGAATGCCGCCGCCTGACGTTGACCAACGTGATATCGAACGGCACCAACGAGGCACATGCGATCAAGTACCGTGGCCCCGAGTTGATCGTCAACGGCGGCACGTTCGCGTCCGCGCCCGGAAAACCGTTCGATATCCCGAACGGCGCGACAGTGCCGTTCAAGATCACCGATGCCACGATTCTGAAAGGCGCCGGCGACCGGGACCACGGCATTCTGGCGTGCGGCGAGGAGAACACCGAGAACGGGCTGGCCGGCGGCACGATCAGCGGCGGGTCGATTCAGGCGAACTGCGACAATCCAGCCATTTTAGGCCCAGGCGGCACGATCACCGTAAGTGGGGTAACGCTGCGGGGGAACAAGATCACCGCCGGCGGTGGCGTGGTGCTGGTCGGGGTCTGAGGCCGATCAGCGTTGGCGCTGACAGGTCTGTCCGCAGGATTGTCGTGGCGACTGCGCGCGAAGTCATTGAGATACCGGCCGGCCTTCGCCAAAGAGCCGCCAATCCGGCGTCTGTATGAGACAAGAACAACCTTGTCGATTGCAACGTGAACCTGCGGGGCGGCGCGCGCGCCGTTGCGCACGATGATGGCGTTGGTGACCGGTGTGGCGGCACCATGCACCCGCAACGTGCTATCGGATGCCGCAAGCCCGGCGGGAACGGAGCATCACGGGCATGCGCTGCATCACGCCGCGTTCCGGCGCGTCAGGCGCTGTCAGCCCCCGGCATGCCACGGCGGATGTTAGGTCTCGGCCCGGACCGATAAACGTTCCGCCGATATCGACGCTACGGCCGGCCACCTTGCGCGGGTCCGCAACCCGTCACGAGGCCGGATCATCGGCACGAACGCCGGCTGATGCCTGGATATCCCCGACCACCCGGGCGCGCACGCGCAACGCGTTGCCGGGCAGATAGGCCAGCGGGATGTCCTCCATCTCGACCAGCTTGAGGCTGTCGGCGCGGGCGCCGGCGCGGATGGCCTTCGCCTCGGCCTGCTGCTGAGCGCTGGCCATCGCGGCCTCGCGGCTGGATTCGGTGAAGATCTGGTCCACTTCGCCGCTGACCTGTGCGATTGCGGCGCCCAGTGCGTTGGCGACTCCGGCATGGGGCACGCGAACAACCTCGGCGACACCGGGCAGATGCTCAGGCACCAGGAACGCGCCGCCGCCCACCGCCACCAGCGGGACGGACCGCGCATCGGTCTTCATGCGATCGACGCTGTCGGCCAGCATCGCGTGCATGCGTGCCAGTGCCGCCTGGATGAAAGCGGGGGACAGATTGCTGACCCGGCCGCGATCGCCGAGTTCGATCAGCCCCGCCGCCACCGCGATATCGGTGCAGGTGAGTTGCGAACCGCCGAACACCAGCGCCTGTTCGGTCAGCCGAAAGCCGACGCTGCGCGGTCCGATGCGCGAAGGGTTTTCCGGATCGCACAGCGTGCCGCCGCCGAGGCCGATCGACAACAGGTCCGGCATGCGGAAAAGCGTGCGCACGCCGCCGACCTGCACGACGTTGTTGGCCTCCCGCGGGAAGCCGCGCACGAGGCCACCGATATCGGCGGTGGTGCCGCCGACATCGACCACCAGCGCATCCTCCAGCCCCGACAGGAACGCGGCTCCGCGCAATGAGTTGGTGGGGCCGGACGCAAACGAACGCACCGGAAATGCCGCGGCTTCTTCCGCACTGGCGACGGTGCCGTCGTTCTGGGTGATGAACAGCGGCGCGGTGATGCCGGCCTGCGCGATCGCCGTGCGAAACGCGGCAACGGTGGCACGCGCCATGCCGACCAGCGAGGCATTCAGCAGCGTGACGTTCTCCCGAGCGAGCAGACCGATGCGCCCGAGCTCATGCGAAAGCGTGACCGCGATGCCGGGACATTCCTGGCGCAGGATGTCGCCGGCCTCCTGTTCCAGATCGGGGTTCAGCGGCGAGAACACAGCGCAGACCGCGGCAGCGGCGACCCCGGATTCGGCGATCTGTCGCGCGGCATCGCGCATCGCGCATCGGTCGAACGGCACCAGGGGACGGCCATCAACTTCGTACCCGCCACGGATCATATGCACCGGGCCGCGCACCATGTCGCGCAGATCGGCCGGCCAGTCGACGAACGGCGGCAGCGTCGCCGCGGCAGGCAGGCCGATCCGCACCGCCGCGACGCGCGCCACGTCACGCCGCTGCACCACGGCGTTGGTGAAATGCGTGGTGCCGATCATCACCGTACCGATACGGCTGGTCGATACGGCGGCGACGCGCAGCAATTCCTGCAACGCTAGCAGGATACCGCCGGTGACGTCCGCCGTGGTCGGGCACTTGACGGCCCGGTGCACTGTTCCTTCGTGGATCAGCACTGCATCCGTGTTGGTGCCGCCGACATCAATGCCGATGCGCATCATGCAACGTACTCGCCAAACACCGAATGGAAATCGAGGTCGTAGCCGAACGCACGCGGCCCGACGTGGCGCAGGCCCTTCTCGCTGGTCAGGATCGACGGCGCCCGCAACGCCACGACGGTGACGCGCTGGCCGTATCGCACGGTTTCGGTGCCGATGGCATCGCCCGAGCTGCTGTCGATCAGACAGATCAGGTCGGGCACCGTGGCGCACACCTGGTCATCGCGCCACGCGACCACGAATTCATTTTGGAAAGCGATACGCATGCGGCTGGCCTGGTCGGCGTCGAGGCCCTCGATCTCGATGGTGCCACGCAGCCAGCCCTCGGTGGTGCGGCGCATGACATCGGTAATCTTGCCGCGGAACAGGATCTTGCCGCGTTCGGCCGTGACCAGGGCGTCCACCGCATCTTCATGCGCTTCGCGCGCCGCGATCACGGTGCGGCCAATGCGCAGTGCCTGCGACAGCGTATGCAGGCAGGTCGAACTCTTGACCTCGGCGCCGGTGCGCGGCGCCTTGCAGGTCGCGGCCGAGGAACCCAGCACCGTGCACATGCGCCGCGTCATGCGCTCCATCCAGGCCCAATCCTCGGCTTCGGCGAAAATGATGCGGTTGCGCCGCAGATCGACCATGGTCCACGGGTAGGCAGGCAGGTCGCAGATCGCGAAGGTCGTCATGTCCGCCTGCGGAAAGGCGCGCCCCATGGCGTCGCAGTCGACCACCGGCAGATCCAGCAACATACCGGCGAGCACTGCCTGAAAGCCGTTGTTGCCGCCGATTTCCCAAAGCATCACGGCGTCGAAACGGCGTCCGAGATGGGCTTCCATCATCGGGATCGTGCTGGCCAGCACCGGCCCGTCGACCAGCCGTTCCTGTTTCACCAGCGGCGCCCCCATCTGGCCGACACAGGCGACCAGCGCGTCGTCGGGCAGCGCCAGCGGGTCGATCACCCGGGCGCGGCGGCCGTCAGCCAGGTGCTGACGCGCCTCCAGCAGGCTGAAATAGGGATCGCCACCCCCTCCGGTGCCGAGGATCCAGGCCCCGACCGCCATGGCATCAAGGTCGTCGGCGGTGAGCTCAAATGGCGGGTTCGGCATCGGGGTATACAGTCCTGTGGTGGGGCGCGGGGCGTTCAAATCAGTCAGGTCATCAGCCGGTTCCACTGCTCCACGATCTTGTCGCGCTGCCGGTTCGCTGTCGCCCAGTCATGGCGTACGACGCGCTGCAGCCGGTCGCCGGTGATCATGATCGGCGACGTCGCCAGTTCGGGGGGAATGACGGTCTTCAGGTTGGTCGGCGAAATGAAGAAGCCGTTGACCAGCTTCTGCTGGGTCTCCGGCCGCAGGAAGTAGTCCACCCAGGCGAACGCCAGGTCCTTGCTCTTGCTGCCCTTGGTGACATTGAACACCTGATCGAAGGCGACCATGCCCTCGGACGGCACCTTGGCGTCGACCGGCACACCCTGGCGCTGCAGCCGCATCACGGCAGCGAAGTCGAGCGGTGCGACGTCCACCTCGCCACGGGTGAGCTGGATCTCCATGGTCCCGGAGAAGTCCACCTGGCTGAACGGCTTCAGCGTCTGGATCTGCTTGAATGCGGCGTCGTAGGCAGTTTCCGACCCGCCGTAGATGCGCGCCATCATCAGCACGAACATGAAGCCCAGCGAGTTGGTGATGTTGTACATGCCGATCTGGCCCTTGAGGTCCGGGCGCTCGAACAGGCCCTTCCAGCTCGTCACCGGATCGCTGACCGTGTCGGTGCGATAGGCGATACCGACCGGCTGCAGCATGCCGGTGACCGCCATGTCGCCGGGATACCGCGCGATCGGCGCCACGTCCTTCAGATTCGTCACCTTGTCCTCGGGCAACGCCGTGAAATAACCCTCGGTGCGCAGGATCTCGGCGATGACCTCGTTGGTCATGCAGACATCGAGCGGCGGATTGTCGATGCCGGCAGCCCGCAGCAACGGGATGTTGTCCTTGGCCAGACCCAGCACCAGCCGCACGGTCGCGCCGGTTTCCTTCTCGAAGGTCGGAATCAGCTGTTCGCGGAAGAGCTTCTCATAGGCACCCCCGTAGCAGGTGACGATCAGCGTCTTCGCCTGGGCGCGCGCGATATGCGGTGTCGACAGCAGGGCGATCGCGCCGGCGGCGACGGATGACGCCAGCAGGCCGCGACGCGTGAGCGTGGGCTGCGTCGCGACGCCGGGCGGCATCGTGTCGCTGGCCTGCATCGCCGCGCTGGACTGCGTTGCGACGGGCGGCATCGTGTCGCTGGACTGCGTTGCGACGGGCGGTATCGGCGCGCGGGGCGGTATCCGCGTTCTGACCCGCATCGGCGTTCTGAGCTGCATCAAGATCTCCGAGAGATTGGCGGGAGCAAAGGGGGACGGCAGGGCATCAGAACCGCACCGTGCGCAGGCCGACGAAGCGGTCGGTGAGCAGCACCACGGTCAGAGTGACCAGGATCGACATCGTCGAGACCGCGGCCGCGGTGGGATCGAAATTCCATTGCAGATAGTCGAACAGCTGGATCGGCAAGGTAACGGTGTCGACACCCTTCAGCAGCAGGGAGATCGAGAACAGGTCGAACGAAATGATGAAGGCGAACATCGCGCCGTTGACCACGCCCTGCTTCATCAGCGGCAGACTGATGCGACTGAAGGCTGCGGCGGGGGAGGCGCCGAGACTCCTGGCTGCCTCCTCCAGGGCCGGATCCAGGTTGCCCAGGTTGGCGGTGACGTTCAGGAACACGTAGGGCATGGTGACCAGCACGTGGCCGATCTGAAGCCCGATCAGCGTCTGCGTGCCCAGCCCGATGACGTAGTAATACAGCAGCAGCGCGATCGCGGTGAGGACTTCGGGCAGCAGCATCGGCGCGATCATGACCATGCGCAGGGTCTGCCGCCCCCAGGTGGTGAAGCGGGTGTAGTAGACCGCGGCGAGTGTGCCGATGATGGTGGACAGGATCGTGGCGATCACCGCGACCCGCAGTGAAACCGCCATGGCATTGAGGAACGGGGCGCTGTGGAAGAACGTGGCGTACCAGCGCAGGGACAATCCCTCCGGTGGAAACTTCAGGTAATTCCCGGCGTTCAGCGATGCCAGCACCACCACGACGATCGGCGCCATCAGGAAAACATAGGCCAGCGTGACGAACGTAACGAACACCGCATGGCCGACACGTTCGGGAGCCGTCGTCGCCGTACGCATCGTCACAGAGCCCCCTTGAACAGCCGCTGGGTGATGCGGAACCAGGCGACCACGCTGAGCCCGCCGGTGATGGCGAGAACGATCGCCAGCGCGGTGCCGAACGGCCACAGGAACGCCTCATCGAGCTGCTGCACCACGATCGGTGCCATCATCTGCACGCGGCTGCCACCGAGCACCACGGGCGTGACGTAGGAGCTGACGGACAGGACGAAAACCAGCACGGTGCCGGACTGCACGCCGGGGGCCGAGAGCGGCCACACCACGTGCCGCATGACCCAGATCCGTGACGCCCCCAGCGAACGGGCGGCCTCCTCGAGCGACGGGTTGATGCCCTGGATGGCGCCGAGCAGCGGCAGGATCATGAACGGCAGGTAGATATGTACCAGCCCCAGGGTGACGCCGAACTCGTTGTTCAGCATCGGCAGCGGCCGCCGGATCAGGCCCCATTGCCGCAGCGTCACGTTCACCAGCCCGTTGTTCGCGAGCAGGATGATCCAGCCGTAACAGCGGATCACCACGCCGACGAGCAGCGGCGACAGGATGCACGCGAACAGCAGGCCGCGAAAACGCGAGCGGGTACGCGCCAGGTGATAGGAAACCGGGTAGGCGATCAGCAGACACAACGCGGTCACCAGCACGCTGATGCGCAGCGTGCGCCACAGGATGCCGAGGTACAACGGGTCGCTCAGTGCCTTGGCGTAGCTTGCAACGGTGAATCCTGGCGCATACGGCGCGCCGGTGGACGGCGTGCGAAAGCTCATCACCACGATGTTGAGGTACGGCACGCCGAGGAACAGCAGCACCAGCAGCAGAGCGGGCAGGATCAGCAGCCAGCGCCACCGGCCGGCCGCCCTGCGCCGCGGCGCCGTCAGGACGATCCGGCCGATGGCCTGGTTCACGGCGCGGCTCCGGGCAGCACGGGGATCAGCCAGCTGCGGTCCGGCGGAAAGCTGCACCAGACTTCGCGGCCTGGCACCACCTCGTCCATGGCGCCCCCGAGAACCTGCAGCACCGAACCGTCGCGGCAGGCAACCCGGTAGTCGGTCGCATGGCCAAGGTAATGGCGTTCCCGCACCTCCGCCGGAAACAGATTATCGATCGTACCCGGAGGAACATCGGGTGGCGCTGGCGCGATGCTGATCACTTCCGGCCGCAGCACGATCATGGCCCTGCCATGGGTCACCGGCGGCCTTTTGCAGTCGCACTTCAGGACACCCAGCCCGGTTTCCACCAGCAGCCGCGTGCCGCCCTCACGCCCCGTGATACGGCCGGGAATGAAGTTCGACAGGCCAACGAAATCCGCCACCTGGCGTGACGCGGGACGGCCGTAGATGGTTTCAGGTGTATCGAACTGGCTGACCAGGCCACCGAACATGACGACGATACGGTCCGACATCACCATTGCCTCGGCCTGGTCGTGCGTGACGTATATCGTGGTGATGCCCAGCCGCTGCTGCAGCGAGCGGATGAAGAACCGCATCTCGTCGCGCAGCCTGGCGTCGAGATTGGCGAGCGGCTCGTCCAGCAACAGGATGCGCGGTTCGATTACCAGTGCTCTGGCCAGCGCGACGCGCTGCTGCTGTCCACCGCTGAGCTGGCGGGGGTAGCGGCCGCCCATGTCGGACAGCTGCACCATGTCGAGCACCGCGGCGATGCGCTGGCGGGCATCGGCCTTTTTTACTTTGCGCATCTGCAGGCCGAAGCCGACATTCTCCGCCACCGTCATGTGGGGGAACAGCGCGTAGTTCTGGAACACCAGCCCGATGTCGCGGCGCTCCGGCGGGGTATGCACCACGTCGGTGCCGTCGAAGCGGATGGCGCCGTCGTCGGGCGTTTCGAAGCCGGCGATGCAGCGCAGCGTGGTGGTCTTGCCGCAGCCGCTGGGCCCCAGCAGCGAGACAAACTCGCCGCTTTGGATATGCAGGTCGATGGTGTCGATGGCGTGAACGTGGCGGCCCTTCTGTGCGTCGCGGAACGTCTTCCGCAGACCTTCAATCGCCAGGGCGGTCATAGTGTGCGGCCATGGCGCCGACCCATGCTCACCGCCGGACCGGTTTGATGAAGCAGGTCCCGATGCCGGGACGGTAGCTGGCGCCGTGGTCCATCATCGCCGCGTGAACCGGACGTTGGTCCGGATGACGCTGCCCGGTCGCTTCCCGGCACTCTGGCATTCTTTGCGGCGCACGGCTCGCTCTCATGCTTTGAGAAGGTGACGAGCGTTTCGGTCCCCGGTCCCGCGGTTCGTCGCGGTCGAGCACATTCTGCGTCAGATGGACGTAATGTCAAGCTTCTGGACAAAGCGTCCAGGTATGTCCCAGAACCCGCCATGCGGCTGGAGCGGCCGCATCGATGATCCGTCCCGGGAGACGTATGACAGAGCCAGCCGGACCCCAGCGCCGTCGTCCTCCGCCCGGACGTCCGCCCTTAGCAAGCGATGCCCACGCCGACGTTGTGCTGCAGGCACTGCGCCCGGTCGTCCACGCGATCGCGACAAGCTTCGGGCGGACCTGTGAAGTCGTGTTGCATGATCTGCGCCAACCCGACGCGGCGGTGATTGACATCGCCGGCCATCTCACCGATCGCAGCGTCGGCGCGCCGGTGAACGAGATCAGTCAGTGGTTGCTGGCGCACGGCGAGGACGTCCCGGAGCGCACCAACGAGCTCATTCGGACGCCGCGCGGGCGCACATTGAAGTCGACAATGATGCTGCTGCGGCGACCCGATGGCACGGCGTTCGGGGCACTGTGCATCAATATCGACGTCACGGAGCTGGCTTCGGCCGGCCGCGTGCTATCCGAACTGACAGGACTGGATGAAGCGTTCGCCGCGCCGCCGAGGGTTGTCGACGATATCGCCCACGTCGTGCGAACCGTCATCTCCGCCGAGGAGGCAAATCTCGGCGCGCCACTGGACATCGGCGTTCGAGAAGATCGGCTGCGCATCTTCCGTGCGCTCGAGAAGGGTGGCGTGTTCAGGTTGAAACAGGCCGTGCCAAGACTGGCGGAGTATTTCCGCCTGTCGCGCGCAACCATCTACACCTATCTCGGCAAGATCCATAAGGCGAACATGTAGCGGCTCGGGCGCATGTGCTGCATCGAGGGCTGGAATGGAGAGGCGCACGGGCACGATAGTCCCGGCCTGCCTGTTATTTGATCGATACGGACATAGTTCGGGCGTGCGAATGCCAGCGTGCGGTCCAGCGCCGCTCGCTGGCGTGCCAGGGCCGCCAATCGCCGCAGGTTTAGACCCGCGCTCCCGCACGGGGAGCGACACCCTGCCAATTACGGCAACGGTATGAACGTCATGTTTCGATCCGCGCTCCCGCACGGGGAGCGACCGAACGCGACGCTCGAACACGTCCTCGCGGAGGGAGTTTCGATCCGCGCTCCCGCACGGGGAGCGACCGCCGTGAGCAAATTCACGGTGCCAAGCTGGATGTTTCGATCCGCGCTCCCGCACGGGGAGCGACTCGCGGGAATATCTGATGCCGTCGGTCCATGCGGCGTTTCGATCCGCGCTCCCGCACGGGGAGCGACGCACGTCCGCCCACGCGTTCGCTTTGATGTCCGGGTTTCGATCCGCGCTCCCGCACGGGGAGCGACACTGACATGCATCAGTTTTATCCATATTTCATGTGGTTTCGATCCGCGCTCCCGCACGGGGAGCGACGGCGGCGGCAGCCGCCCTCGGCATGCCCGCCCAGTTTCGATCCGCGCTCCCGCACGGGGAGCGACACGCAGCACGCAGACTGCGCAATCCGCTGGAGAGGTGTTTCGATCCGCGCTCCCGCACGGGGAGCGACCTGTCCCATGGCTGACGTCACCCCGCGCGAGGTTGTGCGTTTCGATCCGCGCTCCCGCACGGGGAGCGACTATAATGGCTGGAATTGACGGATGATTTCCGGAGGTTTCGATCCGCGCTCCCGCACGGGGAGCGACAATCAGCAAGGGGTATGCCTCGCGCATTGCCGAGTTTCGATCCGCGCTCCCGCACGGGGAGCGACCGTCCGGGGGCGACGTAATCGGGATTGACCGGGGTGTTTCGATCCGCGCTCCCGCACGGGGAGCGACGGTAAGCCTCTGCATCTCCGTCCAGGCGAGATTGTTTCGATCCGCGCTCCCGCACGGGGAGCGACCTTGGCGGTGATCCAACGGGTGCGCCAATTTTGATGTTTCGATCCGCGCTCCCGCACGGGGAGCGACACCCGACCGCTGAAAACATGGCGCGCTATGTGGTTGTTTCGATCCGCGCTCCCGCACGGGGAGCGACATCAGATTTTGAGATGCCCGCGAAGCCAAGATTTGTTTCGATCCGCGCTCCCGCACGGGGAGCGACGGTGCTGGAGGTGGGCATTCGTGCCGTATTCGAATGTTTCGATCCGCGCTCCCGCACGGGGAGCGACAAGGCTTGCATCGCAGTCTCCAGAAGGCGTGTGGCGTTTCGATCCGCGCTCCCGCACGGGGAGCGACCCCGCGGCCGTCGGTGTGCCGAGGCCGGTCAGCTTGTTTCGATCCGCGCTCCCGCACGGGGAGCGACACGTGCGCCCATCGCAGCGCTGGCATGTCGCCCTGTTTCGATCCGCGCTCCCGCACGGGGAGCGACGCGCATCGCCAGTGCGTGCGCGATATCAACAATGTTTCGATCCGCGCTCCCGCACGGGGAGCGACCGCGGCTGCCTTTCTTCGTCGGATACTCGGGCTCGTTTCGATCCGCGCTCCCGCACGGGGAGCGACGCCGGCACCTGGCCCAGAGACTTCGTGCCGCTGAGTTTCGATCCGCGCTCCCGCACGGGGAGCGACCTGTCCCGCCCGCGGGGTCGCCGACCGGCGAGGTGTTTCGATCCGCGCTCCCGCACGGGGAGCGACGGAAGACAAGGAATATCAGAAGGCCAATCACAGAGTTTCGATCCGCGCTCCCGCACGGGGAGCGACCGTATGGCCTTCCGAAGCCCATTGGGGTTGGGTGGTTTCGATCCGCGCTCCCGCACGGGGAGCGACCGTGGGATTACGGTTCAGTTCGTAAAACCGGAGAAGTTTCGATCCGCGCTCCCGCACGGGGAGCGACCAGCGTTTTCGACGACGCTGGGAAAGAGTGGAACGTTTCGATCCGCGCTCCCGCACGGGGAGCGACGATCGGCATCTGTTTCCTCCCTGGCGGCGGCGAGGTTTCGATCCGCGCTCCCGCACGGGGAGCGACGCGCGTCTCAGCGGTGTAGACGGAGGCCGTCAGTGTTTCGATCCGCGCTCCCGCACGGGGAGCGACGCGGATTTCTAAACCTAAATCTCCTCGATAACGCAGTTTCGATCCGCGCTCCCGCACGGGGAGCGACCGCCCAGCAGCGCGCCAGTATTCCTCGAAGGCGTGTTTCGATCCGCGCTCCCGCACGGGGAGCGACCTGGCCATAGCGGACGGCCAAAGGGCGCGCGTCAGTTTCGATCCGCGCTCCCGCACGGGGAGCGACGGGCCGACAAGATCGCTGATCGCAAGGGTGCCAAGTTTCGATCCGCGCTCCCGCACGGGGAGCGACAGGATGACCTTGAATGTATTGGGTGCTTTATGGTGTTTCGATCCGCGCTCCCGCACGGGGAGCGACAGGACCGCCCCCAAGACTACCTGAAGGTGATCGGGTTTCGATCCGCGCTCCCGCACGGGGAGCGACCCGGCCTCGGTGTAGCTGTTCTGTTTGCCCGGACCGTTTCGATCCGCGCTCCCGCACGGGGAGCGACTCAGGGTCGTAGGCCGCTTGTCATCTTTGACGGGTTTCGATCCGCGCTCCCGCACGGGGAGCGACGCTGTTCGGCGCCGAACATAAACGCCAGCCAGGCGTTTCGATCCGCGCTCCCGCACGGGGAGCGACCGTTGGATTTGAATACCGCATCCTTGACTTTTATGGTTTCGATCCGCGCTCCCGCACGGGGAGCGACCTTAACTCAGCCCGATCCATACCCGTCAGCAGCGTTTCGATCCGCGCTCCCGCACGGGGAGCGACAACGCCCATGGACAGCCGCGCGCGGACGCCGGGGTTTCGATCCGCGCTCCCGCACGGGGAGCGACTGCTGCCTGCACCGGACGACCGGGACGGCGCGATGTTTCGATCCGCGCTCCCGCACGGGGAGCGACGTCGAGGACCCGGTTGAAGTCCGCGACGTAGGCCGTTTCGATCCGCGCTCCCGCACGGGGAGCGACGTGAAGCCGGCGCTTTCGACCGACACCTGGCCGACGTTTCGATCCGCGCTCCCGCACGGGGAGCGACCCGGTCCACACGGTCGTAACGCCAGCCACGAGCGAGTTTCGATCCGCGCTCCCGCACGGGGAGCGACCCCCGCCATCCTAACCCATTGGAAGTCTAGAATAAATAGCGATGCGTGCGCGAGCATTCGCTGTCATTGCGGTATCCGCCGCATCTCGCCGATGGATGATCAATCAACGCATTGGCGACATGAGGTTTTCCCTCCGCGCGATCCCCCCCGGCGAACCCTGCCCGCTGCGGGTTCGCGCGCGGCTAAAATACCAGCGGCCCCTCCAGATCCAGGATCGGCTTGGCACCAACGTGCTCCACACGCTGCCGGCCCTGCGCGCCGAGCCGGTAGAAACGCAAACTGTCGCGCTCGGCATCAATCTCCCCGAGCAATCGAGCACGGAGAGCAGCCCATTGCGCCGGGTCCACCTCACACTCAAATACGGACTGCTGCACACGCTGGCCGTAATCAAGGCAGGCGCGCGCCACGCGACGCAACCGTCGGCGGCCCGATTGCGTCTCGGTGTTCACATCATACGTGACGAGCATCAGCATGTCGCCGGCTCACTTCCAGATAAATGCCGGATAGCCGTCCAGGTCGCCCCGCAAATGGCGCGCGAGAAGCTGCGCCTGGATCGAGGCCACAAGGCCAAGCGGAACGGTTTCGCTCAGAAACTGGTGGCGCAGTTCATCCCGTTTGCGCTCCTGCCAGGATATCAGCACCTGCTTGCGGGCGTCGTCGGTCAGCCTTACCCCACCGGCCTCCTCCACGATGAAATCGGCGCTTGCGAGCTGGCGGCGGTTGATCAGACTGAGCGCCAACCTATCAGCAATGATCGGCCGCAACTCCTCCATGAGATCGAGCGCGAGACTGGCCCGTCCGGGGCGATCGGTGTGGAAAAAGCCCACCTGTGAATCAAGACCATGCGTCTCCAGCGCTGACCGGCAGTCATGGCCAAGCATCGCATAAAGAAACGACAGCAGTGCGTTGATCCGATCGAGCGGCGGCCTGCGGGAACGTCCATTGAAAATAAACGCCTCGTCCGCTACGCGAACGAGCTTGGCGAAAACTCCGAAATAGGTCAACCCCGCTTCGCCC
>DASWON010000533.1:0-2193 GCA_036398735.1 Rhodopila sp.
CCGCAATCCGCAGTTGACGCGGATCGCGCAACCGGATTTGCCGCCGTTGCCGTTGCCGTTGCCGTTGCCGTTGCCGTTGCCGTTGCCGTTGCCGTTGCCGTTGCCGTTGCCGTTGCCGTTGCCGTTGCCGTTGCCGTTGCCGTTGCCGCCCCGAGGCCGTCCCACAGGGTCATCGGCCACCGGGCGGTCATCGGTCTTCCTCGCGGATTGGCAACCGTGCCGCTCGTGCCATAGCTTGGCCCGAGGGCCCGCCTGACGGGCCAGGAGGAAGCGCCTATGTCCATCTTCGAGCAGAACCTCGATCGCCGACCGGCGAACTACGTGCCCCTGTCGCCGGTTTCGTTCCTGGCACGGGCAGCGCGGATCTATCCGAACCGGGTCGCGGTGATCCATGGCGATCGGCGGTTCACCTACGCGGAATTCCTGGAACGCGCCCGCCGTCTGGCCTCATCGCTGGCTCGGGCAGGGGTCGGCAAGGGGGACACCGTGGCGATCATGGCCCCCAACACGCCGCAGATGCTGGAGGCACACTACGCGGTGCCGATGCTCGGGGCGGTGCTGTGCTCGATCAACATCCGGCTCGACCGCGCGGCCATCGACTTCATCCTCCGGCACTCGGAGACCAAAGTCGTGCTGACTGATACCGAGTTCGCTTCGGTGATGGCGCCGGCGGTCGCGGACCTGCCGATCCTGGTGGTCGATATCGACGACGCGGGTGGCGAGCGAATCGGTGAGATCGAATACGAGACGTTCGTGGCGGCCGGCGATCCGGCCCATCCCGTCGTGCTGCCGGATGACGAATGGCAGGCGATCGCGCTGAACTATACATCCGGCACGACCGGCAATCCCAAAGGCGTCGTCGCGCACCACCGCGGCGCCTACCTGAACGCCTGCGCCAACGCGCTGACCTTCGGACTGGCGCCGCAGAGCGTCTATCTCTGGACGTTGCCGATGTTTCACTGCAACGGCTGGACCTATACCTGGGCCGTGACCCTGGCGGGCGGCACGCACGTCTGCCTGCGCCGGGTGGAGCCTGCCCTGATTTTCGCCGCGATCGCGGATCATGGGGTGACGCATATGTGCGGCGCGCCGGTGGTGCTGTCGATGCTGATCCATGCGCCCGAGGCGGCCCGCCGCACCTTCGACCAGACGGTGAAGATCGCCACCGGCGGCGCCGCGCCGCCCTCCGCCGTCATCGCGCAGATGGAGGCGATGGGGTTCGCCGTGACCCATCTGTATGGCCTGACCGAGAGCTACGGCCCCTCCACCGTATGTCTGTGGCAGCCTGGCCTCGACGACCTGCCGCCCGACGAAAAAGCGGCCTTCATGGCCAGACAAGGCGTCAACACACCGATGCTGGAAGAGGCCGCCGTACTGAACCCGGCGACGATGCAGCGCATGCCGGCGGATGGCGCGACCATGGGGGAGCTGATGCTGCGCGGCAACACGGTGATGAAGGGATATCTGAAGAACCAGCCGGCGACCGAAGAGGCATTCGCCGGCGATTGGTTCCACACCGGGGACCTCGCCGTGACTCACCCGGATGGCTACGTCGAGATCAAGGATCGGGCGAAGGACATCATCATCTCGGGTGGCGAAAACATCTCGTCACTCGAAGTCGAGGAGGTTCTCTACAAGCATCCGTCGGTCATGGAGGCGGCAGTGGTCGCTCGTCCGGACGCGAAATGGGGTGAGACGCCGCAGGCCTTCGTAACGCTGAAGCCGGGTGTGGGCGAGGTGACCGAGGCGGCGATCATCGCCTGGTGCCGTGAGCATCTGGCCCACTACAAGTGCCCGCGCTACGTCACGTTCGGGCTGCTGCCGAAGACATCGACGGGAAAGGTGCAGAAGTTCGATCTGCGGGAGAGAGCGCGGCTCGGGTAGATTTTCGGGGCGGCAAACCGGCCGCAGCCCCCGGACGGGCGACAGGCGCGAGAGGCGCCCGGTCGAGCGGGCGCAGTTCATACAACCCGATCGGAGAACGGGAAGGATCGCCCGGTGTCGGTTCTTATCCACGACCACACCGAACTGCTTTGAACCCGACACCTGCCGGCAGTCGCCATCACGTGGCTGCCACGCACGACTGCCCACGACTTGGGCGCGCACGGCTACCCGCGACTTGGGGAATTTCGAAGCACACGTCGTCCGTGGCCGAGCCCTTGCTTGTGTACCCCGCCGGCGGAGCGATGCCCC